>VGZI01000001.1 GCA_016872605.1 Planctomycetota bacterium
GACGTGAACCCATGTGCGCCGCCAAATTCAACCGCCCCAACCCTCCCCCACCGCCGCCGTTTTGAACCGCCCTCAACAAACTGGTTTCGGCCCGTCAACGTTGCCAATGGTCCCGATGGTTGTTTGTACCTTTGCGACATGTACCGGGAGGTCATCGAGTTTCCCAGCGCCATTCCGGAAGACATTCTCAAGATCATCGACGTGACGAATGGCCGGGACAAGGGCCGCATCTGGCGCATCATGCCGGATCATTTCAAGCGACCGCCGTCGCCGAAGCTGGGCAAGGCGACGGCGGGGGAACTGGTCGAGTTGTTCGAGCATCCCAACAGCTGGCAGCGCGAGACGGCTCAACGGCTCCTGTTCGAACGACAGGACAAGTCGGTCGTCCCAGCCCTGAAGAAGCTGATGGCTGAATCGAAGTCGCCCCAGGGGCGCCTGCACGCGCTTTGCACACTCGATGGCCTGGCGAGCCTCGATCACCAGGCGCTGATGGTCGGCATGAACGACGCGCATCCAGCGGTGCGCATTCATGCCCTTCGCCTTGCCGAGGCCATGCTTTCAACATCGCCACCCTTGCGCGAACGCGCCATCACGCTTGCCGGCGACGTCGATGTCAAGGTGCGCATGCAGGCGGCATTCAGCCTTGGCGCTATTGCAGGCGATCCAAAAGTGCACCAGGCTCTTGCCGAAGTTCTCGCCAAGGACGGCCACGACCGCTGGCTGACGACGGCGGTGCTTAGCTCCATCGGGGATATCCCGGCTGACTTCTTTGTGTACCTTCTCAAGCACGAGCGTTTTCTGAAGACGCCGAAGTCCACGGATGTGTTGAGCCAGTTGCTCGGCATGATCGGCGCCCGACAAAAGCCGGCCGAGGCGACAACGATCTTGCGAACGCTCGTGCAGCCGCCGCTGTCGGATCGGCCCGAGCTTCAGCAATCCGCAATGCTCGGCCTGGCCGATGCGCTGAATCGATCGGGCCAACCGTTGGCCGCCTACTTGCAGGGTGATAGCGCCGACGTCAAGGCTGCCCGCGCCTTGCACGATCGGCTCATCGAGAATTCACACCGCAGCGCCAGCGATGCCAAGGCAAAGCGGGAGGATCGCCTGCTTGGCATCCGCTATTTGCGGCATGGCGAATGGCACGCCACGGTGAAAGTGCTGATGCCGCTATTCAACATCAACGAATCGCTCGATGTGCAACTTGCCGCTCTGCAATCCCTGTCGGGATTCTCGCACGACGACGTGGGCAAGCTGATCGTGCAGAGTTGGCCGGCGCTAAGTCCACGTGTCCGCGGCGAAGCCATCGAGGCCCTTTTCCGTGACGATCGGCGTGTCGACGCACTGTTGACGGGGCTGGAGAAGAACATCATCCGGCACGTCGAAATACCTCCCGTGTGGCAGCAAGCGTTGCGCAAGCACAAGAACGCAACCCTGCGAAAGCGGGCCGAGGCCTTGCTCGCGAAGTTCACGCCGGCCAACCGCCGCGAGGTGCTCGAAAAATATCAGGCCGCCCTGAAGCGTGACGCCGACGCCGGCCGCGGGGAGAAGATGTTCGCCAAGCATTGCGCGACCTGCCATCGATTCGGTCAGGAAGGCAAGAGCGTCGGCCCCGATCTGGCACAGGCGCAGAAGCAATCGCCCGAGCAGTTGTTGATTGCTATTCTCGACCCAAACCGCGAAGTGGATCGGCAATTCTTGAACTACGTGGTCGTCACCAAAAGCGGTCGCACGCTGTCGGGGATCATCGCCGCCGAGGGCGCGAGCAGCATCACCCTGCGGCGGGCGGAGGGGGCGGAGGACTTGCTCCTGCGGAGTGAAATCGAGGAACTCTCGAGCACCGGTCAATCGCTGATGCCGGAGGGAATCGAGCAACAAATCGATGTCCAGCAGATGGCGGACCTGCTTCGCTTCCTCAAGGCGCCGCCCGGAGGCACACCGAAATGAAGAAGCGAATAGTTTCAGCTCTGTTGTACCGTATCGAAGAATAGAGGTTCTGATGAAGACGCCTTGTTTCCTTGCAGCGATATGTCTCATTTCTGGAAGCATGATTCTGGTGCAAGCGCCGGCGAATGCTCAGCCAGCCAGCAAGAAGCCGCTGCGCCTGGTCAACGCAACATTGCCTCGGCCAATATGGGAATACACGTTTGCCATCCCACCGCTGGGGCACGCCGCTACCAGCAGCACTCCCCAGCGAATCGCCGGCTGCAGTTCGAGGCCGTGAACAAAAAGCCCGCCTATCACGGGCAGCAAAATCACCTGACCCAGGAGGGCCACGAAGATGGCGCCCGGCTGACGACCGACCCGCCGAAAATCGTCAGCCGTCAATTCCGTTCCGACCACCGTCATCGCGACAAACACGAGAGTCGGAACGCCAACATCGACGACCGTTTTCAGCAAGTATCAATCCCCAAAACAGAAAACTTGGCCGCTCGTAACGACTGCCGAGCGATCTGCCCCGTTGGACTTCGCGTATCGACGTATTTTATCGGGCACGAACTTGTCTTCAATCGCGCTTGATCGTTAAGATATCGCAGGGTCATATCCGACAGTTGAGCGGAACCAGCTTGTCAGTGCGGTCGGGGGTGGTCGGTGGTTGACTCGGCTCGATGAGCCCAAAATCAGAGCCAGGAAATACGGCTGATTGAATCTCCGATTGCTCGGGGCGAACCCGCATTCTGGTTAACCGTTACCGAATCGTTCCCGAATCACGCTGTCCCAAGCGGACACGCCTTGAAGGAAAAGTTCAATTGGCGTCCTGTTGCCTCCACTCAAAGGCCACTTGCGATTCGTCGCAAGTGGCCTTTTCATTCGGACCTAGTGCTTTGGCTGCTATGGATTGATGGATGTAAGGTGCGTGCAACGCACCGGTCCGCTCATCGGTGCGTTGCACGCACCCTACGTCTATCCATCAACGGATCGTAGACGGTGCACTAGGAAGGCAATCAGTTGTCGTTACGTGCTCACGAGTTCTTCAAGCATCAGGATCTATGCGAACCATAGAACCAAGGACGCTTTAGTCGGATGAGCCTGTTTTTTTTCAGCGTGATTATCGGATAATACTCATGGGCAACTTGACCGACCGAGGACTGAATTGTGCTTACCATTCAGGGACGCGGCGTTCGCATGGGTGACGGACTGACCCGGCGCAGCTTTTTGAGAATCGGCGCACTGGGACTCGCCGGCCTGACGCTCGCTGATCTGCTGCGTGCGGCCGAAACGCAGCCGGGACGCCGGCGTCGCGCAGTCATCCTCTACTGGATGGCGGGCGGACCGTCGCATATCGACACCTATGACATGAAGCCGAACGCCCCGGAAAGCGTGCGTGGCCCGTTTCGGCCGGTCGCGACCAATGTGCCGGGTATTCAAATCTGCGAGCTGATGCCTCGCCAGGCGCGCATCGCCGACAAGTTTTCTTTGATTCGCTCGCTAACGCACACGAACTACAACCACTTCGATGCGGCCCACTGGGTGCAGACCGGCTATCACGAGCCGAACGTGATGGGGCGCGGCCAGCCGTACCCATCGCAGGGGTCGGTCGTGTCGATGCTGCGCGGAGCGAACGAACGCGGCATGCCGCCGTACGTCTGCATCCCGGAGGCGTATGGCGCGGCGCGTGGATTCTATCAGAAATCAGGTTTCTTGAGCTCGGCTCACAATCCGCTCAACGCGGGCGGGGCGGCGCTGTCGGAGCGGTTCCACATCAATCGTCCCGAGCTTACGCTTAGCCCCGAACTGACCGTGCAGCGCGTCGAAGATCGCCGGGAGCTGCAGCGCCGCATCGAAGGCGCCGCCCGCTCGGCCGAGCACAGCGGCGCGGTGCAGACGATGGATCGCTCCTATCAGCGGGCGTTCGAACTCGTCACCAGTCCGCGCGTGCAGGAGGCGTTTGATTTCGGCCGCGAGCCGGCCCGGTTGCAGGATCGCTACGGACGCCATGCGTGGGGCCAAGCAGCCCTTCTGGCGCGGCGGCTCGTCGAGCGCGGAGTCACGTTCGTGACGATCAATCACTTCGAGGCCGAGATCGACTGGTGGGATGATCATTACAACATCGAGACAAACCTGCGCCGGCGTTTGCCGATCTATGACCAGGCGCTCGGCACATTGATCGAGGATTTGTACGACCGCGGGCTTGCCGACGAGGTACTGGTGGCGGCATTCGGCGAGTTCGGCCGCGGTCCGCAGGTCGATGGCTACGCGGGGCGAGGGCACTGGGCCCGCGCCTGGCACGCGCTCTTGGCGGGGGGCGGCGTACAGGGCGGCCGGGTTGTCGGCGCCACAACGTCAAACGCCGGCGAGCCCCGCGACCGCGCCATGGGTCCCGGAGATTTGCTGGCGACGATCTACCACGCCGTCGGCATCGACCCGCACGCCACGGTCCCGAACCGCGAGGGCCGCCCGGTTCCACTGGTGCCGACGGGCGAGCCGGTGCGGGAGTTGTTTCAGTGAAGATGTGCGTGGCTTAAGCTGCGTTTAGCGTTCGCGCGGCGCCCAGCGAACGCTAAACGTGAAAGATTCTACCCATCGCTCCAGCTATACGGATACCCCGCGTCATCCAGCTCCAGTGCTTGTTTCGTCAACAGCAACGGCTTGAAGGTGTCGAGCATCACGGCCAGTTCGTCGGTGAACTTGACATCCTTGCTGGCGACGATGGTGCCGGGGTGAGGACCATGCGGGATG
Source organism: Planctomycetota bacterium (assembly GCA_016872605.1). Classification (GTDB taxonomy): domain Bacteria; phylum Planctomycetota; class Planctomycetia; order Gemmatales; family Gemmataceae; genus SIAQ01. The sequence continues at coordinate 4,678 of VGZI01000001.1, forward strand.
CCGCGCGGGTGCAGCGTGAACGACGCTTCCTCGACGCCGCGACGGCTGCCGAAGCGGCCGCGCACGTAGTAGAGCACTTCGTCGGCTTGCACATTGGAATGAGCATACGGAACCTTGATCGCGTCGGGATGCGTGTCGAGCAGTCGCGGCGCGAACGTGCAGATCACAAATCCCGGCGCGTCGAACGTCTGATGCACCGGCGGCGGCTGATGAATCCTCCCCGTGATCGGCTCGAAATCATCCGCGTTGAAAGTGTACGGATACACCATGCCGTCCCAGCCGACGACGTCAAAAGGATGCTGGCCGAGCAGATAACGCGTCAACCGCGTGCCGTCTTTGACTAACACCGGCGTTGTCTCTTCCTTGTCGATCACCGCGATCTGCGTCGGCCCGTGGAAGTCGCGCTCGCTGTAGGGAGCGCCGAGGCGGAGTTGCCCATCGGGATTCAGGTAGTGCGGCGGAACCGTGAGCGTGCCGATCGATTCGATGACGAGCAAGTCTGCGTCGCCGTCCAGATCGATGCGATAAGTCGTCGTGCGGGGAATGACGACATAATCACATTCGCGAAAGGGCAGGGGACCAAACATGGTGTGCAGCGTGCCCTTGCCGTGATGCACGAAGATCACTTCGTCGGCCGAGGCATTGCGAAACAATTCCGCTTGCGGCTTGGCCGGCCGGCAGCGCGAGATGACGACGTCGTCATTCGCAAGCACCGGCACGCGGCCCGTGATTGGATCGCCGGAGCGCGGCATCTTGCCGCTCTTGAGGTGATGATGGCGAAGTGCCGGGTGCGGCACGATCTCGAGCGGCAGAGCGCCGGCGGGTTCGACCTTGGTGACTCGCGTTGGCGGGCGAAGATGATAAACGATGCTGTAGGCCCGCGCGAAACCGCCGACGGTGACGACTTCTTCGTAATAGATGCCTTCGGCCTTGTGCCCGCCTTCTCGGCGATGCGCGATATGGCGCTTGGCCGGGATGGAGCCGAGTTGTTTGTATTGTGGCATGACGGGGTCCTCCACTCGCATTTTACCCGATCGCGATGGCGCCGCCAATCCAAGACGCGATGCCGATCATCACGGCGCCGTCGCCTTGGCGGCGATGGTGGCGATCTGGGAGCGGAGTTTCGTGACATTGCCTTTGCCGTCGGGATGGACGCGGTTGCTGAGGATGATGACGGCGGTTTTGCTGGACGGGTCGAGCCAGATCGATGTGCCGGTGAATCCGGTGTGCCCGTAGCTGACACCCTTGGGGAAGAACTCGCCGCGATTGCCGGAGTACGCGGTGGCCATGTCCCAGCCGAAGGTGCGAAGGCCCGGCGTCTTCGGCCCAGGGACCTTTCTGGGTTCGGTCATGAGCTTGACGGTTTCGGGCCGAAGGAACGCATTGCCGTCGTGTCGGCCATCGTTGAGCAGCATGCGGGCGATGATGGCGAGATCGTCGGCGGTGGAGAACAAGCCGGCATGCCCGGCGACCCCGCCCAGAAGGTAAGCACGCGGATCGTGGACCTCGCCGACCATCCATCGCCCCTCGCGCTGCTGCGTCGGAGCGCAGCGTTTCTTGAGAATGTCAGGCGGATTGAACGCGGTGTCCTTCATGCCGAGTGGGTCGAAAATGCGTTTCTTGGCGAAGGCGTCGAGCGAAACGCCGGCCTGTTTCTCGACGATGGCGCCGAGCAGGATGTAGCCGACATCACTGTAGGTGAACTTGCTCCCAGGCGCTGCGATCGGGTTGAGCGCGAACAGATTTTGCCAGGCTTTGTCCTTGCCGGACTGATAGTCCTTGAGCGGATTGTCGGCAATGAAGCCGCCGGTGTGCGTCAAAAGCTGCGCGATCGTGATGGTCTCCGTCTCCTTGCGTTTGAAGGCAGGCAAGTGCTTGGAGACCGGGTCGTTGACGTTGAGTTTGCCGTCCTCGATGAGCAACATCACACAAAGTGCGGTGACGATCGGTTTCGTTAGCGACGCCAAATCGAAGATCGCATCGAGCGTCATGGCGACGAGACTTGGCGACTTGGCACGATGGCCGATTGCTTTGTGGTAGAGGATTTCGTCCTTGTGGAGGACGAGCACGACTGCGCCGGGAAGTTCATTGCGTGCGATGGCGGCTTGAACGACCGTGTCGATGTCGCCGAGCTTGTCGCCGGCCGATGCAGGTTGGCAAAGGCAGATCGCGAGTGTGGCGAGCGGGAGAAACAGGCGCATCGTTTATGCTCCGGAGGTGGTTATCCCCAGAATCGCTGCGATCATCCTGGGGCTCGGGCGTTCATCCTGGGGCTTTGCGGGTTCGGGCGATGAGGGAGGCGCGGACTTCCGGAGTGACGAACGGTTCGAGGTTGCCTCCCATGAAAGCGATCTGGCGCAAAAGTGTTCCGCTGACGTGCGAGAACTGTTGATGGGCCATCAGGAAGACGGTTTCGATCTCGGGGTCCATCATGGTGTTCATGATCGACATCGTGAACTCGTATTCCATGTCGCTGGTGGTCCGAATGCCTCGCAGCATGATCCGCGAACCGACCGAACGAACGAAGCGCACCACCAGGCCGGTGAACGGCTGCACTTCGACGTTGGGCATGCCTTTGACGCTCGCCTTCAACAAGGCCACGCGTTCGGCCTGATCGAAGATCGGCGCCTTCTCCGGATTCTCGCCGACGGCAACGACCAGACGATCGACGAGGCGGCAACCTCTCTGGATCACGTCCAGGTGTCCGAGGTGGACCGGATCGAAGACACCCGGATAGACAGCGATGCGTAGTTGGTTCGGCATGGGTCGAAATGTTCCCGTTGAGACTGTTGGTCGTGGGGCACGTTTCCAACGTGCCAGCATGTTTGAGGCACGTTGGAAACGTGCCCCACGGACAATTACACAAGCCGTCGGCGCAGGGCCAATAGAGTCAGGTCGTCTTGCAATTCCTTGGCGCCGGTGAAGCGATCGACGGCAAGCTTGGCGGCCTCGGCCCACTCGACGAGCGGGCGGCCAGGGTCGCAGGAACGCACCAGTTCGCGCAGCCGGTCCAGGCCGAACATGTCGAGGCGTCGGCCGGTGTGCGCTTCCAAAATGCCGTCGGTGAAAAAGTACAGGGTATCGCCAGGGGCGAGCGCGACATCCGCTTCAGGAAACTGCAGCACGCCGGGATAGCCGAGCAAGCGGCCCGCCTTGAGCGGAACCTGGTCGACGGCGGCGTCGGCCCGGCGCACCAGCGGCGCGGGATGCCCCGCCGACGCCAAGAGCGCTCGGCCCGTGCTCGGATCGTAAATCCCGTGCGCCAAGGTCACGAACATGCAGGTTGGATTGTCATCCGCGAGTTCGGCATTCAGCTTCGTCATGAGCTGCCCAGGGTGCTCGACTTCCTTGACGAGATGGCGACACAGCGTTCGCACGGCGATCATGTACAGCGCCGCCGGCATTCCTTTGCCCGACACATCGCCGATGAAAAACGCCAATCGACCGCTGGGCGTCTTCACGAAGTCGTAAAAGTCTCCGGCGACCTGTCGCGCCGGAAAGACCCGACCCATGATATCGAAGTTGGCCTTGGGGAAGCCGTCGAGTTCGTCGGGCAGATAGCCTTGCTGAATGTCCTTGGCCATCGCCAATTCTTGGTGCAGGCGTTGTTCGAGCAGCTTCTCCGCATGCAGAGCGGCATTGTCCAGGACGACAGAAACCTCCATGCTGATGGCAGTAAGTAGGTGCAAGTCATCAATGCGGAAGCCGAATCCCTTGCAGAAGCGATCGGCCTGGATGACGCCAAGCCGTTCTTTGTCCTGATTGATGAGCGGCACGCACAGGATCGAGTGAAGGTCGAGTGAGGCGATGGAATGGCTTGCCTCGTACGCCTTGTCGGACTGCAGATCCTCGCTGAGCAGGCCGATGCCCTCGTCGAGCGCCCGCTTTACAATCGTTCGGCTGAACGACCCCGAGGCCAGTTCGCTGGCCTTGCGCGTCCGCTGGGCGCGGACGATCAACTTGTCGCCGTCGCACAAGATCACCATGATGCGATCGGCCTGGGGCAACAGCTTCATCAGTTGCTCGAGCAGCTTGTCGAGCAGTGGATCGAGTTCGAGCGTTCGTGCCAGATGCTGCGCGATCTCCAGAACGACCTGCAGCTTGGTCGCGGGATCCTGAGCGAAGAGCTTCTCATGCAGACTGGTGGCATTGATCGTTTCACGGACGACGTGGGACCCCTCGTCGGTGTCGGATTGCGGCGGCGGAGCAGGACGGATGGCAAAGAGATACGGGCCGATCTGAAACGTGTCGCGTTCGGTCAGTGCGTGCGGGACATTGGCCGGCAGACGTTTGCCGTTCAAGAACGTGCCGTTGCTGCTGCCGAGGTCCTGAAGGAAATACTGTCCATCGTGATGATCGAGATTCGCGTGCTGCCGGCTCACCTGTTTGCCGGTCAGGGAGACGGAACAGTCGGTGTTTCGGCCCAAGGTGGTGCGGGTCGTCGGGAGCGTGAAATGTCGCCCGGCTTCGGGACCACGCAGAATAACCAAGACGCTCATGCCGTTGTTCTACCCGAACCGGGGGGGGAATTGCAAGCGTCCAACGGATACTTCATGCACGAATTTCTAGCACATCGCCGGGTTTGATCGAGTTGAGTGCGGCGAGGATCGCAGGCATCAAGGAGACACCCGAATCTGCTTGGCCAATTCGAGAGCCGCGACGGCTTGGTCTCTGGTAACGCTGGGGAAATCCTCCAAGAAATCCTGAAGCGATTCGCCAGCCTCCGGGTAGTCTGGCAAGGCACGCACAGGAACGCGTGTTCCAAAAAAACAAGTTCCGCCGCGGATCTCAGGGTCGCTCTGCACTACTCATCGATTCGTCATATGCATGTCCGCCGCAATTATCATTACAGAGCCGCCGCCTTGCTTGTTCTTTGTGTGGTTGCGGGTTAGCGGCTACTTCGTCGCCGACGCCGGGATGAACGGCAAGGTCTTGACCTTGTCCGGCGCCCATGCGTTGCGGGCATCGAGGATGGCATGGCGAAATGCCTCGGCATCGGGGACGGCGGTCAGCGTCATCAGAACCTTGCCGCCCTGGATGATCTCGAGGTCGGCGGAGCGGAAGAAGTTGTCGATCGAGTCCTTGTTGAGCACGACGTCGTCGATGTCCTTCAGGTCAACCTTCTCGCTGACATTGACGCCCCAGCCACTGAGGATCGCCACGCATTTGTCGGTAAGGCGATAGCGGACGCCGATGATGGGGAGGACCTTGCCAAAATAGACGCCGGCCATGAGCAGCCAGCCCAGGGGAGCGAGGATAATCGTGTTGTTGAGCAGCTTGCCGAGGCTGGCGATGCCCGGAGCGCGGGCGACGCTGGGCCAAATCTCGCGAATGCGATGGCCGAGATCTTCTTTGGTCGGTTCGGTCATGTTCGAGTCTCGTGCAGATTTACTGCGTGAATCGGGCTCGCCGTAGACATCACAGCGGAGCGTGATGTCTACGGCGCACGTGCATGCTGTTTTGATAGCGAAATCAGGTCGGCGTGTCGAGTTTGAGCAGGATCTTCCCGCCGCGGGCCGGTTGCTCGACGCGCTCCAGCGCTTGGGAGAGTTGATCGAGCCCGAAAACACCGGCGACCGGACTCGTGAGAATGTCGGCGCTGAGCAGTGACTTGATCTGGCGGAACAGGCCGAGCATCGTAAAGATGCCCTTTTGTTTAACCCATTCGGAGAGCCAAAAGCCCTCCATGATGCGTTGGCCGACCATGAGCCGACGGGTGTCGAGCGGCACGGGTTCGCCGGAGAGGGTGCCGTAGACGAGGAGCCGGCCTAGCGGGGCGAGCGAGTCAATCACGTCGACGACGCCGGGGCCGCCGATGCAATCGACGGCATACGGGACCATCGCCCCGTCGGTGATTTCCGCGACACGCTGGGGAATCTTGTCGTCCGCGCTCGACAGAACTTCATCGGCGCCCAGCTGCTTGAGCTCCGGCGCCAGTGCTTTGCGCCGCACGATGTTGATAGTGCGAAAGCCGTAGTACTTGGCGAGGCGAATGATCATTCGGCCCAAGGCGCTACCGGCGCCGGTCTGCAGAAACCAGCTGCCGCTCGGCACTTGCAGGACGTATTGCGTCATGACGAGAGCAGTGGCGGGGTTGACAAAAAACGCGGCGACTTGCTCGTTGGGAATGTCGTCTGGTACGGGGACGACGTGGCGCTCGGGGAGGACGACGTATTGCGCCCAGTTGCCGCCGCCCGAGTTGAGTACGGCGACGCGGGCGCCGACGGCGATTCCGCGAAAGCGCGAGATCCAGCCCGCGCCTGACGCTTCGATGACGCCGACGCCTTCAAAGCCCGGCGTTGCGGGGAGGCTCGGCAACCGGCCGTACTGGCCGCGCACCGTCATCAGGTCAGACGGATTGAGCGGCGACAAGATCATCCGCACGCGCACTTCGCCCGACGCTGGGTCCGCAGGCATCGGCACGTCGCGCACGGCAAGCACCTCGCGCGGTTCGCCAAATCGTTCAAAGACTACAGCTTTCATCAGGCCTCGAGCAAAGAGTAGACCTCACGCTCCGCGTGAGGAATTCCTCACGCGGAGCGTGAGGTCTACCGTTTTGTTCTATGGTTGCAATGGCGCGTATTCCAAGCCAAACAAATGGAAGACGTTAACAACGGTTTACAGTTGGATGTAAATCGTCGTTCACAGGCGGAGGCATTGACAAGGAGAAATCGACGCACTTTCAGCGAAAACGACCGTTTTCTCCATCTTCTGACACATTGGCACTGTGATTGCATTGTGGAGTTCTACCGGAACAACCCCGCATTCAATTATTCGAGATCACAGTCATGATCACTCCATCAACGCACAGCACGTTTTCACTGGGAAGGGCACTGCTTGGCGGCCTTGCCGTGTCCTCGGCATCTTTGCCGTCTTGGCCTTGAGCTCGAGCGCTCAGGACGCCAAGAAAGAGGACAAGCCCGCCGCCGCCCGGCCTGCCATTGAAGTCGCCGGCTACACGCGGCCCGGCAATCCCGACGACAAATTCACCGCCGACAATCAGCTCATTCGCCGCGTTACCTTTGAAGGCGAAGTCAAGACTTTCAAGATCATGGGCGGCACCGTCTACTTTGCCGTCTTCAAGAACACCGGCCTCATCGATGGCGACACCTTCAGCACCGGTCTGGCCAACTTCGACGCCAAGTTCGAAGCGGGGCGAAGTTTTCGCGACAGCATGTCGCCGCGATTCGACCGTAAGGCGAAGTACCTCTATCTCTACCAGGTCGTCAACGATCGCAACATCGACCCGCGCATCACCGAGACCAAGGGTCCGGCTGGCGGCGGCATCGTCAATCCGTTCCTTGTCCCAGGCAAGCTCGACGCCAACATGAAAGCCCCGGCGACCGAAGACATCGCCAGCTTCGCATTGAAGCTCATCACCGATCCGCGCTACATTACCTCGTGGGGCCACTTCCGCGATTCCGGCTTCATCGCCAACGTCGCCGACGTGGACGGCACGGGCAAGGTCGTCAAGAATGTCGTGGATGACGGCAAGGGCAACAAGGTCGATGGGCCGACCAAGATCATGCCCATCGCCTTCTCCCACGTGCCGGCCATCGTCACCAAACTGACGCGTCCGGAATACTTGCGGCGAGCCCGGGCTCACTCGCTCGGCGAACTCGAAGCAGGCTTCGGCGTCGACAAGAGCGATCTGAACCTCAAGCAGTCCAAGGCCCACGCCGACATGCAGGCCCTGCACGGCAAGCTCGACAAGGAACATACGCTTGTCAACTACGTCGGCAACCTGATCAAAGCCAGTGACGCGGGCAAGGAGCCCGATTTCGTGCAACTGCTCTATCTCTCGGCGGAGGAACGGGCCGCCCTCGTGCCGGCGGGAATGCTGGACGCATTCGAGGACGAAGTTACGCGAGCGATTTTCCGCGTCGATTGGCGCAATGCCAACCTGCTCAAGCAGGGCAACCGGAGCGTGGTGTTCGGTTTCACGAGCGACCTGCCCCCCGTCAGCGCTCCGATTCGCATCGACACGCCTCGCGCGTCTGTGATCGGCGAAGGCCTGCGGCTGGCCAACTATTTCTCGGATGAAGGCATCGCCCGCGCCCCAGGTGGCGAAGGCATCGTCAACGTCGCCGGCGCCGCCGCTGCCGCGTTGGCCTTGGCCATGGGAACTGCTCTGGGCAATGCCGTCACTCCGGCGGCGCCTCCGGCTGAGGTCGGATTGGGCGGAATCGCCGGCGGATTCAGTGGTCTCGGCGGCGTCACCGGCGGTGGTGGCGGCGGTGGATTCGTTCCAGGCTTCGGCGGCGGCGGCGGGTTCGGAACCGGCACGGGCAACGGCAACACCACCGGCACCCAGAGCCAGACCGGAACTCAGTCCGGCGCTCAGAACATCACCATCACCAATACCGTGACCACGAACTTCGACGCGACGCTTACGAACCAACAGAACCAAAACCAGAATCAGAGTCAGTTTCAGATTCAGAACCAAAACCAGAACCAAAACCAGCATCAGAACAATCGCAATAACAACGGCCGGCACGGACACCACGGTCATCGCGGCAACAACTGCAGCGGAAACAATGGCCACGTCGTTCCGGCCCCCGCCTCACTGCTACTCGGCTTGCTCGGCCTGCCCGGCTTGCTCCTCCTGCGTCGACGCAACAACAACGCCGACGCGGGTGAAGAAACACCAGTAGCGTGACGAGAAGAGTTGTTCCGGCCCAACCCGCCAGCAATGGCGGGTCTTTTTTTGCGCATCGGTTCTGACGGCGTTCTTCGAACGCGAGCGAAGCGCGCCGCCGCCCAAGGTTAGAAGCATATATTACCTCTCGTGCGCCCGTATCGACGATTCAGGAGAACACGTAATGGCCGAGAAAGTTGTCATCATTGGGTCGGGGCCGGCGGGGTGGACCGCCGCGATCTATGCCGCCCGAGCGAATCTGCAGCCGCTGGTTTATGAAGGCGCCATCACCGAGCCGAACCGCATCAACGGAACACTTCCGCTCGGCCAGCTCAACAATACGACCGAAGTCGAGAATTTTCCCGGTTGGCCATTTGCAGACAACGCTGCGTTAGGTCAGTTCGCCAAGTCGTCATTGACGCCGGAGCATTACGAGAACGTCAAGCATCTCTACGAAGGCAAACGAGCTCACCAAGGCAAGCGGGCAGCGTTCGGACCGGAGTTGATGGAGTTCATGAGGCAACAAGCGGTCAACTTCGGCACGCGCATCGTCACCGACGATATCGTCAAGGTCGACTTCAAACGGAAGCCCTTCACGTTGACGGCGCGGGGCGGCGGTTCGATCGAAGCGCACGCGGTCATCGTCGCCACTGGGGCGCGAGCCAACTACCTTGGCCTGCCGTCGGAGGATCGCTTCAAGAACAACGGCGTTTCCGCCTGTGCCGTCTGTGATGGCGCCCTGCCGCGCTTTCGCAACAAGGCCTTGATCGTCGTCGGCGGCGGTGATTCGGCCGTCGAAGAGGCGACCTATCTAACGAAATTCGCCAGCCAGGTGCATCTGGTGGTTCGCCGCAATGAGCTGCGTGCCAGCAAGATCATGCAGAAGCGGGCCCTCGAAAATCCCAAGATCGTCCTGCGCTGGAATCGCGCGCTCGATGAGGTGATCGGGACCGATGCCGACGGGGTCACCGCCGCGCGCTTAAAAAGCACCGTCGATGCAGCCACGGAGACGCTGGACGTCGGCGGCGTGTTTCTCGCGATCGGTCATACGCCGAACACCGATTTCCTGGCCGGACATCTCCAGCTCGATCCGAAGGGCTACGTGATCTGGACGAAGGCGCAGCGCACCTACACCAGCGTGGAAGGCGTGTTCGCCGCGGGTGATGTGGCGGACAATTACTACCGTCAAGCGGTTACCGCTGCGGGAACCGGCTGCCAGGCTGCCCTCGATGCGGAACGCTGGTTAGCCGAGAAAGGCGTGCACTAACCGTCAGAGCCTGAAGCGCGAGCGAAGATACTTCCTTCGCTCACGCTTCAGGCTCGGAGTCAACGTCACCGGGCCGCCCCGATGAAAATCTCGGAATGCGAGCGACGCATGGCCGGCAGGCGGAACAAGGCCCCCACGTCGTACCAGCCGTCGGCGCAGCGCCGTGCTCGCACCAGCGTCGCCGGCACACGCGCGGGCTCGCCGTGGGGCGAGGTCGGCAGTTCGATCAGCACTTCCGCCGTCACCAGTTCATGCGGCAGGTAGAAGCCCATTCCCGATTGCGACAGGTCTTTGCCTCGGCATTCGATCGGTTCCTCCATTTGGCCATGCGAGTCGATCGGGATGATCTTCACGGGATGCGGCCAAAGCAAGCGGTCTTTGGATCGCTTTTCGGAATTGATCAGCAGATGCTTCTGCAAGTTGTCGAGAATGTCCGGCCCCATCCGATCCATTAACTCTCCCGCTTTGATTCGGGTGCAGTTGATCGCTCGCAGCTCGGCCTTGATCTCGATCGGCGTCGCCGACATCGGGTTGACCCGCCCCATCTCGACGAGCAGTTCGAGCTTGGGCTCTCCGCTCCACCACGACTCCCAGAAGCTGGAGGGCAGCTCAAACTTCAGTGTGCAACTTGTTTCATCCTGACGGGTGATGGATGCGAACATCTGAGCGCTGAAGAAGCGCAGTTGTTCCTGAGCGGCGCCGAGCGGCAGCCCAGCGACGAACCGCACGTGCATACCGTCGCGTCGCTCATTGAGCGCCGGAGCTGCCGTTTCGATCGGCTCAACCTCGCCTCCCGCCGCCAGGATCAGCTGGGTGATGATCGCCTGGAAATCTGCCGCGTCCACGCTGGTGATAGCCGATTTCTTCTTGGCGTTGCGCTGCGTCTCCACCAGCTTGATGAAGTGGTCGGGCCTTTCCTGTAACTCCTTGTTCAACTCTGGCGAAGTCCCCTCGAGGGCCAGCACCATCTCCGTGCAGTTGCTGAAGCGTTCGTGCGGGTCGGGAGATCGAGCACCGTACGAATCACCTCGCGGTCGAGGTCGGGAAGCCGGTCCAGATCGGGCGAAATGCCCTTGTTCGAATACGCTTGCGGCCCAAGCCCGCGGAAGGGATGCACGCCGGTGAGCATCTCGGCGTAGGCCAACGCAAGGCTATATTGATCGCAATGTCGGCTCAGCGTTCCGGTAAATACTTCCGGAGCGGCGTAACGCATATTGCGCTGCGCGATGTCCTGACCGGCCGGCGACCACAGAATCTGGGCATAGCCGAACTCGTCGATCTGGAGCCAGCCGTTGTCGAGAATCAGGTTGCGCGGATTGAGATTCAAATGCTGCACGTTGTGTTGCAGGTACAGATAGTCGAGCACTTCCGCCGCGGCGCGGATGTAGTCCACCAACTCGCCGCGCGGGATGCCCGGCTGCCTTCGCGCCTGACAGTGGTGTGCCCGGCTGCGCATCGATTCGCGCACATGGTCGCATAAGAGCACGATGTGCCCCGGCCCGACATGCGCCACCTGCGGCGTCAACACCGCCGGGTGGTGAATGCTCTGCAAACGCGTGAGCGATTCCTTGAGCTTAGCCAGTCCCGTGCCTCCGAGACCGTAGAGGATCTTGACCCGCTTTTTCACGCCGTCGGGAGTTTGCGCCTTCCAGACCTCCATGAGCGGGCTGCGGCCCAGACACTCGAGAAAGCGATATTCCGGCAGAACGTTGTCGGGCAACGCGGGACGGGTCGGCTTCGGGGGCGGGGGCGTCGTCGAACCGAATCGCACGACGACCGTCTCTGCGCCAGGCAGCGGCGGCAGGCCCACCGTCAACTCGGGGTCCGATTGAACTCGGATCGGAGCGGCATCGGCCTTGAGCGCACGCACGAAGTCCAAGCACGACGCAAAGCGATGATCCGGATTCTTCGATAGCGCTCGCGCAATGATCGCCCGATCGTGCGCCGGCAGCGGCTGCAGATTCGGTTCTTCTTGCGTGTGTTGCATCAGCAGTTGCCGCATGTTCTTCCCGTTGAACGGCAACGTCCCGGTGAGCAACTCTTGAAAGGCAATGGCCAAGCTGTATTGATCGCAATGCCGGCTCAGCTTGCCCTGAAACAACTCCGGCGCCGCATAGAGCGGCGTGGCGGCGTTCATGGCGGCATTCAGCTTCTCCGTTACCTCTTCAGCCAGACTGTTCACCAACCCAAAGTCCGCGACCTTCACGTGATTGCAAACCAGGAAAATATTGCGCGGCTTGACATCGAGATGCTGCAAGTCGAATTTCTGATTCAAGAGGTCAAGCACCTCCGCGACTTCATGCAGGTACCCGAGCAGCTCTTCGCGCGGGATGCCGGCGCTGCCGTGGCTGAGGTATTGCTCCCAAAGCTCATGCAGATTCTGATCGGCCAGTTCCGTGATGATCGCCAGTTCACCAGCGACGATCTCGACGCGGTCGATCGACAACAGGAACGGATGGCGGATCGACTTGATCAGCTGAAATGCCCGCAACTCCTCGTCGGCGTGCGCGCTGTGGTTGCCCAGGCCGTTGAGCGACCCGTAGACGAATTTGACCGCCTTGAAGATGCCCCCAGGCACCTCGCATTTCCAAACTTCGCCGAACCCGCCGGCGCCGAGTCGTTCGATGAGGCGGTAACCGGTGATGGGTTCCGCACCAGGCCGTTTTTCGATGGGCATAAGAAGACCCTTCCTCTGGACTAATGTTTCCAGAAGTTAACGTGTTTTTCCCAAGCGTAGGTCATAAAACGCGCCAAGTCCATTGAACTTGCCCATCGTCCGTGGTCCGTAGTCCGTAGCAACGACTCCGCTGTCCACGGACTACGGACCACGGACTACGGACGAATATGACGACCGAATCTGCCGACGAAATACCACATCTGGAGCCGCCGTCCTCCTGGGCGATCGCGGTCGCATTCTGCATCGTGTTCTTCGCCTGGGGCACAACGTATCTGGCAACCAGCATCGCCATGAAGGAAGAACACATGCCCCCCGGCCTTTTCGGCGGCGTTCGCCTTCTGGCGGCGGGGACGATCCTGCTCCTATGGCAGTTCTGCAATGGCGAATCACTCCTCTTAAGCGCCGGCGACTTCGCACGCCTGTTCCTGATTGCGGCGTTTCTTTTCCTTTCTTCAAATTTTTTGATCAGCTATGGGCAGAAGAAAGTCGAAAGCAGCTTTGCCGCCATTCTGATCGCCACGACGCCGCTCTGGATGGGCCTGTTCGCCATGGCCTGGCCGAGCGGCGAACGATTGTCCTGGCGCGGGTGGGTCGGCCTCGCCATCGGGTTTGCAGGCATCGTCCTGACCAAACTTGACGCTGGGTTCAACTTCTTTGAAGAGGTCTATGCCCTGTTGATTCTCGCCTCGGCCGCGACATGGGCGATTGGGTCGCTCATTTCGCGCCACTTCGCGCTGAAAGTACCGCACTTCACCTCGGCTGGTTATCAGATGCTCTTCGGCGGCATCAGCCAGATCGCTCTCGGCAGCGCTATCGGCGAATGGAATGACCTGCCACCCACCCTCACCCTCGGCGCCGTCTGGGCCTTCCTCTATCTGCTCGTCTTCGGCTCCCTGCTCGGCTTCGTCGCCTTCAACTGGCTGCTCGGCCACGTCCCCGCGTCCCAGGTCGGCACCTATGCCTACGTCAACCCCACCATCGCCGTCTTCATCGGCTGGTGCGCCGGCGAAAGTGTCGATCAATGGATCCTCGCCGGCATCGCCGTGATCCTCATCGGCGTCTACCTCGTCCGCAGCGATCATGCACCATCAAAGGAGATCGAAGTCGAGCCGGATTGATGAGTCCGCGGTCCGAGCCTGAGCGCCAGCGATGAGGTGCGAGGTTGCCCTTCGCTGACGCTCAGGCTCGGTCGGCTTCCACGGCGGCCGCTACATTATCCAGGGTCAATCGCGAGCCTTCCGGAGAAACGAACATGGCGTTCAAGACCGCACTGCATTCCGTGAGCTATGCCGGCGTCTGGACCGGGCAAGCTCGACTGTCGTTGCCCGATTTCTTGCGCAAGGTGAAAACGCTCGGCTTCGACGGCGTCATGCTCATGGCGAAACGGCCTCACCTCTCGGTGCTTGATTTCGATTCCACGGCCTGCGACAATCTGCGCTCCCTGCTGCGTGACTTGCAGGTCAAAGTCGTCTGCCTGGCTGGCTACAACGATTTCACGCTCGGCAGTGATCGGCCCGATATTCCAGCGCGCGAGATGCAAACGCTCTATGTTCGCGAGTTGGCCCGTATCGCTCAGCGCCTCGATTGCTCGCTCATCCGCGTCTTCACCAGCTACGATGATTTGCGCACATCCTACGATCAGCAATGGACCGCCACTGTGTCGGCCCTGAAAGAATGTGCCCAGCAAGCCTCGGTGTTCGGCGTCACCCTTGGCGTCCAGAACCATCATGACACGGCCGTGCATTACGAGACGATGTTCGATCTTCTGGAAGAAATCGACGAGCCGAACTGCAAGGCGATGTTCGACGCCTGGGCGCCGGCGCTTCAGGGCATGGACCTGGAAACCGCGGTGGTGAAGATGGCGCCGTACCTCGTGCACACGACGGTGGCGGACTACGTGCGTCGGCCGCGCTTTCGCTACCAGCCGGCGCTGGTGAACTACACGCGTGAGACCGATTCGATCCGGGCCGTGCCGATGGGCGACGGATTCATTGACTATCGCAAGTTCTTCGCCGCTCTCAAAAAGATTGGCTATCAGGGCCATGTCGCCTACGAGATGTGCTCGTATCTGAAGGGCGGCGGCGGCGAGGAGAACCTCGACCGATGCGCCAGGCGCTTTCGCGAGTACATGCAAACCGTTTATTGACAGTCAGATTGAGAATGGCCTTGGCAATTGTGGCCCCCTCCCCCTCGTGGGAGAGGGTTGGGGTGGTGGGGCCGGGCTCGCCGGTGTGCCATACCCCCCACCCCGGCCCTCCCACACAAGGGGGGGAGGGAGCAGGACGGGCTTCGCATTTAGCCGCTCGCCTTTGGCGAGCGCGGGGGGGTCGCGCTCGCCAAAGGCGAGCGGCTAAACTAAGATGACCCGATGGAAAACACGGATATCAAGATCATCCGCGAGCCGACCGTTTATGTCATGGGCCGGCAGACCGTCAACGACGCCGAGCTGGACCGATTCCTTGCCGATCATGGCGTCGCCTGGCAGACCGACACCATTATCGCCGGCGAGCATCTTGTTGAAACCGCGGGCCGCATCTGCTATATGTCGTTCGCCAAGCCGAGACCGGGCGGCAACCAGGCGTACATCAGCCATATCCTCGAAGTCGGGCATGGCTCGGTACTCGAACATGCGGTGTGGAACCTTCTGATCACGGGAGTTTCGCGATCGTTGACGCACGAATTGATTCGCCATCGGGCCGGTTTCGGCTATAGTCAGCTGTCGCAACGCTATGTCGATGAGTCGATTGCGGAATATGTCGAGCCCGATTGCATCGCCAACGATCCGGAGTTGCACCGGCTTTGGCTCAGCGCCGTGGCGGATTGCCACAAAGCGTACATGCAGTTAACCGAGAAACTGCTGCGCGTGTTCGAATCGGAGCCGGACAAGACATTGCGCCGCAAGTTGGCGCGTCAGGCCGCTCGGAGCGTCTTGCCCAACGCGACGGAGACCAAGATCTTTGTCACGGCCAATGCTCGCGCCTTGCGGCATTTCATCGAGTTGCGGGGCAATCGCCACGCCGAGGTGGAAATTCGCAAGCTTGCCATTGCCGTCCTGAAGGTTCTCCAGGCTGAGGCCCCTAACCTCTTCGGCGATTACCGCCTCGTCCCGCTCGGCGACGGCACGTTTGAGGCGACGACCGAGCATCGCAAAGTGTAAGTGTTTAGGTTGAGTGCTTACACGGCGCCTGGCGAGCGCTAAACGTAAACAATCGGAACCACCATGCACCAAGGCATCCTTGAACTGCATTCCAAGGGCTACGGGTTCTTGCGTAATCCGGCCAAGAGCTACATTGCGCAACCGGCCGATCCATTCATCGATCAGCGGTTGATCCAAAAGCACAAGCTCCGCGAAGGTACACAGGTGGCAGGTCCGACAGAGCCGGGTCAACGTGGTTCGGGGCCTCGCCTCAAGCTGGTGGACTCGATCGAAGGCCTTCCGCCCGACAAGTTCGTCCAACGCGACTTCGACGAACTGACGCCGATCGACCCGAATCAGCGCATCCGATTGGAGTTCGGCAAAGAACCGCTCACCACGCGCATCATGGATTTGCTCACGCCGATCGGAAAAGGCCAACGCGGATTGATCGTGGCGCCGCCGCGCACCGGCAAGACGATTCTCCTTCAGCATCTCGCCCAGGCCGTCGCCAAGAATCATCCCGAGATGCAGATCATGATGCTGCTCATCGACGAGCGGCCCGAAGAAGTTACCGAGATGCGCCGCACGGTCAAGGGCGAAGTCGTCGCCAGCAGTTCCGACCGCGACGCGTCCGCCCACGCCCGGCTTGCCGAACTCGTCATGGAACGGGCCAAGCGTCTCACCGAGATGGGCAGAGACGTCTTCGTCCTGCTTGATAGCTTGACGCGTCTGGCCCGTGCTTACAACAAAAACGTCCACGGCGGCGGCCGCACCATGTCCGGCGGCGTCGATGTCCGCGCCCTGGAAATCCCCAAGCGTCTGTTCGGCACCGCTCGCGCCTTCGAAGAGGGCGGCACCCTCACCGTCATGGGCACCGCGCTCATCGAAACCAACTCGCGCATGGATGACGTCATTTTTCAAGAGTTCAAGGGCACCGGCAACATGGAGCTGGTCCTCGACCGCAAGCTCGCCGATCGCCGCATCTACCCGGCCATCGACATCGCCCAGTCCGGCACACGCAAAGAAGAACGCCTGTTCTCGAAGGAAGAATACCCTCAAGTCACGCTACTGCGCCGCAGCCTGATGCTCGAGCCGCGCCAGGCCATGGAATCACTGGTCCAACAATTGGCTCGCTACGAGACTAACGCCGAGTTCTTGGCGCGGGTGAACACGTTTGTGCGGTGATCGGGTGCACGACACGGTCTACGCGGCCCCTTTTGGGAGGGCGAGGCTCCTGCCGAGCCGGAATCGTCAGCCTCGTAGTGTCAACTCAGATTAATTGCGGGCTCGCGGCTCGGCAGGAGCCTCGCCCTCCCGTGCCGTTTGCAAACCATGTCGTGCACTCGCGGTGATCGCAATAGCATGGTCTCGCTTGAGGCAGTGAAGTTCTTGTGGTGTGATCCAGCTGGAGAGTGCTCTTCTTTCCGTGCGGAGGACCTGCAATGGCCGTGTTCGTAGCATCCCCTCCGCTGGCTGACTTCCTGCTGCGCCATTTCCCAGCATTTCGCAGTGAAATGGACTACCGGCGCATCATGTCCGATGAACATGACTACTGCATCGACGCGCAAGCAAGGGACGTGTTCGGCGATCGGGTCATGATGATCATTGCAGATATCTCGGATGACGTTGCGGGAAGCAAACGCCACGAGGCGAAATCAATTCGGCTTGTGCACAAGGGGCGGCTCCATGCCTTGCTGGCAACGCCCCTCGCCGAGTACCTTCACGCACAGTCCAGTGATCTTGCAGACTGGGCAAGCAAGCAAGAGAATGCCGAGACGAAACGGGACCTTCGCCTGACGCTGGACGACGATGGCAACTCCATAGAATTGGACTGTCGGCCCATTGCGACGTCCCGTGTTCCAGGTTAGGTGAGGCTCCCTGGCTATGTCGCCTTTTCGGCTCGTGTTCGCGTCCGACCTACATTTTGCGAGCGAGCCGAATGTGCCAGGGCTCATTGAGGTCGCAACGAAGGTCAAGTCCAACCCGCCGGCCACCGCCGCTATCTTGAGTTCGCAGGCATTGGGAGCCTACGTTCGCCGCTTGGGGCTTCCGTCACGCGCCGGCCGCGCCACCAGCCACGACTCCGTAGTCGCCCGCCGTTTCGCCCAGCGGATTCACATCAATGCGGACGACATCAACCTTCTCCTCACCGGTGGCGCCAGAAGCTTGACTCCCGTCAGCGCCCAGATAATTCGTTATGACAAGCTGAAACACCGCTTTCGCTAGGAGGCTGTCCCCCGGTGTCAGGTCTAAACCCAACTTGAGGTACAAGTCATGCAACGAACGCTCGTTCTCTTGAAACCCGACTGCATCCAGCGCCGGCTCATCGGCTCGCTCATTCAGCGATTCGAGCAGAAAGGCCTGCGGCTGGTCGGCATGAAGTTCTTGCAGCCGAGCCGCGAGCTGGCCGAGAAGCACTATGCGGTGCACAAGGGAAAACCCTTTTACGAATCGCTTCTGACCTTCCTGACGAGCGGGCCGGCGGTCGCCATCGTCTGGGAAGGGCGCGAGGCGGTAGCCGTCGTGCGTGAGATGATGGGCAAGACCGACGGCGCCAAGTCGCCGCCGGGCACGATTCGCGGCGACTATGGCATCAGCGTGCAAAACAATCTGATCCATGGCAGCGACAGTACGGAAAATGCCGCTATGGAAATCAACCTATGGTTCGCACCGAACGAACTTGTGGCGTATCAACCCGTCGATGCGTCCTGGATCGGATAACACGCTTGCGCAGCTGCAAAAACCCTGAAAAAAACATAGGAATTCGCGCTTTTTCGCATTGACGTTCGGCAACGCGCAATCTAACTTAGTCCTGCCAATGCAACGAACTGTAGATCAGGCTTTCGTGCCTGACGCGTGCTTAGGAGTTGGATTCACCACATTTTTTTTTTCGTGAAGGAGTATCCATGGGAAAACAGGCGAAGGCGGCGACCAAAACTGAGGTGTTTGCCGCACTGGCCGAGAAGACCGGCCTGACCAAGAAGCAAGTCGGCACGGTGTTGGACGCGCTCGGCGAGTTCATCAAGACGCAGATCGGCAAGAAAGGCCCCGGCGTGTTCCAACTGCCCGGCCTTCTGAAGATCAAGAAACGCGTCCGCCCGGCTCAACCCGAACGCCAGGGTCGCAACCCCAAGACCGGCGAGCCGATGACCATCAAGGCCAAGCCCGCCAAGACCGTCGTCCGCGTGCTCCCCTTGAAAAGCCTCAAGGAAATGGTCAACTAGCAACGCCCGGCATTCTTGAACCGCTGACACCTTCCCGATTCCACACACCGTGGAATCCGGAAGGTGTTTTTTTGATTTCGCTGACCAACTTGATTCGCTTCATGCCGGCACCGGCTGGCGGACCAGAATCTCGAGCCGAGTCTTCTCGATCCGCCTGGCCTTGGGATCGGCAGCTTTTGGGGTAGGCTTCGGCAACGTTCGGCCTTCCTGGAGGTAACACTCCGCCGTTTACTGCAGGGCATCCTTCACCATGTAGCGCGCTTCGCGCAGCGTTTAGCCTTGCGTGCGAACTCCGGGGAAATCGAGGACACTGACGACGTACCAGCCGTCATCTTCGGGAGACTTTTAGATAGCTGCATGATATTCGAGCAATCGATCACCTCCACTGACATGATACCGCGCCTTGCCAACCGCTACCACAGCGTGTAGCCGCCGTCGATGACGAGGGCGGCGCCGGTCATGTAGCGCGAGGCGTCGCTGGCGAGATAGAGCGCGAGTGGGCCGAGGTCTTCGGGTTGGCCGAAGTCGCCTTGCGGAATCTGGGCCTTGAAGGTCGCGATCACTTCCGGATGCAACTTCGACCAACGCTGATTGGGCTCCGTCATGAAGCCGCCGGGGAGAATCGCGTTGACCGTGATCTTGTGCGGTGCCCAGTCGACGGCCGTCGCGCGGGTGAACTGCATCAGCGCTCCCTTGGCCGTCTCGTAATGGCGTCCGTTGATGCCTCGGCCGGCGACGAGACTGTTGATCGAGCAGATGTTGATGACGCGGCCGCCCTCCCCGCGCTGGATCATCGCTTTGCCGATCAGTTTGGTGCAGAGAAAGGCACTGGTGAGATTCAGGTCCATCAGAGCACGCCATTTTTCGAGCGGCATGTCTTCGGTCGGGATGTTCTCGCGCCGGCCGCCCACGTTGTTGATGAGAATGTCGATGGGCCCCAGCGCCAGCGCGGCTTGACAGGCTTTTTCGCATTCGCCGGGAATGCCGACGTCGGTTTGAATGATTGACGCCTGCCGACCGAGCCGGCGAATATCGCCCGCGGTCTTCTCGAGGCTCGGCTGATCGCGGCCGACGAGGACGACATCAGCGCCGCCGTCGGCGATGGCCAGAGCCATCTCACGACCGAGTCCTCGGCTTCCGCCGGTGATGAAGAGGCGTTTGCCCGTGACGCGAAAACGATCGAAGATGCTCATGCGGGTCTCGTAATCGGAGCCCGAAGCGCGAGCAAGGGACCATCCAATCTTCGCTTCCGCGTCAGGCTCTGATGTTCTATTTGTTTTTGACCAAACCGCTGAAACCGAGGCGGATTTCGCGGGTGTCGGCCGCCTTGACGATGGCGTCGTTGGCTTTGGCGAGGAGATCGCGTTCGATGCTGGGTTTCCACTGGCGAACGGTGTAGTGCGCCATTTTGCCCAGAATCTTGGCCGCCTCGCCGCCGACGCCGTTGATGTGCTCGAAGACGACGTCGTCGTAGTGCAACCGAGCCGACGTAACTCGCAAGCGCAGCACGAAATCGGGCAGGTTGGTCTTCTTGTCGAGATGGACGCGCAGGATGTTCTCGCAGTCCATGTCGAGCTTGATCTGGGCACGGGCGCGGGCGCTGCCGCTCCAAAGCCGAACGCCGGACTCCCAATTCTGCTGTTCATATTCGACGCCCATGCGAAAGGTCAAGAAGACCTTGAAGGTCTGCAACTCGGGTTTGACGGTTTTGACATCGAAGATGCGAATGTCAAGCGTCCGCGGCAAGTCGAGCGTGGTCACATTCAAGCGCCGCCATTCGCCGTGATTGCGCGGCGAGCGTTGCACGGAAGCGCGAAGACCACGCCATTTCAACCCAACAGGGACCATCACCTGATGCCCCCAATTGTCCGATTTTTCATAGAGCGTCGCCGGCAGAGCGCTGATCAGAATCGGCTTGAACGCCTTGGCAAGGCGGTCGTACGGCTCATCCGAACTTTGGGCGCAAAGCATGCTCGAGCCGAGCAGCAGCATCACAATGGTAATGATCCGTTGCATCAAGAAACCTTGAACAAGTTCGGGCGGCGGTAAATTGTATCGCCAACCGCCGTTGCCGAACAAGAGCCGTTTCGTAACTCAGGCTTTCCAGCTCGATCGTGCCTCCATCGTAGACCTCAGGCTCCGCGTGAGGCATCCGTCACGCGGAGCGTGACGCCTACCGTGCGGTCACGCCGGAAAGCCTTACCTACGGAATCCAGATGCCCTATCCAGACCGCAACGTGGGCGGTATACTCGCTAGTAGGGATTCCCGGTCGGCGCGTTGAACCCGCGCCGATTTTTTGTTGGCAGGATGAACATGACCCGCAAAACGAGCCATATTCGCAACTTTTCGATCATTGCCCACATCGATCACGGCAAGAGCACGCTGGCGGATCAGTTTCTCCTCAAAACCGGCACGATCACTGAACGCGAATTCCAGAACCAACTCCTCGATTCGATGGACCTCGAACGCGAGCGCGGCATCACGATTCGCATGCATCCGGTGACGATCTACTACAGGGGTCAGGGGTCAGGGGTCAGGGGTCAGGAAGAGGTCACCTATGAGTTGAATCTCATCGACACCCCCGGCCACGTCGATTTTTCGTACGAAGTGTCGCGCAGTCTTGCCGCCTGCGAAGGGGTCATCCTGCTCGTCGACGCGTTCCAGGGCGTACAGGCTCAGACCGTTGCGAACGCGTATTTGGCCATGGAGCACGACCTGAAAATTGTGCCCGTGCTCAACAAAATCGATCTGCAGATCACGAGAGCCGACGCCGTCATCGCGGAGATGGAAACGGCCCTCGGCATCGATCCGGCCGAGGTGCTTCGCGCCAGCGGCAAGGCGGGCATCGGCATCGACGAGGTGCTGCAAGCCATCGTCGATCGTGTTCCTACACCGCCGGGCAACCCCGACGATCCCTTGCGCGCCCTTGTCTACAACAGCCATTTTGATGTCTATCGAGGCGTCGTCATCTATGTGCGCGTCAAGGAAGGCCGCATCGCCAAGGGGATGAAGATCAAGCTGATGAGCACCGGCAACGAACACGACGTGCTCGAGATCGGCCAATTCCGCCCCGGCATGGTTCCATGCAGCGAACTGATCGCCGGCCAGGTCGGCTACGTCATGGCCCAGATCAAAACGCTGTCCGATGTCCACATCGGCGACACCGTCACCGAGGCCGAACGTGCGGCCGTGCAGGCTCTGCCGGGCTACAAGGAGCCCAAGCCCATGGTGTTTTCCGGGCTATATCCCGTCAACAACCATGAATTCGAGGACCTGCGCGAGGCGCTCGGCAAGCTCAAGCTCAACGATTCCAGCTTCACCTATCAACCCGAAAACTCCGAAGGCCTCGGCTTCGGCTTCCGCTGCGGCTTCCTTGGCATGCTCCATCGCGAGATCATTCAGCAGCGTATCGAGCGCGACTCCGGCCTTGACCTCGTCACGACCGCGCCCAACGTCACCTATGAAGTTCTCAAACGTGACGGTGAGATCGTCAGCATCGACAACCCACAAAAAGTCCCTGACGGCGGCCAAATCGAAGAGTTCCGCGAACCGATCGTCAAGGCCAGCTTCCTCGTCCCGAGCGAAAACATCGGCGACATCATGAAGCTGTGCACCGACCGCCGCGGCGTCTTCATTCGCACCGAATACCTCAGCCCGACGCGCGCGATCATCGTCTACGAAATGCCGCTCGCCGAGGTTATCTACGACCTTTACGACAAGCTGAAGTCCGTGACGCACGGTTACGGCACCATGGATTACGACATCCTCGGCTTCCGCGCTGCCGATCTAGTGCGGCTCGATATCCTCGTGCACGGCAAACGCGTGGATGCACTTTCCATCATCGTCCATCGCGCCTTCGCCGACCAGCGTGGCCGCAAACTGGTCAAGAAACTGCGGGGCGAGATCGATCGGCACATGTTCGAAATTGCGCTGCAAGCGGCGATCGGCAGCCGTATCATCGCCCGCGAGACAATCGCTCCGATGCGCAAGAACGTGACGGCGAAATGCTACGGCGGCGACATCACCCGCAAGCGCAAACTCTGGGCCAAGCAAGCCGCCGGCAAGAAACGCATGAAACAAGTGGGCCAGGTCGAAATTCCCCAAGAGGCGTTCCTCGCGGTGCTGGAATCGGATCAGTAACCAGGGGTCAAATGTCAGAGGTCGGAGGTCAGGGGTTTCGCACCGATAAGCCCGAGCAACGAGGAAGTGCTAATGCCATTCGATGTTGTCACCTTCGGCGAAGCGATGATTCGTCTGAGCCCGCCCAATTTCATGCGCTTCGAACAATCGCCAACGCTGGACATGAAAGTCGGCGGCGCGGAGCTCAACACCGCGGTCGGGTTGGCGAGGCTTGGCCATTCCGCCGCCTGGGTGTCCCGGCTGACCAACAATCCGCTCGGAAAACTGATCGCCAACAAGGCGCGCGAAGCCGGCGTATCGAGCGAGCACATCGTCTGGACGAATGACGATCGCGTCGGCGTTTATTTCCTCGAGTTCGGCGCCGCTCCGCGTGCTTCGAGCGTCATCTACGACCGCAAAGGCGCCGCCATCGCCAACATCAAGCCCGGCATGGTTCCCTGGGCGAACGTTTTCGCCGGCACGAAATGGTTCCATGTCACCGGCATCACGCCGGGCCTGAGCGCGTCGGCCGCCGAAGTCACCAAGGAGGCTCTGATCGCCGCCAAGGCCGCCGGCGTTCGCACCAGCATCGACCTGAACTACCGCGTCAAGCTTTGGACTCCAGCCGAGGCCGGCAAGTGCATGGCCGAGCTGATGCAGTACTGCGACGTGCTGATCACGACCGAAGAGGACATCGAACGAGTCTTCGGCATCAAGGGGAAGAACTACGAAGAAGCTGCCGACCTGACGGCGAAGAAGTACAACCTCAAGATCGTCGCCATTACGCTTCGTGAGAATCCGCTGGTCTGGAAGAACTCGTGGACGGCGATGGCTTACCGATCCCCCTTCGCCCCTTGGGGGAGAGGGGTTGGGGGTGAGGGGAATGCGGCGCAGATCCTGCGCACCAAGACCTACGAGGTCGAGATCGTCGACCGCCTCGGCGCCGGCGACTCCTTCGCCGCCGGCTTCATCCACGGGATGCTCGAAGGCGACTTGCAACGTTCCCTCGACTTCGGCGTCGCCATGAGCGCCCTGAAACACTCGATCCCCGGCGACTTCGCCTGGGTCACGCGCGACGAAGTCGAAGCGATGCTCAAGGGCGGGGGGTTGCGGATTAGCCGATGAAATATCGGCCGCACATTCTTCATTCCCTCGGTTAAAGGGGGGAAGCAAATGTTTCGGATGCTAATCGGTTCGATATTGGCTGCGGTCGCAATCCTGACCGACACATGAAAAAAGCCGCTTGCAACATCGAAGCTGCAAGCGGCTTTGAAGGTTATCAATACGACAAAAAAGCGAGACTCCTTACGTCAAATTCGCCAACCGGCCTGTCGAGTCGCCCAGGCGTTCGACGGAACTGCCGATGCGGTCGAGCATCGAGACCCAGAGGTTGTTCAGCGGAGTGTTGAAGGCATAGCGGACATGGCGGCTGGCGCGGATGGTGCCGGAGCCTCGACCGATCAGGAGGACGGGCAGGTCGTCGTGGTTATGGCGGTTGCCGTCGGAGTTGCCTGAGCCGTAGGCGATCATGCAGTTGTCGAGCAGCGTGCCGTCGCCTTCGCGGATGTTCTTCAGGCGATTGACGAAGTAGGCGAGCTGCGTGACGTGAAAGCGGTTGATGGTCGCGATCTTCTGCATTTTGGCCCGGTCGTTGCCATGATGCGACAGATCGTGGTGGCCTTCGCGGACATCGATGAAACCGTAGGGGCGGTTGCTTCCTTCGTTGGCGAAGACGAAGGAACTGACGCGCGTGATGTCAGCCTGGAAAGCGAGGACCAAGAGGTCGCTCAGGATGCGAAGATGTTCTTGGTAGCTCTGCGGAATGCCGGTCGGCTGCGCCATGTTCGGGCGTGGCGGTTCGGGCATGCGTGCGGCGCGTTCGATGCGTTCCTCGATGTCGCGGATCGAGGTCATGTATTCGTCGAGCCGACGGCGATCGTTGGCGCCGAGGTTCGGCTGCAGGGAGTTAGCGTCTTCGCGGACGAAGTCGAGGATGCTGCGGCGATTGCGGTCGCGGCGAGCCCGGTCTGCGTCGTTGCCCGTTGCGAACAGACGATCGAACACCAAACGCGGATTGTTGAGCTTCGGCACCGGCGTGGTAGCGGAACGCCAGGAGATCGTTGAGGAGTACGCACAGCTGTAACCGGAATCGCAGTTGCCCGCCAAAGCGCTTGGATCGCAGCCGATCTCGAGCGAGCCGAGGCGTGTCTGATTGCCGATGCGGCTGGCAGCCACTTGGTCGACCGAGATGCCGGCGCGGATGTCGCTGCCGTCGGTCTTGCGAGGCTGAGCACCGGTGAGGAAGGCGGCCATGGCGCGAGCGTGATCACCCGCCCCGTCGCCATTGGGGCGAGCCTTGTCCGCCGTCAAACCCGTAAGCACATTGACGTATTCGCGCACATCGGCGAGTGGCTCCAGGATGCGCGGGAGCGTGAAGTCGGTTCCTGTCGCGCTGGGCGTCCAGTCGGCCATGTTCTTGCCGTTGGGCACGTAAAGAAACGCCATGCGAACCGGCACGCGATTGCTCGCCTGGGCTTGCGCCCACGGGCTAAAGGGCCCCATCGCTTCAAGCCAGGGAAGCGCGATCGAGGCGCCCAGACCTTTGAGCACAGTTCGGCGCGAAAGCAAACTCGTCATTCGTCAGGTCCTTTCGATTACTTGCCGTCAGGAGGGTAGGCGCGCACGGAGGGTCGTCAACACAAGTATACTACCACATTCAACCCCAGGCCAGGGCAATAGTTTCGGGGACACTGTTCGGGGTGCACGACATGGTTTGCAAACGGCACGGGAGGGCGAGGCTCCTGCCGAGCCGCGAGCCAGCAAATAATCTGAGTTGACATTACGATGCTGACGCTTCCGGCTCGGCAGGAGCCTCGCCCTCCCAAAAGGGGCCGCGCAGACCGTGTCGTGCACCCCACTGTTCGGCCCATAGATGAGTTCATGACCACTGTCATTCGGCGCCACGGGTAGCGACTTTTTGGCGTCTCCTTTTCTTCGGTTGGAACGGTCTAGAAAAAGCAGTGCCGAACCAATTCAGATGAAAACGGCCTGGCGCAGACTCGGAGACTATCCGCCATTCACGCGCCTTGTTTCCTTGTATCCCCATTCCCACAACGTGCGTTCCCACAGGAGCTTTCCCGTTTTCTTTTCAACCGCCCTCAGCAGGCGCGATTCGATGATGCGCCGCGAGGCGGGCAGAGTTTTGACCCAGTCGCCCACATGTTTACCCACTGCAACACTGAAGTCGATCCCGTTCCACTCCACGCTGGGCGGATAAGCATGCTCTTCAATCCTCCGATCCTTTGACAATGGCTGGGTCCGGATCTTGTCCGTCTCCAGATCGACGACAACAACGCCGCTGGCTTCTTTCGCGTTGGGGAGGGAGTTGGGTTTTTCAAAAAAAACCGCGTCGGATGCTGCTCGCCAGCGCATCACGAACTCTCCCTTCTCAATCCGTTCCTCGCACCGATAGCTTCCCTTGACCAGCTCGTCCAAGGCGGCTGACAGAAGTTCCTGCGGGGTCGGCTTGGCCCGCTCCGATTCGGGGACCCATTCGGGCGCCTCACGCTTGTGTCTGGGCTTATCCTTCAGCCATTCGGGGCCCTTGACCCATTCGGGCAGGACCGGCTCCGTCATCCAGAGCATTCTTCCCTTGGCGTCGAGGTCCAGGGCGGCGATGCGCAATGGATTGGCGCGCACACGCACCACGAGGGTCCGGCCGTAGACCGCGACCGGCCAATACGTCCCCTCCTCTTTCTTGGTTTGCCAGAGAGTTTTACCTGTCGCGATATCGATGGCTTCGATTCCGTCTACGGTTTTTGCCACGAAAATCGCTTTCTCGACCGGATCGATAAGCACTCCGCCCATAAGCGTCAGGACTTCATGGGCTTTCTTTTTTTCCTTGGGCGTCGCAAATGAAGGACTGGGCGTGACGCCGAGGAGGATCGCGATAGCCACGATGTGGATTGCCGTTTTCATCAAGATCGAGCTCTCTGCCCAGTGTCGAATACCGAAGCGAGGCACTGTGCTCTACGCACAAGAATAGACGAGGCAGAGGAGGCCTTGGTCGTCGATGCTACCACTCCCCGCCCTGGATTTGCTTCAGCGTCTCCGCATCGACCGGGGCATACGCGCTGGGCTCCATGGTCCAGCTTGCTCGGCCTTGCGTCAGGCTGCGGACTTTGTCGGAGTAGTCGAACATCTTCGCCAACGGCACGATCGCTTCGACGACGCGCAGTTTGCCGCGGGTCAGCACCTCGCGAATCTCGGCTCGCCGGGCGTTCATGTCGGCGGTCACGGGGCCGAGGTAATCTTCGGGGATCATGACCTCGGTGCGCATCACTGGCTCCAGGAGGATCATGTTGCCTCGCAGCGCCTTATTGACGGCATCGAAGCCGGCGGCCTGGAATGCGACTTCGTTCGATGTCTCCTCTTGCATCTGGGCGCCGCGCAACGTCGCCTTGACGCCGATGACCGGGTAGCCCAGTTCGCCCGATTGCAGCGCACCGCGAATGCCGCTCTCCGCGGCCTCCATGAGCAAGGGGGGCAGCGTCTCCGGCGGTATCTGGTTGACCACGACGACCGCACCCTCACCGCCAACGCCTTTCCCACCCGGCGAGGGGTGCGCAATCGGCATGGGCTCGAAGTCGACCGTCAACTTCGCGAACAAGCCCGTCGCGCCCATCTGCTTGACGCACTCGCCGGTGATCTTGACCGCCTTCTTCAAGGTCTCGCGATAGCTGACGCGCGGCTTCGACACGCGGACTTTCAGGCGAAAGTCGCGTTCGAGCCGATGTTTCTTCACTTCGAGGTGCAAGACGCCCATGCCGCTCATCAGCATCTGGCCGGTGTCGGCGTCGAGGCGCCACATGAAGGTCGGGTCCTCGCGCTTGAGTCGATCGAGCGCGTCGGTCAGCTTGTCCTTGTCGCCCGACGAGTCCGGCTCGATCGACATGCTGACGACCGCCTCGGCAAAGGTGATCTGCTCAAGCACGATCGGATGCTGCGGGTCGCACAGCGTGTCGCCGGTGATCGAATCCTTTGGGCCGATCACGCCGACGATATCCCCCGCATGGGCGATCGGCATGTCCTCGCGGTTCTTCGGGTCGGCGTGGATGTGATAAATCTTGCTCGCGAACTCCTTCACTTCCTTGGGCGGGTTGAAGAGCCGACAGTGTGGATTGAGCACGCGGCTATTCGCCTTGAGCGTGCCCGAATAGATGCGCACGTAATAAAGGTCGCCGTGCGTGTCGGCCGCGATTTTGAAGACCAGGCCGGCGAACGGCTCCTTGGCGTCGGGCTTGCGCGATTCCTCTTTGTCCTTTTTCTTCGGATTCTGCCCGCGCACGGGGGGACGTTCGAGCGGATTGGGCAGGTAGTAGCAGACCGCGTCCATCAGCGGCTGAATGCCGGCGTGCTCGCGTCCCGACCCGCACAGGACCGGCTGAATCTGGCGTGCCAGCGTCTGCTCGCGAATGACTTGCCGCAGCGTCGCGAGCGGAATCTCCTGGCCTTCGAGATAGGCGGAGGTGATCTTGTCCTTGTCGTCGAACTTGGTCAGCACTTCGAAGAGGTACTCGCGCCAGCGCTGCACGTCGGCCTGCATCTCGTCGGGAATCGGCGTGGTGTGAAAGGACTTGCCCTCGGTCTGCGGATCGGGAAAGTACGCCTTTTGCTCCAGGAGATCGACGACGCCGCGGAACGGCGTGTTCGAATCTTTCACCGACCCCGAGCCGACCGGGATGACCAGCGGGGCCGGCGTTCCTTCGAGGCGATCCTTGATCTCATTGATGGCATTGTCGAAGTTGGCGCCGACGACATCCATCTTGTTGATGAAAACCATGCGCGGGACTTGATACTTGTCCGCTTGCCGCCAGACGGTCTCCGACTGAGCTTCGACGCCCTTTTGGGCATCGAAGACGACGACCGCGCCGTCGAGCACGCGCAAGCTGCGTTCCACCTCGGCCGTGAAGTCGACGTGCCCCGGCGTGTCGATGAGGTTGACGGTGCAATCGCGCCACTTGAACGGGATGCACGCCGAGTAGATCGTGATGCCGCGCTCTTGCTCTTCGGGATCGTAGTCGGTCTCGGTGGTGCCGGCGTCGACGGTTCCGAGCTTGTGCTTGGCGCCTGCGTAGTAGAGAACGTGATCGGTGGTCGTCGTCTTGCCCGCGTCGATATGGGCGATGATGCCGATATTGCGAACTTTGTGAAGATCAGTGATTGCCATATTGCGTCCGTGTTCGTTTGTCGTGGAGGCAAGCTGCCAGTTTGTCTCCTCCCGGCGCGTGCCGCTTCCGGGACAAGCTGGCAGCTTGTCCCTGCCAAAAGTCTGCGGTGCATACCACGGGGACAAACAAAAAAAGTCCGTGGTTCGGGGTTAATGTATTTAACCACGCACCACGGACTACGGACGCAGCCCGGTGAGCGTCGCTGAAGATTTGGTCCGACCAGTGCGGGATGCTTGCTCTCGGCAGGCGTGTGATGGCGTGTATTCCGAGTGCTTATGATCACGCGGAGCGTGATGTCTACGATGGTTCAGCGTATAATCCCATCGACCTGGCACGATGTCGTTTGCCTGTCGATGGGGCCAAGCGAGCACATGCAAACTTTTTGGATCGTCCTAGCGGCGGGCTTGATGCTGACCTGGCTGGTGATGGTGGTGCGCGGACCGCGCGGCCTCAATTCCGCCGGTGCTCTGGTCGTCCTGGGCTACGGTCCCGTGGTTCGCAGTCTGGCTCTTGTGCTAGCGCTGTTGCCGCCGTTGATCATGATCTACGCCATCTGGGTTTTCCCCTGGCGACGCGAGACGGCGATGAATCTGGCGGGCCTGTGTTTCGCGGGCGTCAGCCTGGTTGCGGGACTGCCCCTGATCGAAGCGACGCGCGTTCAGGTCGTGGTGACCGACGAAAGCGTGACGCGCTACTCCCCGTGGCTCGGCGAGGCGACGCTCCGGTGGTCCGACGTGGAAAGCGTCGACTACTCGTCGCTCAATGCCTGGTTCATCCTCTCGGGGGCCGGCACGTCGATCCGTGTTTCTCGCTTTCTTGGCGGACTTGATGTCTTCGCAAAGACAATCCACCGCAAAGTTCCACCCGAGCGCTGCTCGGCATCGGCGTCCGCGCTGCTTTCCACTCTTTGCAGTTCATGATCGCCGTGTTTTGAAACGCAGAGTGCGCAGAGAACGCGGGGAGTTTTTTCGGTGTGCTCTCCGCGTTCTCGGCGCACTCTGCGCTTTTCAATTTCCCGGGGGCGTGTCAACGTGCGGCCAGGATGATGTCGAACGTGCCGACCTTGTACGTTCCGTGCTGAATGCGGACCTCGCGTAGGTCGATGATCAGCGATTGGCGGATGAACTGATCGTCGCGCTGGTGCGGGTCGCCGCGGAAGTAGAGTTGCGTCACCAGGTCGCGGTAGCCTTGCTTGCGCACCCAGTAGTGGATGTGCGGCGGCCGCCAGGCGTTCGGGCCGATCTGGTAAGCGCCCGGATGGATCGTCTCGTACTCGTAATAGCCGTTCTCGTCGGTCATGAGCCGAGCACGGTTGACGAACAGATTGGCGGCCGGCTGACGCTGCGGATCGTCGTTGTCATAGCGGCCGCGGGCGTCGGCTTGCCAGATGTCGAGCATCGTGCCAGGCAGCGGACGCCGGGTGTCGAGACCATACACTCGTCCGCGGATGACGAGCACGGTTCCCGGTTCGAGCGGCGGCGTGATCTTGGCGCGGAACGGCACGTTGGCGCGATGGTACGGTCCGAGGATGTTGTCCTCGGTGGCGCGGGCATTCGCCGCCGGTGCTTGGCCGGCGGGAACGGCGATTTCCCGCAATCGCGTGGCAGCGAGCTCCGCTTGCGCCGGCGGCCGCTGATTGGCGACGAAATCGCCGTATGAACCGAGATCGCCCGAGGTTTCCGTGGCGATTGCGAGGTCAGGCAACAACAGACCGGTCGCGCCGACGGCGAGCCCGCCGGTCAAGAACTCTCGTCGTGATGAATCGGACATGATTGGTTCCTTTCGTGTGTGGGGGGCGTATCCAATAACAGGAACGCCCGCGCGTCCCACGGATTCCTCGTTTAGCGCCCGCGCGGCCCCAGATTGTTACAGTGTATTCGGTATCGCTCGGCGCCGTGCGAGCGCTAAACGAATACCTGTCTAATACCCCAACTCCGCCAGTCGCCGCAAGATCGCTGCGTAGCGCGGGGCCGGGTCGTTCCAGGCGCCGCGCAAGTAACGGGCGGGATTGCGCCAGTTGACCAGCGCCAAATGGTCCCCGTCCCAGACGTCGAATGCTTCGCCGTACTTCGCCGACTCCAGCGACACGATGCCGTCGTTCTCGCCTTCATACTTCGAGACGATGCTCGCCGACAGGAACCATTCCGGATGCAGGATGCTGTTGTCGTGCTGTCCCGCGACGGAGAAGTAACGCACATTCGGCGCATCGACGACCGTTTCGTTGAACGATAGGCACTTGGCGCGTGTGAGATCGTAGAACGCTTGATAAGGCAAGCCGATGAGATCGAGCACCGGCGTCACAATCCGGGCCAGGCGATGAATGCCCCAGTCGGCAAAGCTCGTGCCCCGGTGCGGCGTCCCCAGCGTGGTGAGCGTCAGCACCATCGGCGCCATGTCGAGCATCGAGATCATGTAACGCGAATCGAGTCCCCCCATGCTGTGCGCGATCAGGTGCACTGGTTCGGCCGGCGAATGCTCACGCAAGAAGTCCTTGAGCTGTTGCGCTCGCTCGCTGACTCCCCCGGTCGGCGTGAGGGCCGGGATCAGGACGCGATTGCCGGCCTCGGTCAGTAGGTCGGGGATGCCGGGGAAATAGTTGGCGAGCGTCGCGCCGGCGACGCCGATCTTGTCGAAGCCGAACAAGCCGTGCACGAGAGCAATCGGCGCTCGCAGCTTGGGGATCATGATTCCATCGTAAACGGAATCGCGGCGAGATGCAAAGGGAAAACTTCCACGAAGGGACACGAAGGACACGAAGTCGGGAGTACAATGCATGTCCATTCTCTCCTTCGTGACCCTTCGTGGATTGATTTTCCCCGCCCGGATCGGAAAATAGCCGACATCTTCTATTCGCATGAGGGACTCACATGGCACTCACCAAAGCGGAAGCTGGCAAAACTCGCATCGGCTGGATCGGAACCGGCGTCATGGGACGCTGGATGTGCGGCCATGCCATGAGCAAAGGCTTTAAGGCGACCATCTATAACCGCTCCAAGGACAAGCCCGATGTCAAGACGTTGCTCGAGCAAGGCGCCAAATGGGCCGACACCCCGAAGCAAGTCGCCGCAGAGAGCGATGTCGTCTTCGCCATCGTCGGATTCCCCAAAGATGTGCGCGAGGTCTTCCTCGGCTCACAGGGGGCATTGGCCGGCAGCAAAGGGGGGACGATTCTCGTCGACATGACCACCAGCGAGCCGTCGCTGGCCCGGGAAATTTATGACGCCGCCAAGGCCAAGGGGGTCTACAGCCTCGACGCCCCCGTCTCCGGCGGCGATGTCGGCGCCAAGAACGCTGCCCTCTCCATCATGATCGGTGGCGACAAAGAAGTCGTCGATGCCGTCAGCCCGATCTTCGAATGCATGGGCAAGACGATCATCCATCAAGGCGCGGCCGGCTCCGGCCAGCACACCAAGATGGTCAATCAGATTCTCATCTCCTCGACCATGGTCGCTCTCTGCGAAGCGTTGCTCTATGGCTACAAGGCCGGGCTCGATCTCGAGACGGTCTTCAAGTCGGTCAGCGTCGGCGCGGCCGGTTCGAAGGCGCTCGAAGTGCTTGGCCCACGCATCATGGCCCGCAACTTCGAGCCGGGCTTCTACGTCGAGCACTTTATCAAGGACATGGGCATCGCCCTCGACGAATCGAAGAAGATGGGCATCTCCATGCCCGGCCTCGCTCTCGCGCACCAACTCTACCTCGCCCTACAGGCCCAAGGCTATGGCCGCAAGGGCACGCAAGCGTTGATGCTGGCGCTGGAGCACATTTCGAATGTGAAGCGGTGAGTGGTATCATGAAGCCCAGGGGTGAGCGCAGCGAACCCCTGGGATTTTCTATGCGCTACGGCCGATTGCTTGCCGACTGTTGCCGATACAGATGCGGATGTGCCCACTGGTTGTAGTGCAGCGCGTCGAAGTCGTCCACCGGCGTCGCGGCGAGCGGGGTGCGCGGCGTTTCCATTGGCTGCACCTGCGGCGGGTTCTTTTCGTCGATCTCGATGCGTGGCCGTTGTTGCGATTGCACCTCGACTCCGCCGGCTGGCGCCGTCGTTCCCTGCTGCACTGGGAACGCCGACTTCGGCGCCGGCAGCGTGGCATTCGCCGGCTTCTTGCTGGCGCGGTAATCGCGAAGCTGCGGATTCTTGGCGATGGTCTCGACGATCCATTGGTGCATCGCCTGGATCGGCATGTCGCTGCGATCGCGGAACGCAGCCGGGGCGTCGCCGTGCGCGGTGATCGCCTTGACCATGAGCGGACTGATGGCCGGGCGGTCGATATCGATGTAGGGCAGGACGGCGGCGAGATTGCGCTGCATCACCGACTTTTTACCCTGGTCAGAAACGCGATCCAGATGCAGCTTGCCCCCCGCGTTGTTGCCGTGGCAATTCACGCACTTGTTCATCAGGATCGGCTGCACTTTGTTGGCAAACGCAACTTGCGTCTCGAAAGACAAATCCACGCTCGGCGTCGCCTCCACCGGACGCGGCACGGAGGCCGGTTTCGTCGCTGTCGTCTTTGGCAGCGGCGCGTCCTTCATCCGCTCCAAAACCGCAACCAATTGCAGGGCGTCGCTGTGGCTAGCCTGCAACTGCAACGCCAGCCGAGCCTGCGCGAGCGCCTTGTCGTTCAGCTTGTGCAAGTGACACCACCGTGCTAGCCGAACGCGATCATTGGCACTGTTGGGATCGATTGTGCTCATAGCAAACGCGAAGGCGTCGTCCCAGTCGGCACAGAGCCGGACGATGCGGTCCTCGGCGATCCAGACTTCGCTGTCGCCGCGGCGCACGCAGATCTTGCCGCGAATGCGTTCGATATCGCCTTCCATGGCATGCCCGGTCTTGAGGAGCAGCACCTTGCCGCGCGTCACGCCCATGTCCCGTTCCTGGGCGTAGACGAGGATTCCCAGTCCGGCAAACAATGCCGGCACGATCAGCCATGCGAGAATTTTCTTCATAGTGGGCGAAGGCTATAAACTGGAACGGCAAGTTGGTCAAGAGGAGCTTCAAAATCGCGAAACCGCCGAGCGAGCCACGCAAATGCCACAGCCACGCAGCGTTGCGGCTCGCTCGGCGGTTTCGCGCCCGCCGCACCCCTTGAATGGTCCCTGCCCTGACGTACAGTACCTTCGCTGTTGTCCTGTTTTCAAGGAGTACCGTAAGGTCCCCACCGTACCGTGTCAGCCCGATGTCAACGGCGACGTGGTGCGATTCAAGAAATGCTGATTGAATGCAGGAGCCGACGATGCTTGATTTCACGTATGCTCAGATTGCCAAGATGCTCGATCACTCGCTGTTGCAGCAGCAGTTGACCGATGGCGAATTGGAAGCGGGCTGCAAGCTGGCGCGTGTATACGATGTGGCGTCGGTCTGCATCAAGCCTTACGCGGTGCCGATAGCGCGGGAGATTCTCAAGGGCTCGACGGTGGCCGTCAGTACGACCATCGGCTTTCCGCACGGCGGGCATGTGACGTCGATCAAGGTCGCGGAGGCGGTGCGTGCGATCGACGACGGGGCCGTCGAACTGGATATGGTCGTGAACATCGGCAAGGTGCTCAGCGAGGATTGGGCTTACATTCACGACGACCTTCATGCCGTCATCGACGCGGCGCATGCGCGCAAAGCGCTGGTCAAGGTGATCTTCGAGAACTGCTTTCTCCAGCAAAAACACAAAGAGATGCTCTGCCTTATCTGTGGCGAACTCGACGCCGACTTCGTCAAGACGTCGACCGGCTATGGCAGCACCGGCGCGACCGACGACGATCTCAAACTGATGCGCCGCTGCTCGCCGCCGTGCGTCGGCGTCAAGGCGGCCGGCGGCGTGCGAACCTTCGAGCGCCTGCTTGCCGTGCGCGCCCTGGGCGTCACCCGCGTCGGCGCTACCGCGACGAAGCCGATTCTCGACGAATGCAAAGCGTACCTGGACAAACACCGATAGTCCAGTCTTCGTTTAGCGCTCGCGCGGCGCCTCGCGGTCACCAAGCGTAATGGGGGGGAGTCCGTGGCTTCACGACTGGTCATCGCATTGCTGTTGAGTTTCGTCACGATTCACGTCACCTCTGCCAGCGAGCATTGGCCCTCGTGGCGTGGTCCATCGGGCATGGGAACGAGCGACGAAAAAAACCTCCCCGTTGTCTGGGGCGGCAAGGCTCAGACCAATATCCTCTGGAAGGCGCCGTTGTTCCCGTCCGACAAACTCAAGCGCGATCAGAACCAATCGAGCCCGATCGTCTGGGGCCAACGCATCTTCGTCACCGCGTCGCATTGGCCCGAGGGCACGACGGACAAGGATTTTCCCGAACATCACGTCCTCTGCTTCGATGCCACGGACGGCAAGAAGATGTGGGACGCCGTCATTCCGCCGGGACCGTGGAAGCTGACCGACCTGCGCGGCGGTTACACGGCGCCGACTCCCGCCACCGACGGCGAGCGCGTCTACGCCATTTTCGGCTCCTCGGTCGTCGCCGCCGTCGATTTCACGGGGAAGGTGGTCTGGCGCAAGGAGATCACGCCGTACAACTTCGACGTCTGCTGGGGAGCAAGCCCGGTCGTGTACACCCCGCCCAACAGGACCGCGTCCGTTATCGTGGTATGCGATCATCTCAAGGGAAAGAAATCGTCAACGATCTATGCCTTCGACGGGGCGTCAGGGCAGATTCGCTGGGAGACGAAACGCCCCGCCGTCGATTGGGGCCACAGCACGCCGCTCGTGACGACAATTAACGGCAGAGTGCAACTCATCACGGCGACGCACAACGGTCCGCACGGGCTCGATCCGGCTACGGGTGAGCCGATCTGGTCGTACCAGCAGGACATTCAGATCGGCGACACCGTCACGCCGATCGTTCGGGACGGGTTGCTCTACGTCGACTCCGGCCGTGGCGGAATGGGAGTGGCTCTCGATGTCACCGGCGCTGGCGATGTCTCCAAGACCGCGCTCAAGTGGAAGGTCCCGAACGTCGTGTCCGGCCTGTCGTCCCCGCTTTTGGTCGGCAATCATCTCTATCGCCTGCATGGCGCGGATGTGCTTACCTGTTGGAAATGGAACACGGGCGAGGAGGTCTACAAGAATCGCTTGGAAGGGGCCGAGACGAGCGCCAGCCCCGTCGCCACGGCCGACGGACGAATCTACGTCGTCAGCGGCGGCAAGAGCTACGTCGTCAAAGCCGGCCCGACGTTTGAAATCCTTGCCAAGAACGACCTCGGCGATCCAAGCAAAGCATCCCCAGCATTCGCCGCTGGCCGCATCTATGTCAAAGGCGGCCGGTATCTGTGGTGCATCGGCGCCAAGTGATTCACTTCCAGAACTGCCACCAGCTCTTGGGCCGTTCTCCGGGGTACCATGTGCGACGGCGATTGACGTCGATAGTGCGTGCGTCGCCGCCGCACATGCCACAGGGCGTGGTTCCTTCGCCGGCGAGTTTCTTCAGTCCGCAGCCGACGCAGACGAGTTCATCACAGGAGGCGCAATAGAGCGCGGTGGCCGACAGGCGCTCCATGGTTGTGTCGCCCGTGGGAGGGGTGATATACATCTCGATGCCGCAGTTGGTGCAGGTGTAGGTCATGAGATCACGGGCCTTTCAATTGAGGCGATGTGGAGCAACCGGCCGACGCCAAGTAAATTATACATGGCGCACGATGAGTCGAGGGATTCGCGGCAACGCGAGGAGGCAACCGATGGAAACTGCCAATGCACCGATCCCAACACGCTCACTCGGAAAGACGGGACGCCAGGTGACCCTGTTCGGCTTGGGCGGCGAGGGCGTGCTGCGCACCTGGGGCTACGAGCGCGAGGCGGCGGCGGTCATCAGCCGAGCGCTCGATCAGGGCGTCACCTATTGCGACACGGCGCCGGCCTACGACGGCAGCCTCGACTACTACGGCGCTACCCTCGGCGAACGACGCGAGCAAGTTTTCCTCGCCTCCAAGACCCACGACCGCTCCCGCGACGGCTCGCTGCGGTTGCTTGACGAAAGCCTGCGCCGCGCTCGCACCGATCATCTCGACCTTTGGCAACTGCACGATCTGCGCACCATTGACCAGCTCAATCGCATTTTCAGCAAAGGCGGCGCTCTCGAAGCCTTGGTACAGGCAAAGATCGAGGGGCGAGTAAGCTACCTCGGCATCACCGGGCATCATGATCCGGCGATCTTGCTCGAAGCGATGCGCCGATTCACGTTCGACACCGTGCTGGTCGCCCTCAACGCCGCCGACGTGCACCGCTTGCCGTTCATCGCGACGGTGGTCGCCGAGGCGGTCAGACAGAACATGGGCATTATCGCCATGAAGACGTGCGCTCAGAAACGAATACTGGCTCGTTTGACGATGGCCGAGGCGTTGGGCTACGTCTGGTCGATTCCAGGCGTAAGCCTGGCGATCGTCGGTTGCGAAACGCCGGAAGAGGTGGACGAGAACGCCGCCATCGCCCGGGGCTTTCAGGCTTTCAGCGCGGAGAAGATGCGCGAGTTGGAGACGCGCACGAGCCGCAATGCGATGGAGTTCGGGTATTTCAAACGGGGTTGAGTTTAGGTTTAGCGCTCGCATGGCGTCTTGCGAGCGCTAAACGTAAACGGCGCGCCTACCGATACACCAGCACGCTGTTGCGATACGTCAGCCGCTTCTCCTCACCGGGTTGCAACAATACTGTCCAGACCACGTCGTACACCCGGTTGACGGCCTCCAGGCTGTCCCCGCGCGTCGAGCGCACCGGGTCGCCTTCGATCTCATGGATGACGCCACGAATCGTGTGGCGAACGTACATCTTGATCGGCTCCTTGCGGTGGTTGTTCATGAGTAACTCGCCCTTCAGGTAGATCTTCGTGTAGCTCTTGTCGTCGACAATCACGCGCTCATTGGCCTTGCCGTCTTCCTGTTCCCGAGCAAGAGCGCGTACGCTGAGCGAGCGCGTGATCTTGAGCCAATTCTCCTCGCCGACGTTGGTCCAGTAGCTGGTGCGTTGCCCATTGAAGCGGCCGTTCTCGACGACCATGGCCGGGGCGGTGGTCATCGGAAATTTGAACGGATTGCGGAAGACGACGACGTCCCACATCTCGTCCTTGCGTTGCTCAGTGATGCCGTACTTGACGGCGGTTCGGCTCGTGCCGACAGTCCATTCGATGACGCGTTCGTAGTCGGCCTTGGCGCTGCCGACGGTGAAAGCGAGGGCCTCGTCGCGAAGCAGCGTGCGTTTGCCGATCGATTCGAAGTGCAGATCGACGCCTTCGCCGGCGGGGGTGGCGCCAAGGTCGATCTTGGGCCGAATGGGTGCTTCATAACTCACGGTGTTGCTGACGAGGCGTTGCTGCAAAAGCCCATCGTCGTGGCGATGGTGATGGCGGCCCGCCAGTTCGCCGAAAAAGCGCGACCAGGTCGCATGCGCCGAAAACGGCGACGTCACATTGGCGAATTCGACGCTCGGGAACCCGGAGATCAGCTTGATCTCCGTTTCGTTGAGATCGCTCATTTCGTTGCGGATGACGGCGGCCATCTCGACGGCTAGCGACTTCGGGTTCGTGAGATCGACGCGATAGCTCGGCGCCCAGGCCAGGCCGTTGGTCAGATAGCTGACGTAGACTGCTGGCTGCTTCTTCTGCTTTTCGACGGTCAACACCAGGACCGGCTTGCGGTGTTTGACCTTCTCGTCCGCGTCCTCGGTCTGAATCAGCATGACGTCCGTGGGGCTGAAATAAAGCCGACCCTTGGCAGTCTGGAGTATCCACATGCCTTCGCCCCCAGTCGTTGGCGCTGGAAGGCTCTCGGGAGCCGGTTGCTTGGCGACCTTGACGAGCATGCCGGTGACCGGAGCAATTTTGTCGTTTCGGAATGTAATCGTTACCTTCTTTCCCGCGAGTTCGGTACGGAGCCCACCGACGGCTGCTTCCGAGTGCAACGGCACTTCGACGTCACGCATCTTGATCGCGGCTTCGACCTTGCCGGTGGATTCAATCCAAAACGAACCGTGCACCGGCTCAAGCATGGTATCGAGCCGATAGACGCCGTCCTTCGGTATCTGCACCTCGCGTTTGACGATGACCAGACCGTTCTTGAACAGCCCGACGGATACAACCTTGCTCTTGGCGACTTCTTCTTGGGCCTGAACCTGCGGGGCCGCGATGAGCACGGCCAGCACGCACCACCAACAACGGATACGCATGGGACAGCCTCCTAGTGTTGAGATCATGGGGATTCGCGGGAAAAGACGAACCAGATGCGGTGAAAGTTTCGTCGCCCTCGTTTAGCGTTCACGTGGCGCAATCGGTCCGATGGCTGGATCCTGCGATCGCGCGGCGCCATGCGGGCGTTAAACGAGGACCCGTACTTCGAACACGATCAGTGTATTTCGTCAGGGAATGAGCGCTCGAGCGCCACGAGTGTTATTGCTTCAGTTCTTCGGATTGCGACTCGCCGTTGCCGCTCCACCAGACAATCAACCCGCCCAGGAGTGCGCAGGGGCCGGCAAGCCCAAGCCAGGCGACCGGAATCTCCTTCGGCGCGAAGCCGAGCAGGATCGTGTTGTGGCAAACGTGCAGTGCCATGCCCGGCCAGACGCTGCCGCTGCGCCAACAGACTGCGCCGAGAATCAGGCCGAGGATCGCGCTGGGAACGAAGCGTTCCAATCCAATCGGCCCGCCTAGAACGACGTGGGTGATGCCGAACAGGACGCTGCTGACGCCGATGGTGATGACGGCGCCGGATTGAGCTTTCAGCGCATTGAAGAGCAATCCGCGAAAAAAGAGTTCTTCCAGAATGGCCGGCACGATCGCGAGCGCCAACACCAGAAAGCCGACGCTGTCGCGGGCCGTGCGATACCCTTCTAACGCGGCGCCGAGGCGTTCTTCCAGAAGGTGGGCGTCCACGGTCCATTGAAGCAGCCAGAGTTCGATCGGCCAAAGCGATGCGCCGAGGATCAGGCCGCCCAGAAGCGCCGTCGTGCTGGGCATCGACGTGCCGATTCCCGTCGCCAGCGTCACTCGTCCCACGCTCACGAAGATCGCGGGCAACATGCCGAACAGCAGCAGATTGACCGCCAAATTGAGCAGGATACTCGCCAGCGGCGGCAGCGTGCCCAGGCTCCGTACGAATGCGATCAGTGCGAACTGCATCGGGACCATGAGCGCCAAACACCACAACATCGACGGGAGCGACGCCGTGCTCTGCGGCTCGTCGGGTCGGCGCAGAAGGTCCGACCAACTGCTCTGTTCGCTGTAGAGCACGCTTTCGGCGCCGAACACGCGTGCCGCCAGCGCCAAGGCCGCCACGGCGTAAAGCCCAGTCGACAGCACTGCAATCGTGCCATGCACCGGATCGACTCCCGCGTCGAACAAATCCCGCGCCATCAGGACGATGTTCACCAGCGGCAGCACGGTCATCACGCCGGTCAGCTTCAACCCAGGCATCATCGCCATTACCCCTGGGCCCAGCGACGCCAGCATGAGCGGGATCAGATACGCCTGCGCTTCCTTGAAGCTGCGGGCAAAGCTCGTCAAACATAAAAGCACGGCTGAAAAGAAGCCGGCGAACACCAAGAGCAAGCCGAACATCTCCAGCAGCAGCGGCAATGACAGTTCTTGCAACCCCGGCACGTTCACGCCGCTCCACTTCACCGTGATGGTCATGAACACAAGGTTGACTACGGCATTGAGCACCGCCACCGTGACGACGGAAAAGTACTTGGCTGTCAAGAGTTCAAAGCGCGACACCGGAGCCGCGACCAGAATCTCCAGCGTCCCGCGCTCGCGCTCGCCGGCCGTCAGGTCGATGGCAGGGTAGACGGCGCCCGTAATCGTCATGAGGATCAGGATGAGCGGCACCAGCGACGCCAGGATGTTCTCGCGCGCCTCCACGCGGACGGTCACGAGCTC
This sequence comes from Planctomycetota bacterium, assembly GCA_016872605.1. Lineage (GTDB taxonomy): Bacteria > Planctomycetota > Planctomycetia > Gemmatales > Gemmataceae > SIAQ01. The sequence goes on from VGZI01000001.1 coordinate 45,823, forward strand.
AACGCTCAGCATGTGGATGGCCGGCAGGTCCTTGACATTCAGGCGTGCCTTCAAATCCTCCTCGTTGGCGGCCGTGAGCAGAAGCTCAATGACGCTGATCGCATCCTGGGCCGGCGCAGAGTTGGACAACGAGTAGATGCGGCACGGCGACCAGCGGCTCACATCCGGCTTGGCGTCGCCCTGGACATTGGGCAGCATGATGAAGACTTGCACGACACCGTCATGCAGGCGCTGAATCATGCGTTCCGCGGCTTCGGCTCTTTCAGCGTCATTTTTCGGCTCACGCTCCTCCCAGACTGGTTGGACGGAAGGCAATGGCGGCGGGTCGTCCTTTCGCCCATCGACCTTGGCGGCGGCACGCTTGCGCAAAACGGCGCGTTCGCCCTGCTTGAGCCGGTCGCGAAATACATCGGCCTCCGTCTTGGTGAGCATGCCGACTTTGTAATCGGACACGGGTTTCTGCAACGCTGCCGGGAAGGAGAGCTGCAAGAACAGCACCGCCATCAGCGGGTACAGCAAGAGCGGCATCGCGATCAGCGTGAGGATCGTGCGGCGATCGCGCAGTATCTCCCGCAATTCCTTCTGCGTTAGCCGGCCCACGCGCGCTACCGTCGCGAGCCAGGTCGCATCACCGGTGCCGTCAGACGTCTCGTTCATTCCATTTCCCTTGGCGGAGTCGCGCATCGGTCATTCAGCAGGACACGGGACGTTCAGCGCCGGGCCGACCTTGGACAGCTTCAAGAACATGTCGATCAAACTATGGCATCCGGTCCGCTCGCGCAACTCCGTCAACGTGCCTTCGCTGACGAGCTCGCCTTGATGCATCAAGCCGAATCGCGTGCACAGGCGCTCGGCATCATCCAGGTGGTGTGTCGTGAGGATCACGGCTTTTCCTTCGCTGCGCAGATGGTCGATATACTCGATGACGACATGGGTCCCAAGGACGTCGAGACCAAGCGTCGGTTCGTCCAGGAGCATGACCGGCGGACGATGAATGAGAGCTCGAGCAAGGTTCACGCGCTGCCGTTGGCCGGTGCTTAGGTTGACGCAGCGCCGATCGAGAATATCGGCAAGCCCTAGCAGTTGACTGAGTCTACCAAGCTCCGCCTCGGCCTGTTCTTGCGGGACCGAGTAAAGGTCGGCGAAGAAAAGCAGCATCTCGCTCACGGTCAGTCCCGGATAGAGGCCCGCATTGGCGGCGACCAAGCCGACCCGGCGCTTCACTTCGTCGGGGTGTTGCGTCGAGCCAAAGCCCGCGATCGACGCCTGCCCGCTGGTCGGCTCAAGGAGGCCCAGCAGCATGCGCAGCGTTGTCGTTTTGCCGGCGCCATTGGGACCGAGCAGCCCATAGACTTCGCCGGGCTGAACCGAAAACGACAGCCGATTCACGGCCAGCAGATAGCTGCCATCTGGCAAGGGAAATCGCTTGGTGAGCTCGTGCACCGAAATCATGGGGTGATTGTATGCCCTAACCGAGATTTCTCACCGCAGAGGACGCAGAGATCGCTGAGAGGTTAACGCGGCCGGAGGACTCACGACTCTGTCACGGGCAGGCCAAGACGGATCATTGGTCACATCGTGCGTTGCCACCGCCTCCGGAAGCTGCTCTCCACCTTGGCGCTGCGATCTCTGCCTTTTATGCGGTAACTAATGGGAACCACGGCGACCTGGAACCAGAGTGAGATCATGGGGTCGTCTGATGAAGCTCAGGTAGTGATTTCTCAGAAACGGCGCGCAAGCCGGTCCGCTGCCGACGTTCTCTCAGTGTCCGATACATGCCTCCCAGTACAATCCTGTGGCGACGAACGCCGAGCCGCAGGTTCAAAATAAAGAAACGCCGCGGCGAGTAGCCCACCTCGCCGCGGCGTTCATGTTTTCTGCTGCCAGGTCCATTCAAGCTGAAGGCGACGCGCTGCCTGAAACATCATAGAAAAGCGTTCGTGGACTGCTCCAATTTCCTTCCGTGGGAGTAGATTCGTATGAGCCGATTTCTCCCGCTCATTTTTGCATGCATGCTGTTGCTGGCCTTGCCGACCGTCGTATCGGCGCAGGACAAAGGGGCCAAGCGGCCTAACATCGTCTGGATCACCAGCGAAGACCATGGCCCGCATTTAGGGTGCTATGGCGACACGTTCGCGCGCACGCCGAACCTGGACAAGCTCGCGAAGAAAGGGATGATCTTCACCCGCGCCTGGTCGAACGCGCCGGTGTGCGCCCCGGCCCGCACGACGATCATTTCCGGACTCTACCCGCCCTCCACCGGGTCGGAACATATGCGCAGCATGGCGCGGTTGCCGGGCAACATGAAGATGTTCGTCCATTACCTTCGCCAGCTCGGCTACTATTGCAGCAATCGCATCAAGGAGGACTACAACCTGGAGAAGACCGGCGCGGTGTGGGACGATTCGTCCAAGAGCGGGCACTGGAAGAATCGCAAGCCGGGGCAGCCGTTCTTCGCTGTCTTCAACTCGGTCAAGAGCCATGAAAGCCAAATCCGCAATCCGAAGGTCAAGGTCGTGAGCGATCCGAGCAAAGTGCGCGTGCCGGCGTATCATCCCGACACGCCCGAGGTTCGGCATGATTGGACGCGCTACTACGACATGATCGCGTTGGTCGACGCCGACGCGGGGGAAATCTTGCGCGAGCTCGAAGCCGCCGGGCTCTTAGAAGATACAATCGTCTTCTATTTCGCCGATCACGGCTCCGGCATGCCGCGGAACAAGCGCACGCCGCTCAATAGCGGCTTGCACGTGCCGATGATCGTCCACTTCCCCGAGGCGTGGAAGCACCTTCGGCCACCGGGCTACATGGCGGGCGGGCGTTCCGATCAACTCGTCGGCTTCGTCGATCTGGCACCGACGGTGCTGTCGATCGCCGGCATGCAGCCGCCTGACTGGATGCAGGGGCGAGCGTTCGCCGGCGCTCACCTGGGTAAGGCGAACGAATTCCTGCATGGTTTCCGGGGCCGCATGGACGAACGCTATGACTTGCAGCGCAGCGTCACCGATGGCCGTTACGTCTATCTGCGCAACTACATGCCGCACTTGCCGGCCGGGCAGCATGTCGACTACATGTTCCAGACCAAGACCACCCAGGTATGGAAGACGCTATTCGATCAAGGCAAGCTCAACGCGGAGCAAAGTCTGTTCTGGCGTGCCCCACGGGAGGCGGAAGAGCTTTACGATTTGACGACCGATCCGGACGAGGTGAAGAACCTGGCTCGCTCGCCGGCGCATCGCGCGATCCTCGAGAAACTGAGGAAGGCCCAGCAAGAGCATGCCGTGCGGATTCGCGATGTCGGGTTGTTGCCAGAAGACGAGATGCATCGGCGTTCCGGGAAGCGAACGCCCTACGAAATGGGGCACGACGACAAGGCGTATCCGATCGTGGGCATTCTCGCCGCAGCTGAGCGAGCGTCGTCGCTGGGCGCAGAAGACCCGGCAGCCTTGCACGGTGGATTGAGGGGTGATGACAGCGCTATTCGCTACTGGTCGGCCCTTGGCGTCCTGATGCGCGGCAAGGTCGCGGTCCAAGCAGAAACCGATCGGCTGCGTTTGCTCTTGAAGGATGAGTCGCCGTCGGTGCGTATTGTCGCGGCCGAGGCGCTGGGACACTTCGGCAACCGCCCCGATCTCGATGCCGGCTTGAAAGTGCTGCTCGACCTTGGTCATCCGCAAAAAAACTCGATCTACAACAGCCTCGCCGCCCTCAACGCGCTCGACCGCTTGGGCGAAAAGGCTCGCCCCGCTCTCGAATCGCTGCGATCTTGGCCCACTGACGGCACGCCCGCCAACCATCGCGCCAACCCCGGTATTGGCCGCCTGCTGGCGAAGATCAAGAAGCAACTGCAATGAAAAAGGACGTGCTCGATCGTCATTTGCCGCCCGTCTCGGTCTCCTTGGCAAACCCCTTGATGGAGTTTCCCTGCATCGTGATGTCGCGCGTTTGCGGGCCCATGCGCACGGCCACGCGCTGGGCGGGGCCGCGCGATTCGGTGAACTCGTTTTCGGTGATCGTGATCGCTTCGGTGCCGCCCTGAATGTCGATGGCGGCGCCGTTCATGCCGCCGTTGTCGACGAGTTGGTTCTTGACCAGGCGGTTGCGATGGCCGCAGAAGTCCTTGCCGCGCTCGGGGCGAAAGAGGATGCCGACGTCCTTGCTGGCGTGGATTCTGTTCAGCGTGATGAGGTTATCGGTGTCGCGATGGCCGACGGAAATGCCGACGCGATTGCCGAGGATGGTGTTCTTCTCGGCCAGGCCGTACTTGACGCCCCAACAGAAGAAGATGCCGATGTCGTTGTTCTTCAGGGTGTTGTTGCGGATGATAGGCCGTTGCGAACCGGAGCCTGGATGCAGTCCGAGCTGAGCGTTGTTTTCGCTTGTGCAATTCTCGACGAGGACATCGTGACAGATCTGCCAGCTGATGCCGTCGCCGTTGTTGTTGCGTGCGGTGACGCCGCGGATGGCGACGCGGCTGCAATCCTGGAGGAAGATGCAGCCGCCGTAGTTGCCGTCGAGGTTGTCGTTCTTGGTGCGATTGCCGTCGAGCGTGAGGTTCTCGATGGCGATGTCGGTGATGTACTCGCCGGTGACGAGCGGGAAGACGGAAACGGCAATGGCGTTGCCGCGCCGCCAAAAGTTGTCGCGCAAGGGCCGATCGAGCTTGAAGCGATTGCCGGTGCGTGCGACGAGGGTGCGTTTGATGACGGTGTCATACGACTTGCCGTCGCCACGAGCGCGAAGCGTGACGCCGTCGCCGACTTGGAATCGGTCGGCGTTTTCGAGCGTGATTTCCTGATCGTACCAGTCGCTGTCGGCCGCGAGCTTGGTGCTGGCGGACGGTTCCTTGAAGAGGATGGTGTCGGCCCCGCTGCCGACCAAGCGGACCTTGGATTGGAGGAAGACCGAGTTGCGCAACCGATAGACGCCGGGGAGAATCTTGACGGTCCCGCCGCCGAGCCGTGCAACGTAATCGACGCCGGCCTGAATCACCTTGTCGCCTGCGCCGACGATGTCGGCGTCCTTCATACCGACGGTAATCGCCAGCTTCTCTTTCCAGTTCGGCTCGATGGCGGAGTCGCCGGACGTTGCCCGCGGCTGCGTTACGGGTGGCCGATCGTTGGCCGCGAGGGGAGCAACGAAGAGTATTAGCACAATACAAGTGACAGCATGGCGGATCATGGCGTTGGCCCTGTGACGAGAAGTAGGAGGCTGTCGTCTTTTTATCCGCGCCGAGCTGTGTGGCGAGATTCGCCGCTAGCTCGTATGGTGTCCCTCGGCGGCGAGAAAAAATCCTTGGCGCCCAACGCTCGGGTTGCAATGGAGATGCCGAGGGACTCCCTACGGGCTAAGAATCACCATGTGACGACCTGTGCCAGGAGCTATCCTCATGATCCGAATCGCAGCGAAATGTCTTGGGCTCTCGTGGCTTGTTCTTTTCGCGGGCGTCGCCCAGGTGCACGCTCAGAAGCCGCCCTATGATGTCTTCCCGCCGGCCGATCCGCCGAATTATCGAGTGCGCTACGAGGCCTCGAACAAGCCGGGTGAGTTGATTTACCCAGTCAACTACACGATCTGGATTCCACCCGGTGTGAAAACGCTGCGCGGCGTCATCGTGCATCAACACGGTTGCGGCGAGGGTTCGTGCCGGTCCGGACTTACCGGCGCCTACGACTTGCACTGGCAGGCGCTGGCCAAGACGCACGGTTGCGCGCTCTTGTCGCCGGCATACGAACAGCCGAACAAGGCGGACTGCCAAATGTGGTGCGATCCGCGCAACGGCTCGGATGCGGCGTTTCGCAGGTGCCTCGTCGATCTGGGCGCGAAATCGGGGCATGCCGAGTTGGCGAACGTCCCGTGGGCGCTCTGGGGCCACTCCGGAGGCGGGCACTGGGCCGGGGGCATGGTCATGCTGCATCCGCAACGCATTGCGGCGGCCTGGCTTCGCTCGGGCGTGCCGCTTCTGAAGGACGATCCGAATCGAAAGGGCATCAAGGCGCACACGCTTCCCGACTTCGCCCGCAAGGTTCCCATCATGTGCAACCTCGGCACGAAAGAAGGGGTCACCGAGAAGGGCAAGCAGTTCGCCGGCGTTTGGCCGGCGAATGAAACGTTCTTCAACGAGGTCCGCGGCAAAGGGGGCCTCGTCGGCGTCGCCATCGATCCGCTCTCCAGTCACGATTGCGGCAATCAGCGCTACCTGGCGATCCCGTGGCTCGACGCCTGCCTGAGCGCTCGCTTGCCTCGCGATGGAGGCGACCGCCTCAATGCGATGCCGGCAGAAGAGGCCTGGCTGGCGCCGATTCTCGGTGGCGAAGCTCAGCCCGCGGCGAAGTACAAGGGCAACGCACGGGAAGCTGCGTGGCTGCCGAACAAAGCCATAGCCAGGGCGTGGATGGAATACGTCAAGGACACGAAGGTGACCGACACGACGCCACCGCCAGCTCCGACGAATGTGCGTCGGCAAGGCAATAAGCTGAGCTGGGAAGCCGAGGCCGACCTCGAAAGCGGCCTGGCGTACTTTGTCATTGAACGCGACGGGAAGGTGTTGACGAACGTGCCCGACAAATCCAAGAACCCGTTTGGCCGACCGCTTTTCCAGGGGCTGCAATACAGCGACACGCCGACGCAGCCGCTGGTTCCCATGGTGTTCATCGACAAGTCGGCGGATCCAGGAAGGATGCATGCGTACCGCGTTATTGCCGTAAATACCGTAGGCTTGAAGTCGAAAGCCAGTGCTGAGGCGACGTCCGTTCCCTAAAACCGTCGCTTTCGCTTCCGGCTCGTCAATGCAATGAGGTGCAATGTGATTCGATTCTGGGGCCGCGAAATCGTGGGTTGGCTGCTCATCGCTCTGGGCTTGGCGATCTTCTATATCGTCATCGATCTCCTCTTGCGGCGAGGTCCGGAGATTCTGCTGGATGGGCATCTCTACACCATCATCGGCATTTTTGTTTTTCGTGGCGGGATTCACCTCTTGAAGGTTGCCGTCGCGGCGCGTATCGCAATGCAGGTGGAAGCGGAAGCCGCCGCGCCGACCGAAAAGCCGACGACAACGCGCGAGACGCCGTGGGACTGGTGAAACCGCGATTCTCGTTTAGCGCTCGCAGCAAGAAATCGATGGTAATGGCTGTTTTCCGCGAGCGCGAAGTCGCAAACGGCGATGGAATCTGCTATGGGCTATCCCAGCCTGCGCGCCTGTATCGCCGACCTCGAACGTCACGGCATGCTCGTGCGCATCGATGACGAGATCGATCCCTTTCTCGAAGCGGCTGAGATCCATCGCCGCGTCTATCAGGCCAACGGGCCGGCGATCTTCTTCACGCGCGTCAAGGGCTGCCGCTTCCCGATGGTCAGCAATCTCTTCGGCACCATCGAGCGGACGCGCTTCCTGTTTCGCGACATGCTCGACGCTGTTCGGCATCTCGTCGAACTCAAGATCGACCCGGCGAACTTTTGGCAAGACCCATGGCGCTATCGCGATGTGCCCAGAACGCTGTGGTTCCTTTGGCCCAAGTACGTGAGCTCCGGGCCGATCCTCGATGCGACGACGACGATCAGCGAGCTGCCCCACGTCGTGTCGTGGCCGCGCGATGGCGGCGCGTTCATCACGCTGCCCCAGGTCTACACGGAGGACGCCGATCGACCCGGTTGGCGGCACTCGAACCTCGGAATGTACCGCGTCCAAATTTCGGGCGGAGAGTATCAGCCGGATCGCCAAGTCGGGCTGCATTATCAGATTCACCGGGGCATCGGCGTGCATCACAGCAAGGCGATTCGGCACGGACAGCCGTTGCGCGTGAGCATCTTCGTGGGCGGGCCACCGGCGATGGCGCTGTCCGCGGTGATGCCGTTGCCCGAAGGAATGTCGGAGTTAACCTTTGCGGGAGCGCTCGGCGGCCAGCGGGTCCAATTGATCGAAGTCGACCCGATAACCCCGGCCGATCCAGGAAAATTCACGCTCGCCGCCGACGCTGACTTTTGCATCACGGGCACGATCGATCCGACCTTGCAACTTCCCGAAGGCCCGTTCGGCGATCACCTCGGCTACTACAGCCTGGCGCATCCGTTTCCGGTACTGAATGTCGAGCGTGTCTACCACCGCAAGGACGCGATTTGGCCGTTCACCGTCGTCGGCCGGCCGCCGCAGGAAGACACGAGCTTCGGCGCGATCATTCATGAACTGACCGGGCCCATCATCCCGACCGTGGTGCACGGCATTCACGCAGTTCACGCAGTCGATGCGGCCGGCGTGCATCCGCTTCTCTTGGCGATCGGCAGCGAACGCTATGTTCCGTACGCCCCGCGCCGCCGGCCTCAGGAACTGCTGACCTGCGCCAACGCCCTGTTCGGCCAGGGGCAGCTGTCGCTGGCGAAATACCTGCTGATCGTCGCCAAGGAGGACGCGCCCGATCTCGACATCCACGACATTCCGCGCTTCTTCGCCCATCTCTTGGAACGCATCGACTTCACCAGCGACGTGCACTTCCAGACATCGACGACCATCGACACCCTCGACTACTCGGGGACTGGTCTCAACGAAGGCTCGAAGGTGGTGTTGGCCGCGGTCGGAGCGCCGCGCCGCGTCCTGCCGACCAAGCTGCCGGCCCACTTTCGGCTTCCTGACGGGTTCCGCGATGCTCGCCTGTGCATGCCGGGCGTACTCGCGGTGCAGGCGCCGAAGTACGTCGCGCCGCAGGATCGCCGGCAGATGGAAGAGGTCGAGCCGGCGCTCGCCCGCTTGTTCGAGGCGATCGGCCCGATCGATGCGCTCAACACCTTTCCGCTCATCGTGCTCGTCGATGACGCCGAGTTCACGGCTCGCACGCTCAACAACTTCCTGTGGGTGACGTTTACGCGTTCAAATCCGGCGGCGGATATCGGCGGCATCGGCGCATTCACCTGGCAGAAGCATTGGGGCTGCCACGGCTCGCTCGTCATCGACGCCCGCATCAAGCCACACCACGCCCCGCCCTTGATCGAAGATCCCGAGGTGACGAAGCGCGTCGACGCCCTCGCCGCCCCCGGCCGACCGCTGCATGGCATCGTCTAGCGGATCGGCGAGCCGGTGGATTCATTCAAAATGACATGCAACGACTTCTTGTGATGCAACGTCTTGTTATTCATCACAACGCGCCGAGTCGTTGGAGAGTCCATGGCGTAGCTGAACCGCACGCTCAAGAAGTCAACGAGCACAAGAACCCGCCGAAGCCGCTTCGCTCAGTGCCAGGGTTATCTATCGGATAGCGGCTCCCGACGCCTGATTCGCCCCAGTTCGAAAAACACCGGTGATCAGCCGAGATTCCAGCCGGTGCAAGCGACGAACACTCACACAAAACCGGGCCGCAAGATTCCACTTGAACTCTGTGCCAAGACATTAGCGCTTACTATGCTCATCCGTTCAACGATTGCTTGTGCTACGACCATGCGGTCGAAGGGGTCGCCGTGTCTGTTCGGCAAAAACGGGAGGGGCGATACCACGGCCGCGTGCTCGGGCAGCACGGGGAAAGCTTGAAAAGCGTTCATGGCAATCGCGCTGTACCAAAGGTCTTCGAACGGCTGCGCGATGGTGTGTTTGCCAATGCTGATATTGATAGCGGCTTCCCAGTGGCTTGCGGGGCTGACCCACTTCTCGTTGGCCGGGTCGATGATCGCCGCAGTTCCCTTGGCGCTCAGTTAGGGATCGGTCAGGTAGAACCACAGGACCGTGTGCGTGTCGAGCAACAGCATCATGGCATGTACTCGGCGAAGTCCTGCAAATGGTCATCATCTTCCGAAATGATCGTCAACATCCCTTTGCCGCGCCCTAGCATCGGGCGCGGTGTTTCACGCGGCATGGCAATCAGCTTCGCCACCGGCTTGCCATTCTGCGTCAGGACGATCTCTTCGCTCAGCGACAACTTGTCATGATCTCCACTAAGTGGCCTGAGACCTGTTCAACCGGCAACGATTGCATGACTGGCCTCTCGATTATCTTGGCGACGTTAAGAACGCCCCAACATCTGCAGTCATAACAAAAAGCAATCTACCTGTCGCTGGTGATCAGGGATTCCCTCGCTTACGTGTCAGGCTCTGACGCGCTACGCCGCACGCCGTTCGGTCAACGGCATCGCCTCGACGTTCAGCGTCGAGCGAACGGTGTAGGCGCGTTTGCCCTGGCTTTCGAAGTAGGTGCGCGTCACCAACTCGCCGATCAGGCCCATCGAAATCGCTTGCACGCCGATCACTTCCAGCATCACGCTCAGGTGCAACAAGGGATTGCGGATCATCGAAGTGCCGTCGATCAGCTTGATGGCGACCGTCGCCATTAGACTGACGAAGCCGAGGAACATGGCGAACAGGCCGGCGAAGCCCATTACGTGCATCGGGCGGGTCATGTAGCTCTGCATGAACTTGACGGTGATGAGATCGAGCATGACGCGAAATGTGCGTGTAATGTTGTACTTGGTCTCGCCGGCGGTGCGCGGATGATGCTGAACGGGCACTTGCGTGAAGGTGGCGCCTGCGTGTTGCACCAGGACCGGGATGAAGCGGTGCATCTCGCCGTAGAGCGACAGTGACTTGGCGAGGTCTTTCTTGAGCGCACGCAGCGTGCAGCCCATGTCGCGAATATCGACGCCGGTGACCAGGCGGATCAGCCAATTGCCGATTTGGCTCGGCAGTGTGCGATTGAAGAACGTATCCTGGCGGTCGGCGCGTTCGCCGAAGACAGCGTCGTAGTCGCCTGCCTTGAGCGTGTCGAGCAACATGGGGATGTCGGCGGGATCGTTCTGCAGGTCGCCGTCCATCGTGACGATGACGTCGCCGTTGGCGAAGTCGAAACCGGCCTGCATCGCCGCGGATTGGCCGAAGTTGCGGCGCAGACGAATGACCTTGACGCGCGGGTCGACCGACGCGATCGCTTCGAGCTCCAGGTGCGATCCATCGGTGCTGCCGTCGTCCACGAGCACGATCTCGTACGTGCCGGCGAACACGGCGAGAGCGCCTGTGATGCTCTCATGCAGCCTTCTGATATTGTCCTTCTCGTCCTTGATCGGAATCACGATCGACAGGTCCATTGTCGCTCTCCTCGCTGGTCGTGGCTTCCTCGTCCGCTTTGGGAAACGCCCCGAACAAATACACCAGTCCACCCGCCAAACTGACGGCGACGTTGGCGGCGAACCACAAGAACGCCAGCGCTTTCGCCGAATCCTCGTGCACGCTGAGCGGGGCCAGGAACATCACCGTGCCCACTTCGCGCACGCCCATGCCGTTGACGCTGATCGGCAGCAAGGTCAACAGCGAGACCATCGGCCCGAGGATGCAGTAGTACGCGAACGGAACTTCCAGCCCGAGCGCCATGCCGATAAGCCAAACGCTGACCACGCCGGCGCCCTGGACGAGGATCGACATCAAGGTCGCCCAGGTCACGACGTGGGGGACGCACATCAAACGGATCACCGTCTGCATCTGCTCGCGGCGTTCTTCGGGCAAGAAACTCCAGCGTTGAATGATCGGCAGCGCGGCCAGCGCCACGACGGCGGCCCCCGCAATTCCCCAGACGCTCGCCTGGATCAACCAGGGCAACTCGATCGGCGACAGCAGCACGCCGGCGCATGCAACCGCGATCAGCACGAGCAAGCCGTTGAGCCTCTCCAGAAAAATGCTCGCCAGCGCCGCCAGTTTGCGACCCGATTTGCCGTCGAGATACCAAACGCGGACGACATCGCCGCCCACAGACGTCGGCAAGGAGAGGTTGAACCACATGCCGACGAAATAGTACGCGCAGTATTGCCCCAGTGTCCGCTCGAAGCGCAATTCCTGAGCGAACACCTGCCAGCGGCGAGCGCTGAACACCATGGTCACCGTGAGCACCACCACGGCGGCTACCCAGAGCCAAACATCCATGTTTGCAAATTTGTCGCCGACGATGCTCCAGTCGGTCCGCCAGGCGATGATACTCAGCAGCACAGCGCTGACGGCAATGCGAATGTAACTACTCACGGATGACCAACTCCTCTTCCCAGAGTTCCGACCCCGTTTGATGAAACCAACAATGCCCTTCTTCGATCATGTCCACCTGCAGTCGATAATGTCCCTTTATCGGTATCGGCGGCACAATCATCACGACGTGAATTTTCTCCCCTGGGCGCACGATCGCATCCAGCAACCCAGCCCGGCCTTCGTGCACGACCGTTTCCTTGGCGTCGATCACCTTGAACGTGACGTGATACCCCGCCGTCTTGAGCGGATGGAACCGCCACGGCGATCGGCTCGTGTTGCGCACAACCACGTCGTAATCAAGCGGCTTGCCGGCGCGCGGCACATCGAAGCGGCGCTCGACTTTCTCGAAGCGAGCGTCGCACCAGCCGCCGCGATACTCGTTGAGCACCCAATGGCGGAAGTCAGCCGGCGAATGGTCTCGACGAGCCTCCACCAGCCAGTCGGCGTAGAGCTGCATGAAGCGATCGAGCATCGTGGTCTTGCCCACCGGCATGTGGCCGTAACGCAGACTCAGTTGGCGATGAGCGCTGCCGAAGGTCTGACCATCGAGCAAGAGTTGCGCGACCATGGCGGCGATACCCGTGCGATCGGAGCCGTGACGACAATGCACGAAGATCGGCTTTTCGGCGGAATCGAGCACGTCGAGCAACTGGCGAAGTTCATGCCGCGACGGGAGATGGACAGCGGAGAAACAAACGTCTTCGAGGTTGACGCCGAGCCGTTGACACACTTCCGCTTCCGTCGTGTACCATTTGTCCGGCCAACAGCAGCCGCGCACATTCAGCACCGTGCGAATCTTGTATTTGTGGATGAGCGATTCAAGGGAAGCTGCGGAAGGCTGGGCGCCTCGGTAAAGTTGCCCGCGGATGACCTCGTGGACATTTCCGGCGAACAGAAAATGCCCAAGTTCCCACAACGGCCAGGTCAAAAGCGCGGCCACGGCGAGGCAAATTGCCCAGGTGTACGCGAATGATCGGCGAGGATGTTCGTCTGCCGGTAGGTCCATGTGCGTCCTTGCGTTCGACCCGATCGCATCCGTTGCGACGTTCAGAATATTGCCAAAAATGGAAATCGCAGGCTAGTGCAATGTCATGGATTGCAATCGTTCGCCGGACGCGCAAGCGACGGTGGAAGAGCGGGCATCTTGCGTGGCTTGCGTGTCCGGCGAACGTTGCCCGGACGACGCTGTTTTGTCGGATTCACCCGCCAGACATCGGTGTCAAGATGGTGACAATGTCGCCGTCGCGCAGTTCACGATCTAACTCCGCATGATCGTCGCCGACGAACAGAAGCAACGTTCGTCGCGGTTCGCCGGCGTCGTCCAGCAGCATCCCGCGAAAGGTCGAATCGTGGCGATCGGCGAGCGACCGAAGAAAATCGCGCAAGCTCATCGGTCCCGGCACGTCCACTGTCTCGGACGAACAGCCGGCCGCTCGCTTTATTTGCGACATGAAATGAACGGATATCTGCATGCAGCTATGATATGTTGCCCGTCGGTTTGCGAGCATCGACGACCTTTTCGTGTGAACCACGGCCATTCGGCCGGCGTCCTTTTTCTGTCCTCGTTTAGCCCAAATAGGACCACATGCGTTCGCACGGCGCTACTCGGGCGCTAAACGAAAAGGTCGGCCAGGTGGTGGAATAGCAGACACGCAGCTCTCAGAAGGCTGTGCCCACCGTGGCGTGAGGGTGCAAGTCCCTCCCTGGCTACTTTTCCGGGGTCGTCTAACGGTAGGACGGCGGGCTTTGAACTCGCAAACGTTGGCTCGACACCAACCCCCGGAATTCCCGTTTGCGGCTTCGCGCTCGCACCGCGCCATGCAGTCACATCGCCGCAAGCGTCGGCTCGATATCCCCGGGGTGTGGCGGATGCACGCCGCCCTGCGAAGGCGGAGGTTATGCAGGTTCGACTCCTGCCGGGGATACTCTTCCATGCGCCGGCGAAGCTCAATCGGCCGAGCACCGTTCTCGTAAAACGGCGAGTGTGGGTTCGATTCCCACCGCTGGCTTTTTCTGAATCAGTGTGCGCGAATGTGCAGCAACTGATCGTAGACATCACGCTCCGCGTGATGGTTGGGCAGTACCTCTCGGTTCGGCGCGACGTTACTCGGGCTGCCCTTCATCACGCGGAGCGTGATCCCTACGATCTTGCAGCCGAATCGCTCGCGGATATATAGCGGCGAGCCGAGCGGCGTCAGCCGCCGGGTTATGGTTCTACGTTGGCCTTTCGGAATCCACGAAGAGCATAAGATGACAGAGGCCAGAAGTCAGAGATCAGAGGTCAGCGTCGAACTGCGCATCCAGTCACTGGCGTCACGTGGCCCTTTTGACTTCTGGTCTTTGATTTCTGACTTCTGACCTCTGACCTCTGTCCTTCGAGCTTCACCATGCCTCGCGATCTCATCCTCGGCACTGCAGGCCATATCGACCATGGCAAAACGTCGCTCGTCAAAGCCCTCACCGGCATCGACTGCGACCGACTGCCCGAAGAAAAAGCTCGTGGCATCACCATCGACATCGGTTTCGCCACCCTTGAACTCCCCTCGCCCTCCGGAAGAGGGGCTGGGGGTGAGGGTTATCGCCTGGGCATCGTTGATGTCCCGGGCCACGAACGCTTTGTCAAGAACATGCTCGCCGGCGCCACCGGCATCGATCTCGTCGTTCTCATCATCGCCGCCGACGACTCGATCATGCCACAAACCCGCGAGCATCTCGAAATCCTCAAGCTGCTCGGCATTCGCCACGGCGTTATCGCGATGACAAAATGCGACCTCGTCGATGAGACCACCCAGGAAGTCGTCGAGCTCGAAATCCGGGATCTCGTCCAGGGCAGCTTTCTCGATAACGCGCCGATCATCCGCACCAGCGCTCACACGGGAAGGGGCATCGAGGAGCTGAAAACCGCCATCGCCGCGACATGCGATTCGTTTAGCCACTCGCCTTCGGCGAGCGAGCCCGCACTCGGCGAAGGCGAGCGGCTAAACGCTTGGTTCCGCTTGCCCATCGATCGCTCCTTTGTCGTGCAAGGGCACGGGACGGTAGTCACCGGCTCGGTGCAGAGCGGCAGCGTCAAGGTCGGCGACGAAGTCGAATGGCTGCCGAGCGGCCGAGCCGTCCGCGTGCGTTCGCTGCAAACGCACGACCAGCCCGTCGACGAAGTGCATCGTGGGATGCGCGCGGCCGTCAATCTCGCCGGCGTCGATCACAAGGACGTGGTGCGCGGGCAAGAGATCGCCACGCCGGGATACCTCAAGCCGTCGCGCGTCGTCACGGTGCGCTTGCACTGCTTGCGCGAGATGAAACGGCCCATCAAGCATCGCCTGCCGGTGCGTTTTCACGTCGGCACGTCCGAGATCATGGGAACGGTGTCGCTGCTCGATTGCGACACCGTTGACCCAGGCGGCTGGGGATTAGCCCAGCTTTTTCTCGACGATCCCGCGACGACCACCTGGGGCCAGCCGTTCGTCATCCGTGGCTCCTCGGCGACATTGACGATCGGCGGGGGGCAGGTGTTGCAGCCGGTCGCCAAGAAAATTCGCCGGCGCCATCTGGAAACACTCGAGCGCGTCGAAAAACTCTGGACCGGCGACGCCAAGGAACGCGCCCTTGCCGTCGCCTGGTTCGGCGGATTCGCCGGCTTCACTCAGGCCGACCTCGTGCGCGGCGCCAACCTGGCCCCCGATCAGGCGACTCACGTCATCCAGCAATTGCGCGACGAACATCGCCTCGTCACCGTCACCTTTCATGGCGGGCGCCAGGCGATCCTGCATGCCGACGTTATCAGTGAGCTTGACGAACGCATTCTCACTGCCCTCGGCAAGATGCACGAAGAATCCCCGCTCATGACCTCGCACGATCGGAAGAAGGTCCAGGCCCAGCTCGATTACATCGGCGACGACGCCCTTGTCCATGCCGAGGTCGATCGGCTTATCAAGATGAAGAAGATCGTGGGCGATTTGCGGCGCGTCGCGCGGGCCGACTTCAAGCCGAAGCTGAGCGCCAGCCTGCGCAAGCTCAAGGACAAGGTGGTCGAAGCGTACCACACTGCCGGTTTTCAGCCACCCGACCCAGCGAGCTTCGCAACCCAGGCGGGTGGAAATGCCGCCAGCCTCAAGGACCTATTCGATGTGTGTGTCGCCGAAGGCTTCCTGGTGCACATCGACGGCGATGTTTTTTTACACAATGAGATCGAAGCGGAGATGCGCAGGCGGGTGACGGAGCGATTGACATCAGGCCCCGGCGCGACGGTCGCGGAGATCCGCGACCTTTTGGGCACGACGCGCAAGTACGCCATCCCGTACTGCGAATATATCGACCGCATCGGCCTGACCAAGCGCGACGGCGACCTGCGCGTGTTGGCACGGACCACGATGGAGGAGCCGCGCACTCAGTAAGGCGGGCGGCAGGACATAATGTAACCGCCGGCAGACGCCTACCAATGCCGCGTGGACTTCAGTCCACGCCACGGCGGGTTTTTCGCTTCCCGCCGCTCGCCTAAGCGGCGCGTTGAAGCCGTTCACTTCATGCGCGGATTATTTAGCGCGTCGGCCAGCGATTGCACGAGATTGCCGACGTCTCTTACCATCTCCTCCACAGGCTTCTTCGCATCCAGCTTGCGCACCAACGCGCTGCCGACAATGACGCCATCGGCGGATTCGCGCAGCATGTGAACATGGTCCGGCGTCGAGATGCCGAAACCGACGCACAACGGCAGCGTGGTCTGTGTGCGCAGCCAGCGGAGTTGGTCGAGCAATTCGGGCGGCAGATCGCGGCGCTCGCCGGTGATGCCGACGACGCTGACGCAGTACAGGAATCCCGTCGAGAGTCGAACAATCTGCAAAGCGCGATCGCGAGGCGTTGTCGGCGTTACGAGGAGGATTAGTTTGAAGTCGTGCTTGGCCGCGATTCGGGCGAGGTCCTGCGCTTCATCGACGGGCAGATCGGGAACGATGGCGCCGCTCAGGCCCGCCGACTTCGCGTCGAGGACAAATGGCTCCAGGCCGCGATGATGCACCAGTGTGTACGACGCCATGGCGACCAACGGCGCGCCGATATCGCCGATGGTCCGAAGCATCGCGAAGATCGCATCGACGCCCACGCCGTTCGCCAGGGCTCGCGTGTACGATGCCTGGATGACGCTGCCATCTGCGATCGGATCGCTGTAGGGAAAGCCGACTTCGATGAGCGCCGCGCCGCGCTTGGCCGACTCGCGAAGCAGCTTGGCGGTGGCGTCGAGATTCGGGTCTCCGGCGGGAATGAAGGGAATGAATGCCTTCTTGCCCTCAGCCTTAAGGCGAGCGAAAAGTAGATCGATCGGATTCATGCGGGTATTCTAGAAAGATCCACAAAGGCCACGAAGAGCGCGTGAATCGACGGTGAAATGCCGCAAAACGGATTCAGGCGCGACGCCGACGGCGCGCAGCGTCCGCACCCGCTTCTTCCCTTCGTGTTCTTGGTGTCCTTCGTGGACATTTCAATCCACATACGGATCGGCGCCGATGTCCTTCATGATCTCCTGGCGTTGTCGTTCGTAGTTCATGAGGTCGAGGCGCTGGCGGTAATGGCGGTCTTCGACATAGGATTGGGCGTCGAGAAAAGTTTCGGCGAACGAATCCCAGTCGCGATCGCTGCCTTGCTCGCCAAGTTTCTTGAGGTAATCCTGCTCGCCTTGGCCCATGCCTTCGAGGATTTCGTCTTCGAGCGACAGGAAGAACTGGCAGCTGCCGGGATCGCCTTGCCGGGCGGCGCGGCCGATGAGTTGGCGATCGACGCGGGCGGCTTCGTGACGCTCGGTGCCGATGACGTGCAACCCGCCGGCTGCGACGACCCCCGCATGGTTGGCGTGAGTGTTCTCCTGCGTCTCAATCTGGTCGATCCACTGCTGCATCAGATCGGGCGGCACCTGGTGGCGATGCTTGAATTGCGTTTTGAGTTGCGCCCAGGCGATGGCCTCGGCGTTGCCGCCCAGAAGGATATCCGTGCCGCGGCCGGCCATGTTGGTCGCGATGGTGACCGCGCCGGAGCGCCCCGCCTGGGCCACGATCTCCGCCTCGCGCTCGGCATTGCCCGGCTTGGCGTTGAGCACGTAATGCGGTATTCCCGCCGCCAGCAGCTTTTGGCTCAATTTCTCCGACTTCTCGACGGAGCGGGTGCCGATCAACACCGGCCGGCCCACCGCTCGCTGTTTCTGTACTTCTTCAACGATCGCGTCGAACTTCTTGTCTTCCGTCGGAAAAACGCGGTCCGGCAACACTTCGCGAATGCACGGCTTGTTCGTCGGCACCTGCACCACCCACAAACCGTATACGCGGCACAACTCCCAGTAGTTTTGAATCGCGGTGCCGGTCATGCCGGCAAGCTTCGTATAGAGCTTGAAGAACGACTGGTAGGTGATCTGGGCGGCGTGATCGCTCTTGTAGTTGATCGGCACTCCCTCTTTCGCTTCGACGGCCTGGTGCAACCCTTCGTTCCATTGGCGGTCAGGCATCGGCCGGCCGGTGCTCTCATCAATGATGACGATCTTCTTGTCGAGGATCATGTAGTGCTGATCGAGCTTGAATCGATAGTTGGCGTGCAAGGCGCGTTCGACATGCTCGTGCAGTTTGTCCATGGCATGCGAATGTTCACCGACCGGCGGGTTCGAGTAGCGAATGTGCTTGCGGCCTTCCTCGGTCAGCTCGATTTTCTGCTTTTTCTCATCGAGATAGAAGTGGACATCGCGAACCATTTCCTTGGCGAGCTTGTCGGCCCAGACGTAGACGACCGATTCTTCCTCGGTGGCCGGCCGCGTGCCCATGCTGATGACGAGCGGCGTGCGAGCTTCGTCGATGAAGACGTTGTCGGCCTCGTCGACCAGCGCGTAGTGATGGCCGCGCTGCACCTTGGGATCCAGCGGCTGGAAGTCCTGGCCGTTGCCCATCCAGGCGGTCCAGAACGGAACGGTCTGCCCGGCGCCCCCCTTTGTTTTCAAGCGATCGCGGAGAAAATCGAAGCCGAACTCCGACGCGGTTCCGTAGGTGATGTCGCAGGCATACGCAGCCTTGCGGTCCTCGTCGGTCATCTTCATCTGCAAGACGCCGACCGTCAGGCCCAGCTTCGTGTAGATGCGCGAGGTCCAGTCGGCATCGCGTTGGGCGAGGTAATCGTTGACCGTTGTGACGTGAACACCTTTGCCTTGCATCGCATTGAGCGTGGCGGGAAGGGTCGCGACGAGCGTCTTGCCTTCGCCGGTCGATACTTCAGCTAGAGCGCAGTTATGCAACACCACACCGGCGGCGAGCTGCACGTCGAAGGGCCGTAGCCCCACAAATCGCTTGGAAGCGACGCAGACCAGGCCGAAGACTTCGGGGAGCAGATCGTCGAGCGACTCGCCGCCGCGCGCTCGGCCGCGCAGATGCAAACCCTTTTGACTAACTTCGTCATCGGAGAGCCGGGAAAATTCTTCTTCCCAGTAGCGGATTTCGGGTATCTGCAAAGCGGAGTAGGCGAGCCTCCGCGTCGAGGGGGGGCCGAACCAGGCTTTGAGATAGTTCCACCAGCGAGCGCCGAAGCGGTCGATGTTTTCCGCTCGCGGGGCCGACGGCACGGCAACATCCACAGCGGGTGTTTCAGGTGTGGAACTCAGCATCACGATACCCAAAGGCGCGCACGGCTTGCGTAGGACGCTCACAGAATATCATATTAACGCATGATTGCGAAACGTCGTTTGGGAATTGCTCGACGAAAAATGAAAAAGCCGTCACGACAAAGCGGCCACCTCTCCCATGACCACCCAGCCGGACGGCGAGTTAGCCTTCTTTAGCAAACGGTAGGCCAAAGCAGGTGTCATACAAGCACCCTGTGGGCGGCGCTCGCGTATCTCATTGTCATTGAAGAAGTTGTGAATCCCACGCTAGGCCAACGTGCCAAGCGAAATCGGGTCACGGCACCGTGATGATTCGCTTAGCACGCCAGCATGACATGCCCAGATCGCTGGCAGAGTTTGCTGTCATTTCGCTCGACTGACGGCGCTTGAATCCCGCGCCCGTAGAAATAGCCTACTCTCATACAAACAACATTTTCGGACCCAAATATGCGGCGCATACTCCCCGGCATCCTGCTTCTATCGGTGGTCATCCTCGTTCCCGTAGGCTGCAAGCCGCCGAAGGATCCGGACGACGGCAATCTGGTGCTCACCTTGCCGACCAGTGAGGAGCCGCCCAGCTACGCCAAAGAGCGGGTCTCCAAGCTCTTCGTCGACGGCAAGGATTTTTCCGAGCCACGCGGACCCAAACGCCAACTTAAGGTCGTGCCCGCCGAAGGAAAAGACTCGGTCACGGTCGTCTATCACTTCTGGCCAAACACGTACACGGAGCGCATTCGCACCAGGGTCGTCACCATTCCCAAGGGCAAGACCGTCGAAATCGATCTGACCAAGGAGGACCCCGACAAGAAGGATCGTATCGAACCAATTTACTTTCCCACTCCTGCGGCAGTAGTCGATGAAATGTGTAAATGGGCCAAGGTCGGTCCCGATGACGTCGTCTGGGACATCGGTAGCGGCGACGGACGAATGGTCATCCAGGCGGTCAAGAACTTTAACGCCAAGAAAGGCTTCGGCATCGATATCAACGAGGAGTTGGTCAAGAAATCGACCGAGAATGCCAAAGAGGCGGGCGTCGGCGATCGGGTCACGTTCCGCGCCGGCGACGCGTTGAAGGTGACCGACTACTCCGAGGCGACCGTCGTCCTCCTCTACATCGGCGACCACCTGGCCGAGCGCATCGCGCCCGACATGAAGAAGACGCTCAAGAAGGGGGCTCGCATCGTGTCGCATCGTTTTCGGCTCGGCGACTGGCAGCCGGACGAGGTCAAGGAGATCAACGTGCTGAACAACTACGACAAGCTCGAAGACTACAAGCTGTTGAAGTGGACGATCCAGTGAACCGGACGGCCGCTTTTGCCGATGATTCTGCTACGTCGCAAGCGGCTAAGCGTCGATCCGGGAAGGTCTGTGGGGCACGTTTCCAACGTGCCACGTCTCGTGTTTTTCCGGGTTATGGCACGTTGGAAACGTGCCGGACGTGGCTTGCCGGATTGACTCTAAGTTGCCTGCCCGCTGCTTGCGCACGTATAATAGATTGCCTGGATTGCCAAAGCCCACAAGGACGAATCGGATGACTGCTGCCAATCAAATCTATCGCTGCACCTGTTGCTCGGCGTTCGCCGGGTAATCGTCGTGGGAACGTCTGTTCCCGACCGGTGAATGCCGTCAATCCGCAACCAACACAAACTCAAGTTCTTTGTTTAGCGCCCAGTGCGAAAGGCGCTCTGCTGCGAACGCAAAACGAAGAAAGAAAACGACAGGAACGAATCCATGGCTACTGATCTGCGATTGAAAGAAGGGCTGCACGAGATCACCGAAGCGATTGTCGCGACCTATACCGAGTGCAATCACATCAACCATCTCGGCCATCGTCCGTTGCCGAGCCGGGATACGGTGATCGATATCGTGAATGACCTCGTGGAGATTCTGTACCCCGGGTTTGCACGGCGGCAGAATCTGCACATGGGCAACGTCGAATACCACGTCGGCGACCTCATCGACGGCCTGCACGACAAGCTCACCCAGCAGGTCGCTCGCGCGTTGCGGCACGACTACGACCCCAAGGGGGGACCGATCGACATCGAGGCGCTCGCCCAGCAGAAGACGGTCGAACTGCTGACGAAGTTGCCGGAACTAAGATACGTGCTCGAACAGGATGCAGAATCAGCGTTTCTGGGCGACCCGGCGGCGAAGAGCCATCACGAAGTCGTGTTTTGCTACCCGGGGCTGGAAGCGATCACCATTTATCGCATCGCGCACGAACTCTTGCTGTTGGGCGTCCCGCTCATTCCGCGCATGATGACCGAGCACGCTCACTCCAAGACCGGCATTGACATCCATCCCGGCGCTCGCATCGGCCCGGGCTTCTTCATCGATCACGGCACCGGCGTCGTCATCGGCGAGACGTGCGACATCGGCGAAAACGTCAAGCTCTATCAAGGCGTGACCTTGGGCGCCCTGAGCTTCCCGCGCGACGCCGCCGGCAACATCATCCGCGGCATGAAACGCCACCCGACGTTGGAGCACGACGTCGTCGTTTACGCCAACGCCACCATCCTGGGCGGCGACACCGTCGTCGGTCATCACGCCGTCGTCGGCTCGAGCGTTTGGCTCACGCACACGGTCGAGCCGTTCACCGTGGTCACGCTCGAAAAGCCGTCACTTCGCATCAAGGGTCCGGAAGCCCGCGAGAAGAAGCCGATGAGCTTCGAGATTTGATTCTCGGCTGAAGCCCAGGGGTGAGCGCTACGAACCCCTGGGACAGCGTTTTCCACAAATTCGGCACATCCTCGCCGCCTCCCTGGCATCTCGGAATGGCCTCGCTCCCGATCATTCAATGAACGAGCGGAAAAAAATCGTGTCGGTCTTGACGTGTCGGGTATATCAATCGGCAACGAAATCGCTCGACACGCACTATGATTTTTCACGCTGACACACCGGTTTCCGACTTGAGCGTCGCCTTGTTCGCGACGGCCGACGAAAGCGTGGCGTCCGACGCCATCTTCCGCTTGTCGGTCAAGGCGAAGAAGGGGGATGCCGAGGCTCTTGCCGTCCTGGCCCGCTACGCCGAGAATGGATCGCTCCCGGGTCGGCGCGCCTACGCTTGCTATTACCTTGTACATTCAGTTGGCAAAGGAAGCCACTCAATCACCGATCTGTTCCGCAGGGGTTTGGTTGACCCGGCTATTCGCTTTTTTTGCATTCCCGGCTACCTCCAATCGGTGGGCAAAGAGGCATACGTCGAACTCGTTGGCATCGCCGAAGACGCAACGGTACCGATCGAGCACCGGGCCTACGCCATTCGCTGTCTGAGTCGATTCAGCGAACAATCGTTCGATCGCAACTTGCCAGAGCCTAGCCGGTGGCGTGAAGCCGACCTACGGCTCACGGAACTTCGCGCCTGGGCCGATGCGGGCTATCCGGATGGCGCGCCACCGCCGATTGTCCGTCATCCGGCCTTGGATCAACCGACAACAGCTTTTGAACGGACGGTTTGTCGGCTGGATCAGAAGCTGAAAAAGCGTCAGAAGCCCAGAAACAAACCGAGATGTTGGCTCGCCCCTGGCAGCGCCGGCGACTTGGAACGAATTGCCGCACGCTGGAAATTACCGGATGTGTATCGCGATTTCCTGACGCGCTTCACGCCGGTGCAAGTCCTTTTGCCGGCACGGCGGTTGCCCTATGGCGTCCACGTTTTCGGCGCGCACGAGTTGATCGAATGCCAAAGCGGCTACGCATGTTCGCCGATCGATGAGACGCCGCTTTCCGATTGGCCGGCGCATCTGCTGGTAATCGCCAGTCACAACGGCGACCCGTTTGTCCTCGATCTCGCCAGGGTAGCGAACGGCGACGCGCCGGTTCTCGTCGGTGAACGCGGCAAGGACGCCTGGAAATTTCGGCGCGTCGCCACTTCCTTCGCCGAGTTTCTCGAAGAACTGGCGCGTTGAAAGAGCCTCGCACTCAGTGTGGCCGCGCCCACGCCCCAAATCTGCAAACTGTCTCGAGTCAACGGACGGGACCATAAAAGGTATCAGGACCGAATGGCGCCAACGCATTGTTGATCCCAAAGCGTTCCGGTGGACCGCATCGGCTCCATGGATGCGATGCGATGGCTGCGAGACGCGAAAGCCGACACGATCCTGACCGCGTTGAATGTCAACCCTTGGCGTTCCATTCGGATAGAGCCGCGTGACAAAGCGTAGGATGAAGGAATACAAGCTGATGAAAAAAAGCTCGCCAGACATTGCGCAAATCCCTGTCACGCTAAAGGGCTGCGGCCTAGCGTAATGCCATTCGCTCCTGACACCTTTTTTGCGCTTTCAATCAAATTCAAAAAACGTTGCAAACATCTGACCTCGACGGAAATATCCTTGTAGACCAAGACCGGGGCGGGTTGTACGTGCGACGGATTGGCCTATGAACCAGCAAGATCTGTTTCGGCAGGAGTGGGTGCGCTGGCAGCCGCGCATCTACGCGTACATTCGCAGCCTCGTTTTCAACCGCTCCGATGCCGAGGATTTGCTGCAAGAGGTCGCGGAAGTGCTCTGGCGAAAGATCGATTCGTACGAGCCGGGCACGCCGTTCGACCACTGGGCATTCACCGTCGCGCGGAACAAGGTGTTCAATTTCCGCAAGAAAAAGGGCCGCGAACGCATGCAATTCAGCGATGCGCTCGAAGCGACGCTGGCGGCGGAGGCGGCAAGCGACACAGGCAAGACGGGCGACCTCAGCGATTCGCTCGAAATGTGCGTCGAGAAGCTGCCCGAAAAACACCGAGCCTTGCTGAAGCAACGTTATGAGCCCGAAGCGACGAGCCGAAGCGTGGCGCAAGCGCTGGGCCGCAGCGAATCGGCCGTCAGCCGTGCGCTAAACCTGATCTACGGGCTCTTGCTGACTTGTCTGGACGCCAAGAACGCGGTGGCGGAGCGCGACACATGAGCGATCGGCCGTTCAACGAGGATGAGTTGCTCGAACTGCTCGGCGCGGTGCGTGACGAACAGATCACGTCGGAGCAACTTGCGCGGCTGGAGGCGATCCTGATCCACAGCGCTGAAGCTCGCACGTACTACTTGCGTTTCATGGCGATTCACGGATTGCTCGAACAGTCGACGATCGCGTTTCCGGTTCCGCAGGAGGCCGCGCCGGCATCGACGACACCGCCCATGCCATCGAGACCCGTGTGGCCGATTGTGCTGGCGGGGATGGCGATCGCGATTGCCGTCGGTGTTGGGTTTGTCGTGTGGTGGGCGATTTCTGGTCCGACGGGCGAGGGGACGCCGCCGGGGAATTTGCCCACGATCGCCTGGACGCCCACGCCGATCGGCAACGCGAAGTTCGAAAAGACGGGCCCGAACACGCTGCGGCTCGATCGTGGTGAGGTTCGCATCGAGACGCAGGGCAACGCCGGCCACGCCCCGATTGTCGTCGAAACGCCGGCGGGCAAGGTCTCCATTACCGGCTCCGATGTCCTCGTCGGTGCGTACGAAGTTACCGATTCAGAGAAAAAAGGAGAGAACCAAATGATGCATTTCACGCGGGTATTGGTGTTAACCGGCATGGTCACGCTGATAAATCAACACGGGTCGATCACCGGCGAGGCCAACACGCTCCTGGCGACCGAGCCAGGACGTGCGCCGGCCAAGTTGGTGGTCGAAGCCAACACCGAGTTCGGCCTCGATCTGTATCGGCAACTCGTCAAACAGCAGGAGGAGAAGAACCTCTTCTTCAGCCCGTACTCGATCTCGATCGCCCTCGCCATGGCTTCCGAAGGTGCACGTGGCAAGACGGCTGACGAGTTCGGCAACGTCCTGCACTTCCCCAAGGAGGCTCGCCGAATCGGCGCCGACGCTCAGACGATTCCCTGGCAAACCGCGATGATTCACACGGGACTCGCGCAAGTCAGTCGCGATCTCGTCGGCCAGGCAAAAAAAGACGCGGGCGGGTTCGACCTGCGTATCGCCAACGCTTTCTGGGCCGAGCAGACGTACCCGTTTGATCCGCGCTTTGTGAAGACGCTCAACGATTCCTACGGGACAGGCGGGGCATTCCCGTGCGACTTCGCCGCCAAGTCCGAAGCGGAACGCCAACGCATCAACCGTTGGGTGGAGAACAACACCAACCAGCGCATCAAGGACCTCATGCCCGCCGGTTCGGTCGGCCCGCTTACGCGCATGGTGCTCACCAACGCCATCTACTTCAAGGGAGACTGGGTGCAGAAGTTCGACAAACGGCAAACAAAGCCAGGAAACTTCACGACGATCACAGGCAAGTCGGTCAAGGCGCCAATGATGTCGAGCAAGTTCGACCGTGTCAACTTCGCGTTCATCGGCAAAGGCGATCCGACGCAATCGCTCAAGACTGGCGTTATGGGCAACTTCCGCCTCGTCGAGTTGCCTTACAAGGGCGGCCTTTCGATGGTCCTGATCGCGCCCGACAATGTGCGAGGCCTGCCGGCGCTCGAAGCCAACCTGACAGCGCAAACGCTCCGCGCCTGGCTGAGCAAGCTTCGTGCGGAAGAAGACGTAAAAGTAACGCTGCCCCGCTTCAAGTTCACCAGCGACAATGAATTGTCCGAGCTGCTCAAGCGATTGGGCCTGGTTCGCGCCTTTGAGACGCCCGGCGAAAATGGGGCCGACTTCTCCGGGATGGTTCAAGGCGGCAAGCGCGATCTGACGGTCAGCGGCGTGCATCACAAGGCGTTCGTCGCGGTGAATGAGGAAGGCACGGAGGCCGCCGCCGCGACGGGCATCGGGCTCAAGGGGGGAGGCCCGCCGAAGCTGCCGCCGCAGTTCGTCGCCGATCGTCCGTTTATCTTCCTGATCCGCGATCCGAAATCCGGAACCGTCTTGTTCATGGGCCGCGTCACCGATGCCTCGGGAGTCGCCAACACCGATCGCAGCGAATCCGACGAAGCCGGCTTGAAGCAGGCCCGCGAGACGCCGACCAAACACGCGCTTTATCAACCGCTCAAGGATGCCGCCGGCGTGGCGATCATTCGCGCCTACCGCGATCCGAGCGGCCTGCTAGACCTCGACGGCGATGGCATGGGAGGCATGATCCTCAAGTGCCGGGCGGTCCTCAATCTCAAAGGCGAGATCAAGACGGGAACGATTTCGTCGATCTTGTTCGGCAGGAACGTGATGGAGTCGGAGGCAGGCCGCGAGTTCTGCGATTTCTTCAACCCGACCTACGGGACGTACACGGTCGTCGTGCCCTACCGTCGTGAGGCAAACCGCCTGGTCGTCGACCGCGTCATCGACGCCGACGAACAGGCGCTTCTCCTGCTCTCCAACATCTACGGCATCCCGGTCGACCGGCTGACCTCGGCCGTCAAGACCGGCAAGTGATCCCTCATGGGCGACGGCGCCGTCGGGTCACCTCCCCAGGGTCCGGCGGCCCGTCCATTTTCAAGGCGATGCAGCGGCGGATTCGTCACTCCGGTGCGCGAACGACCACCGGCGGGAGCGGCGCTTGACGGCGTCGATTCGGGTTCCAGAGCTGGAAGCCGATATCCACACCGGGATCCATGAAGCGATGCCGATCGATGTTGCCGCCGTCGTCCTTGCAATCGACGCCGACCGAATAGACAACGATTCCATCCTTGGTGCGGCGATACCGGATCGGTTGTCCGTCGAATGGATCGATCGGAATCGCGTCGAGTAGTTTTTCCTTCACCAACTCCTCCAACGAATCGGGCCAGGCCTTCTTGGCGAGCCGATAACGCTCACAGGCGACGGCAACCGCGGCGCTGCGCAGCATGGCTTGCGTACGGCAGTCGGCACGGCTAACTTTATGCACTGCTGGCATCAGACGGCGGATCAGCGGGTTTGACGATGTCGTGACCTCCGATTCCCATTCTTCGAGCTTGGCTTGACGCTCCCAAAGCGGCAATTTGCCCAATTCGACAAGCCGATTCTGACTACGGAGAAACTCCGGATAGTGCTTCAGCAGCGTCGTGGGGAAGTGATCGGCGAAGAACGCCTGCAGGGCTCGCATGAACGAATCGTTGGCTCCAGCGCCAAACATGCCTTGCAGGGATTGAACCTTGCCGTCGCGGACGTTGCAAAACAGGTGATGCATCATCGCTCGTTCGCCTCGCAGCCCCAGTGGAAAAGAAGCGTTATCGAATTCGCGCTCAAGAGCTTTCTGCATCTGGAGCAAGGCACGCTCGCTTGGCTGCCCCTGTGCCAAAGTGCGTTCCAGCGTCAGCACGGCATGATTCACAAATGAAACATGAATCAAAAACGTGATAAGGAACAGATCCGTTTCGAACGCCTTTCCGGCCACGAGCATCGCTTCCGACGCCGCTACAGCCTTGTCGAGATCGCCCATCTGCGCTTGCAGGTAGGCGTCGTTCTGCAGCCAATCCATGATAATCCGCGACTCCTGGTGATGCGGAAGAAGCGTGCTGATGCCGTCGTCGGCATACGTTATCGGAAACCGGCCGCGCGGCATGTCTTTGAGCTTGTACGTTTCCTCCACTTCCTTGCCGATCAACTCGAGGCGTTCGCGCAGGAGTTCTTGTTGCTGAGCGTTGAGTTGGGCCGTGGGAGGCAGGTTTTCGAAGATCTGTTCGTAGTTGGGCGCCGCGCTGACGTGCACCCCGCCTGCCCGCTGGCGCAGCTTGATGATGAGCAGCGCGGAGTTCTCGTCGTCGGGAACGTTGGGTCGATCGGCTTCAAGCTCGAGAAGCCGCCAGCGAGGCAGATCGAGCGAGGCCTCCGTCTCGGCCAATTCCCAGTCACGCCGAGTGGACTCGGTGAGATACCACCAGTAGAGAGCGAGGATGCCCGCGACTGCCAGAATGCCCAATGCCGCCAGCTGCCACCAGCGGCTACGCGGCGGGCTCTCGCTTTCTGGCGGCGTTGCGGGCGTGGCTGTGCTCATGTGAGTGCTCCGCAAACGAAAAAAGAAAACGACCTGTCTTCGTTTGGCGTTCGAGCCGCGCCGCGCGATCGCGTGAGGTATGGCGAACGCTAAACGAGATCAATTGCCGCGAATTGCCCGCTCCAGCAAATTCCGCGTGATCCGCTGCACCCTTTCATCCGGCCCATGCGGCCGGCTCCAGTGCGACCACGGCAGCATGTGGCCGGGCGGACTGCTTAGACCTTGCGACCAGAAGATCGTGGACGCGTTGAAGACGAAGTTGCCTTTCGGGCCGGGATAGATGGTCGCTGTCCATTTTTGGGGACGCGTGCCGCCGACCCATGCGGTACCCTCGGCAACGACTTCTAGGCCCGGCAAGTCGCTGGGCGGGTCGCCGTGATACTCCCAACCGATGAGTCCCGGGATGCGGTCGCCCTTCTTCATGCCGGTGTCCTTGAAGATCCAGTGGTTGGGCTTGGTGCAGATCCAGTCGCCGCCGCCGTTGACGGGTTCGACGTTACGCGCGCCCATGAGGTAGCCTTCGTCGGGGCCGCGCTCGGGGAAGGGGCCATGGATCTTTTCGCGATCGACGGCCCACTTGTGCTTGCCACCGTACGGACCGCCGCGAAACATGATGCGATTGGGACGGCCGTCGCTCGATGGCGTCTGGGGCGTCACCCAGCAGACGGCATTGCCCGACAGAAACAACAGATTGACCCCGGCGTCGCGCATCTTGACGACATTGTCGTACGCTCGGCGATCCCAGTATTCGTCATGGGCGACGCTGAGGAAGGCTTTGTGCTTTCCTCTCACCCCCAACCCCTCTCCCGGAGGGCGAGGGGAGACCTTGTCGATCATGTCGCTGTTGGAGCAATAGGCGACGTCAAAGCCGTGTTGTTCGAGCCAGTAGGCGAGGGGGAACTCAAAGCAGAGCCATTCGCCGGAGCCGATTGACATCGGGTTGTCGTAGATTTGGGCGTACTTCGCGTACGGGCGATCGAAGCTGACCTTGCTCCACGGGCCCTGGTTGCCCTTCGGATCGGTGTAAACAGAATAGTTGTCGGGCCAGCGGTTGTACGCTTGCCAGGTGTTGTCGCTGCACTGAAACAGAATATCGGCGGGGCGGTTATCGCGGACGATAAAGACGACGTAGGACTGCCAGTAGGGCTTTTCCCCCTCACCCTTGCCCTCTCCCACCGGGGGAGAGGGATTATCTGGTATCGTCGTCAGCCGGCCGAGATAGACGCCGCTGGTCCAGTCGGCGGGGATCTTGATGGACGCGGACGGTTCCCACTTGCACTCGCGCAGCCGATGCTCGCCGACCGGCGGGACCGGCTGCGTTTTCCCGTCGAAAGGCCCGAGCGTGGTCATGAGGCGAGTGCCCTTGCCGGCGTAGTAGCCGGTGCGGAAGATTTCGATCTTGAACTTGGCGGCCGGCGCCGTGCTGACCATGATCTTGAGCGTATCGCCGGCCTGCACCGATTGATGCGAGCAATAGCCCTCGATGAGCGAAGTGCGGAAGCTGGCCATGCCCTTGTCAAGCTTGACGCGCGTGAGTTGCCAGTCGTTCGATCCGGGCTTGGCGTTTTCGATTTGGATGACGTTGCGCTTCGGCGTGGGCTGGGCGAATGCGGTCATCGACAAATACCCTAAGACAACAATCGTCGCAGCTACCATCATTAGGAATCTCATGGCGTGATCTCGTATGGAAGGCGTCAGAACGCAATGCGCGCATTGTGAAGGCTAGATCAGGGCGCGATTCGGCTGTAGGGTGCGTGAGACGCACCATTTGAGGACGGCGTCAATCGGGACGGTGCGTTTCACGCACCCTACATTAACCGACCACCAGGTTCACCAGCTTGCCCGGGACGACGATGACCTTCTTGATCGTCTTGCCTTCGAGTTGGCTCTTGACTTTGTCGTCATTGCGAGCCGCCTGTTCGAGCGCGTCTTTACCGATATCGGCGGCGACCGTCAGCTTGGCTTTCACCTTGCCGTTGATCTGCACCGGCACTTCGATGGTGTCGGCCTTGAGCAGGTTCGGGTCGTAGGTCGGCCACGGTTCGTAGGCGAGGGTGTGATTTCCCTCACCCCCAACCCCTCTCCCGGAGGGCGAGGGGAGTTCGGCCAACGCCTGCCAGAGTTCTTCGGCGATGTGCGGGGCGAAAGGGCTGAGTAGGAGCACGAGCGTCTTGAGCACGCTGCGCGGGCGCACCGTTTGCTTCGTCAAGTGGTTCGTGAACTCCATCATCGCCGAGATGGCGGTATTCAACGACATCGTGTCCAGATCGTCGGTGACGCGTTGGATCGTCTGATGCAACAGCCGCAGCGTTTCCTTATCCGGTTCGACATCCTGCACCGCGTCGAGCAACTTGACGGCTTCGTGGCGGTCGTCGATCGCCAGGCGCCAGACGCGATTGAGAAAACGGTACACCCCTTCGACGCCGCGCATGCTCCACGGCTTGGTTGCTTCGAGCGGGCCCATGAACATTTCGTAGAGCCGCAGGCTATCGGCGCCGTACTGATTGACAACGTCGTCCGGGTTAATGACGTTGCCTCGGCTCTTGGACATCTTGTCGGCGCGTGGCGTAAGCTCGACCGACCGATCGTCTTTCTTGTAGTACTTGCCGCCTTCCGCGACGATCTCATCCTCGGTGTAGAACGTGTCGCCGGCGTAATAGCGCGTCTCGCCGAGGATCATGCCCTGATTGACGAGCCGCTTGAACGGCTCGGCGCACGGCACGTGGCCGCGATCGAAGAGGACCTTGTGCCAGAATCGCGAATAGAGCAGGTGCAGGACCGCGTGCTCGGCGCCGCCGACGTAGAGATCGACCGGCAGCCATTGCTTGAGCTTGGCCGAATCGCAAAACGCCTTGTCGTTCTTTGCGTCCAGATAACGAAGATAGTACCAGCACGAGCCGGCCCATTGCGGCATCGTGTTTGTCTCGCGGCGATAGCGCTTGCCGTTCTTCTCGACGAACAACCAATCCTTGGCCTTCGACAGCGGCGGCTCGGGATTGCCGGTCGGTTTGTAATCCTCGAGCTTCGGCAATTCCAACGGCAACTCGCTCGCCGTCAGTGCTTCGATCACGCCTGTCGGATTGCCTGCCGAATCGATCTCGTGCAGAATTGGGAACGGCTCGCCCCAATAGCGTTGCCGGCTGAAGAGCCAATCGCGCAGTTTGTAGTTGATCTTGCGCTTGCCTTTCCCCTCCTTCTCGAGCCACGCGATGATCGAGGCCTTGAACGAAGCCGTCGGCTGCCCCGTGAACGAGCCCGAGTTGATCGCCGTCCCTTCGTCGGAAAAGCACTCCGCGAAGGTCGTGATCCACGAACGGTAAATCTCCTCGGTCATCGTCAGCGGATTGTCGAATCCTCGAACCAGCAGCGACGTCATTCGGCCCAAGAGTGCGGCCTCGTCTTGCGACAAGGTGCTCACCTTGGGATCCTTGATCAAAGCCATCCCGGCCGAGTAATGGGGATCCTTGAAAAAACGCTGCAAGACCTTGAACACCTTGGTTGCTTCGAGCCAATCCTTCGGCGGCAGCACGACCGGGCGAATCGGCAGGTTGTAGGTCCGCGCGAACTCGAAGTCGCGTTCGTCATGCGCCGGCACCGCCATGATGGCCCCGGTGCCGTACGTGGCCAGGACATAGTCGGCGATCCAGATCGGGATCGACTCGCCATTTACCGGGTTTATCGCATAGGCGCCGGTGAACACGCCGGTCTTCTTTTTCGCCAGCTCGGTGCGTTCCAGATCGCTCTTGGACGCAGCCTCTTTCTTGTACGCCGCGACGGCGGCAGCCTGCGCGGGCGTCGTGATGGCATCGACGAGCGCATGCTCTGGCGCCAGCACCATGTACGTCGCGCCGAAGAGCGTGTCGGGGCGGGTGGTGAAGACGCGAATGGTCAGAGCCTGAAGCGTTAGCGAAGACGGCCCCCTCTTCGCTAACGCTTCAGGCTCTGACGGAAGCGCGAAATCGACTTCAGCGCCTTCGCTCTTGCCGATCCAGTTGCGTTGCTGCTCCTTGATGGCGACGGGCCAATCGACGGTGTCGAGATCGTCGAGCAGGCGCTCGGCGTAGTCGGTGATGCGGAGCATCCATTGCTTGAGCGGCATGCGGACGACGGGATGGTTGCCACGCTCGGACTTGCCGTCGATGACTTCTTCGTTGGCGAGGACGGTGCCGAGGGCAGGGCACCAGTTGACCGGAACCTCGGCTTGATAGGCGAGCCGTTTGCTGTCGCGATAGGTCCGGATCGCCTTGTCGCCCTGCGATTTCACTTCGGCGGGAATCGGCAACTCGCTGATCGGGCGGCCTTTCTTTTGCTCGGCGTCGTACCAGGTGTCGAACAGTACGAGGAATATCCACTGCGTCCACTTGAAGTAGTTCGGATCGGTCGTGTCGACTTCACGGTCCCAATCGTAACTGAAACCGAGCATCTTGATCTGGCGACGAAACGTATTGATGTTGTTCTGCGTGGTGACGGCCGGATGTGTGCCCGTTTGAATCGCGTATTGCTCGGCGGGCAGACCGAAGGCGTCCCAGCCCATCGGATGCAGGACGTTGAAGCCGCGCATGCGTTTGTAGCGGGCGAGGATGTCGGTCGCCGTGTAGCCTTCGGGATGGCCGACATGCAATCCGGAGCCGGACGGGTACGGGAACATGTCGAGGATGTAGTACTTCGGCTTGTTCGCCGCGTCGGGCGTGCGGAAGGTTTTGGATTCCTCCCACAGTTTCTGCCAGCGCGGCTCGATGACTTTCGGGTTATAGCTTGGCATGATTCGGGCAGCTCCTTCGCGTTGTTTCGCCTCCGTTTAGCCGCTCGCCTCTGGCGAGGGTGGTTGTCGCGCTCGCCAAAGGCGAGCGGCTAAACGCGCCTCCACTACGATTACGTTAGCGTCCCATGCCAACGCGTCAACGCCGCGGCGATTTCATATCATCCACGACGGACAGGCAACGTTACGATGAGGTTCAAGCCCATTCACGTTTGCGTTTAGCGCACACAAGGCGCGGGGCGAGCGCTAAACGTAAACGGGGAAACATGGATATGTTCGACGACCGCTGGAAACTGGTCAGCCTCTGGATCTCACAGACCGCCCGCGTCATGGCCGACAACGCGCTGCGGCTGTTTGTCTGCTTCGAATACGCCAAGCTGGGCCAGGCGGAGGAGAACAGCGCCTGGTATCTCGTCACCGGCATCTTCAGCGTACCGGCGGTCTTGCTCGCTCCCTTCAACGGCGCCATCTGCAATAGTTTGCCGAAATCAAATGTTCTGATCGGCTCGGCCTTCTTCGGTTTCGCCGTGATGGCGATTTTCGGCATTCTCAACGACTTTTGGCTCCCCTGCTGGGCATTGATCTCCGTCGGCTCGGCGATCTACGGGCCGACGCGCTATGCCATGCTCCCGGCCGCGGCGAACGACACGCAATGGCCGCTCCCAAGCATCAACGGGTTTATCGAGATGGGGACATTCTCGGCCATCCTCGTCGGCGTGCTGTCGATGGTCGGGACGGACTTACAGGCTATGAGCGTCGGCGGCTGGAACAGCGCCATCGTGCTGATTGCCGCACTGAATGGCGTGGCGTTTCTGACCGCGCTGCCGGTGAATTTCTCGAGCGATGTGCGCCGCGAGGAGCCGCCATTGCAAGCCGTCTGGGATTTCTTTGTCGACTGCCGCCGAATCTGGGACGAACGCGAGGCCCGTATCGCCTTGATCGGGCTATCCGGCAAGCGCGGCCTGATCATCGGCATGTCGGCAGCGATGCTGGCCCTCTTCTTCGGCAAGCAATTCACACTGACGGAGATGGCCTTCATCCTGGCCTGGGTCGCTGGCGGTGTGGCGATCGGTTCGCTTCTCGCGGGACTGCAGAAGCATCCGCGCCGCATGCTCGGTCTGGTGCCGATGGGCGGCGTCGGCCTGACCATCGGTCTGGGCTACGTCGCGACCGGGGACAAGCCGGATTTGTGGTTCTGCGCACTCGTCGGCGCAATGGCGGGGTTCATCAACGTCCCGCTCGCCGCGTGTTACCAGTCCGTGGTTCCAGCCGACGCCCGCGGCAACGCCATGGCGGTTCGCAACATGGCCGACTATCTCTGCGCGGCAATCGTGGGGATCGGCATGACCGCGCTCACTCATGTTTTTGACCTTACCCCCTCCGCGCAGCTTTGGATCATTGCCGGGGTCTCTGCGTTGGCGACGCTCGCCGCGATATGGATCTTTCTTCGCGAAATCCTGGAGCAACTTGTTGAGGTCGTTTTCTTGCTGATGTATCGCTTCCGAAGTACAGGGCCCGGCCTGGAGACGTTCCCGCTGAAAGGGCCCGTGATCGTCATTGCCAATCATAGCGCCTGGATGGATCCCTTGTGGCTCGCCAAGGTGTTGCCGCGATCCATGACGCCGATGATGACTAGCGTGTTTCTTGACAACTGGTTCATGCGGCTCGTGATGGTCTATTTGTTCGAAGTCATTCGCGTGGAGGCGTCGGGGTTTCGCCGCGACGTGCCGGAACTGAAAATCGCCGTCGAAGCGCTCGACGAAGGCAAGTGCGTCGTCATCTTCCCCGAAGGCCGCATGCGCCGCAGCGAGGAACAACCGCTGAAAATGTTTGGCCAGGGCGTTTGGCATATCCTTAAAGAACGGCCCAATACGCCGGTCGTCGTGTGCTGGATTGAAGGCGGCTGGGGATCGTACTTCTCGTACTTCAATGGCCCGCCGACGAAGGACAAGAGTTTCGATTTCTTCCGCGACATCGCCATCGCCGTCGGCGAACCGGAGGTCGTCGATCCGGAAATCCTGTGCGATCAACGCAAAACGCGGCTCTATTTCATGGAGAAGTGCGGCAAGTTGCGCGAGCTTCTGGGTCTGGACCCCGTTGGGTTGGCCCCGCAAGAGTCGGAATCGGAGGGCGAGGAGCAAGGAGAGTGATTGCGCATTTCGCCCGGCGTTGATCGGTCATTTCGCCGATTTGCTTTTTTTGTCCGTGACTTTGACCTGAGTGACCTGTGCCAAGTTAACGAAGTGTGCAGCTCCGTCGGGTTCAAGGACTACCACTTCGTTCGTGCTTTCCGAGAGCGCCATCAATTCGGGATGCCCAACGGTGACCGCGTCGCCGGCGGCGAGTTGTAGCGTGAACGGACGGAATGGCTTGGCCCAGTAGAGGTCGCGAATTCGTTCGATCATGGTAGGGTCTCCAGCCTAATTCAGCATAATCGCCGTCCGCGAGATTTGCAACACGGCGTGCCCAGGTCTTTTGCTCGCAGGTTCATTGTCCGAATTACCCACCCTGCCTAAGAAAAAAATCGCCAAAACCTCCGTTTTTGGCTGGCGTTGGCTTTTGCCGAAAGATACCATTAGCTATTGGGGAAGAATGGTTTCCATCTCGAAGGAGAGGAGCCTCATGTCGCGTTCGATTTTGACGATAGTAGCGGTTTTTGCGGTGTTCGGCGTGGCTAGTCTAGCGTCGGCACAAGGCGTGCGCGATGCGGCGCTGCGCCAGGAAATCGCTATCCAGAAGCTGATGGGCCGAGTTGATGACGCTATCAAGGCGTCCTACAAGCAAGCGCCGACGACGGCCAAGGCGGCCCTGCTCGACTTGCTCGACGACGTCGCCAATTCCATGGATCTGCTTCCCACCCAGCGCGCGCAGCTGCGGCAACGGCTGCAGGCCCGCCTCAACGGCGTTAACGACACTATCCGCTCCAAATCGTCGCAAGAGCCCCGGCCGGGCACGCGCGATTTCGACCGCCCCAAAATCGATCGGCCTCCGACCGGTCCATCCATTGGCGCCAGCGGCGTCGCCAAGACCTGGATCGAACCGATGAGTCGCGATCAGAAGATCCATGCCGATTTGATTCGCCAACGCGAAGCGGGGATTCAAGGCCTGAACATGGGCATCGAAAAATCGGGCGTCCTCACGGATCGTGAAATCACCTTCCCCTCGTATTGGCGCGAATTGACGAAAGCTCGTGAGAAGACGGTCGGCCCGCAGCTGACCGACAAAGAAGTCAAGCTGCTCAAGACGCTCAACTCGGTCATGTCGGTCGAATACGACAACGACAAGTTCAAGGCCGTCCTCAACCACATTCAAGAAAAGACTGGCCTGGCCATCATTGTCGACGAAGGCTCGATGCGCGACGCCATGGTCGATTACGATGATCCGGTCACGTTCAAGATCGGAAAAGTCTCTGTGCGCACGATCCTGAAAAAGATCCTCGGCGACAAAAGCCTCACCTACATCATCAAGGAAGGAACCATCCAGGTAATGACGCCGAAGAAGGCATCTGAATATACGGTCGTCCGCACCTACCAGGTCGACGACTTGATCGCGCCGAGCCCCCAGATGCAGATGATGTTCGGCCCATTCGTTGCTCAGGCCCAAATGCAGCAGAACGCCCAGATGCTGATCAACCTGATCCAAAGCACGGTTTCGCCCGATTACTGGCAACCGAATGGACCTGGCTCGATTGTTTTCTTCCCGCCAACCAAGTCGCTCATCATCAGGGCCAGCGCGGAGATGCATTATCAAATGAGTTCGCCGGGCCTCTTCGGCGGGCGCTGAGGTTACGCATCAGAGCCTGAAGCGTAAACGAAGCAGAGACTTTTTCTCGCTGACGCTTCAGGCTCTGACAGATACGGCCCTCGCGGCATAAAAAGAACCTCGGCCATAGCGCCGGGGTTTTTTGTTAGAGGTAGGTCAGGCTTTCCAGCCTGACGTGTGCCTAAACGCTTTCGTCAGGGTAGAAAGCCTGACCTACTCCAAAGGACGCTTCATGAGCTTCTACTTCCCGACCAAGGACGAATGCAGCCAGCACAACATCTTTCCGGGCGTCAATATCTGGACGTGCTCGGTGGACAAGATGATGCTCTCTTACGTCGAGCTGGCGCCGCACTCTATCGTGGCTGAGCACAGCCATCCGCATGAGCAGGTGGGGATCCTATTGGAAGGCAGAGCGATCTTCACTATCGGCGGCGAAGAGAAGTTGCTCTCCAAGGGAGACATGTGGCGCATCCCCGGCAACGTCAAGCATCGCGTGGTCGCCCTGGAGGAGCCAGTGAAAGCGCTCGACATCTTCACCCCCATTCGCGATGATTATCGATAGTATCGATTTAGCCGCTCGCGCTTGGCGAGCGCGGACACGCGAAGGACATCCGTGCATGGCAGCGAAGCCTTGTCTTCTGGTCGTCGATGACGAGCCTGACCTCGTCCAGAGCGTGCAAGACCTCTTGCGCTTTGATTATCGCGTCCTCGGCGCTATGCGCGCGGCAGACGGCTTGCAGCTTATGCAAACCGAACGGGTGCACCTTATCATGAGCGACCAGCGCATGCCGGAGATGACCGGCGTGGAGCTATTGGCCAAAGTCAAGGAAAAGCACCCCGACACCGTTCGCCTGCTGTTCACCGCCTACGCCGACCTGACCGCGGTGATCGACGCGATCAACGAAGGCAACGTCTATCGCTACATCTCCAAGCCGTGGCAGGTTGATGATCTCAAAGCGACGCTGAGGCAGGCCTACGACCATTACCGCTTGCAAGAAGAACGCCGTTTTCTCGTCAAGGAGGTCCAAGCCAAGAACGTGATGCTGGCTCAGGCCAACGCGGAGTTGCGCCGGGCCAACGACATGAAGAAGGCGTTCATCAAGGTCGCCAGCCACGAACTGCGCACGCCGTTGACGATACTTCTGGCGATTTCCGAACATGCCGCGCGAATGACCAAGTCGATTCCGGAACTGCACGCTCTCGTCGAGCGCATACGCCAGTCGGGCGGGCGGCTCAGCGATCGTGTCGATCAAATGGTCAAGCTCTTGCTCGCGGAGAATTTCGAACGCCCGCTGCAGCGGCAATCCGTCGACGCCAGCGCGCTGATTCAGTTCTCGGTCGCGGAAGCCAAACCGTTCACTGAGGCTCGCAGTCAGCAGTTCGAAGCGACGATTCCGAATGATCTGGGCACGTTCGACGTCGAGCCCGACAAGATCCGCGATGCCATCACGCAGCTCTTGTTCAATGCCGTGAAATTCACGCCGGACGGCGGGGCGATCCGCCTGAACGCGTCGGCCGCCGAAGGGAGGATTCGCATCGTCGTCAGCGACACCGGCAAAGGCATCGATCCGCAGTGCGTTGAAAAAATCTTCGAGCCATTTTTCACCGGTTTCGACGTGTCCCGGCATTCGTCGGGGACGTTCGAATACGACAAGCAAGGCCTGGGGCTTGGCTTGACCGTGGCGAGATCGTTCATCGAGATGCACGGCGGCCGATTGAACGTATCAAGCGCGGTCGGGAAGGGGACAACGTTCACGATCGATCTGCTGGCGACGGTCGCCTCGCCGGCAACATCGATCGGCGCAGGGATCTAACGGCGACCATGGTTGGTCCTGTGTAAGATCGAGCCAAAGTAACTACATAGACACATGAGTCACAGAGAAAATACAGGCATATCTCGTCCTCGTACTCGCAAATATCCCGCAGCCTTTCTCTGTGACCTCTGTGCCTCTGTGGTTTTTCCCGTTCGAGTGGAAACCAGGAATCTCCAACGCCCATTGGACACATCTGCGAGGGTTCATGCCGATAGCATTCATCGCTGCTTCGCTGGCCGTCACGGCATTTTTCTCCATCTGGACCTGGCTTGTCCTGGGGGGCGATGCGATCCCGGCTTTCGACATGGATTGCGCACGTCATTGGCACGACTGGAGCGAAACCCACACCGGACCCTGGCGATTCGTTCTCTTCATCACGGACCTGGGCGGCGTCGCCGGCATGACCATCCTCACGCTGATGGCTGTACTTTGGCAGACGTCGCTCGGCAACGGACGCTACGCTCTGGCCTGGCTCGGCATCATCATCGGAGCCGCTCTTCTTAATCAAGGCGTCAAAGAAGTCTTCCAGCGGCCCAGGCCGCCGCGCGAGCTGCGCAACCGCGCCGTCATGGAAGAGACCTTGAGCTATCCGAGCGGCCATAGCATGAACAGTGTCGTCAATTACGGTCTGCTGGCCTATTCTCTCGTTCTGATGCAAACGTGCTCGTGGCGGCGAATGGCCATCATCGGCGGCGCGGTCGTCATCATCCTCGGCATTGGGTTTAGTCGAATGTACCTGCGTGCCCACTGGTTCAGCGACGTGGTGGGAGGCTTCGCGCTGGGCGCGGGTTGGCTGTTCGCGTGTCTTGCCATTCTGGAGTGGAGCGCCACGCCGTCGGCCGAACAGGGTTCGCAGTGATTCTTGGAGAAATCGAATGTTCGTCGTTTGGTGCGGATTGGTGTTCGCTGGCGGCAGTGTGGACGCCGACATCGCGATGGTCGTCAAGCAGGGGCAAGGCACAGAAGCGGGACGCGCCGCCTGGGCTCGCTTGAGCCAAGGCGAGCCGGCGATCCTGCCGGCGCTCTTGGAAGGCATGAACACGACCGACACCGTCGCGGCAAATTGGCTCCGGCTGGCGTTCGACCAGATCGCCGAACGTGAATTGAAAGCCGGTGGCAAACGCATCAATCCGCACAAGCTCCAGGCATTCGTCAAGGACGCCGCCAAGAATGGGCGAGCCCGGCGTCTGGCGCTCGACCTGCTCGACCGCGTCCAACCGGGCACGAGCGCCAAACTCGTCCCCGACTGGCTCGACGATCCCGAGTTTCGCTATGACGCTGTCGCCCAAGTGCTGGAGAAAGCCGATCGCTCGGCCAAGGCGGGGAACACGCTCATAGGGACAAACCTCTATCGCCAGGCATTTGAGAAGTCGCGGGACATTCAGCAAGGCCGGGACGCCGCCGCTGGTCTCAAGACGGCCGGCATCAAAGTCAGCGTCGCTGAGCATCTTGGCTTTCTGATGGAGTGGCACGCGATCGGCCCATTTGACGGCCAGGGACAAAAGGGCTTCCACCTCTCGTATCCGCCTGAAAAAAAAGTCGACCTCTCCGCTGAACACGACGGCCAAAAGGGGAAGGTGCGCTGGAAGCGATTTCGCGTCAGCGAGACCTCCACGGGCCGGCACCAGGCGCTCGTCGACCTGACGCACAAGGATGCCTTGGGCCGCGCCGACGACGCCGTCGCCTTTGCCTATGCCGAGTTCAGCGTCGATCAAGCGATGAGGGCCGAAATGCGCGGGGCGGCGGACGACAACTTTACCGTCTGGGTCAACGGGGAAAGGCTCTTCGGTTTCGAAGAATGGCGCAACGGCGTGCGGCATGATCGCCATCGTTTCGCCGTCTCACTGAAGGCCGGCAAGAACACGGTGCTGGTCAAGATATGCCAAAGCGCCGCCCCCAATCCAGAGCCCAACTGGGAGTTCTTCCTTCGTGTGGTGGACGCGACCGGCAAAGGGATCCCCATGCGCACCGCTCCGCGCGACTAGAATGCCGTTCCCCGAGTTGGACAGCGCCATTTTTTCCACTTGGTCTCACCCTGCAACGCATTTTGTGTACGTAACTCCTTTAGAAAACAGCACGTTCGCTTATTCGTTGCACGCACACACCCGCACACCCCCTGCCGAAATGCAACGAAAGCGGGAACCAGTGTGAGCAACGCTCGTTCGCCGCAAGCAGGCGTAGCAGGGTTTCAACAGTGGCGATGTCCAACTAGTCAGCGGCTGCTCAAGGACCTTGCTTACTTTGTGCGCGGCTCCTCGGCCATTTTTTTTCGCCATGCTCGCGTTACAATGATAAGGAGTTGATCGAATTGTACCGCGAGGCGTGCATGGCAACGGACCGCGAACGGATGAACGACGATGCGACCGTGCTCGACGCCGACGCGCCGAATCGGCGCGAGAACAAGCCTGACACCGTAGCCAGCCCGGCGTCCGCGCCTCCTTGCCAGATCGTCAAGGGCTCAGGGCAACATTTTAGCGACGAAGTCCACGAAATCTTGCGCCAGCGGCTTCGCATAGCCTGCTCTATCGCCTTCGCCGGGTTCGCGATCTTCTTCGTTCGCAGCTTTTTCATGCCGGTCAATGTCGGAGGCCCCGATGCCATCGACAACGCACTGCAAATAGCCGTGGTGGCGATCCTCGGCTTCCTCTGCGCTCTGCTATGGACGACCTATCCGCTAAGCCACGAATGGCTGCGCACCGCTGAGATTGTCATGTTCGGGTCGATGGCCGTTTACTTCGCCGACCTGCAGTTCCGCGTCTACTATCCTGGCAAGATCGTCGATCTCGCTCGCCCCGAAGGGGTCGAGCGCATTCTGTCGCTGAACAATACCGCTAACAACATGCGTTGGTTCTTTGTGATCGTGCTGTACGGCATGTTCATTCCCAACACCTGGCGGCGCTGTGCGCTGGTGGTGGGTTGCCTGGCCTTGATGCCGATCGTCTTGACGTTGGTCTTGTGCTGGAATTGCCCCGTGATGGGACCTTTTGTCGGCACGCACGTCTTCAGCACGCTGATTGTCATGAGCATGGCGTGTGCCATGGCGATCTTTGGGTCGTATCGCATCAGCGTCCTTCATGAGGAAGCGTATCAAGCCCGCAAGCTCAATCAGTATCAGCTCCACCGCAAGCTCGGCGCCGGCGGCATGGGCGAAGTCTACCTTGGCGAGCACACACTGCTGAAACGCACCTGCGCCATCAAGCTGATTCGCCCGGAGCAAGCCGGCGATCCCACGACGCTGTTGCGATTCGAACGCGAAGTCCAGGCGATGGCAACCTTGACCCACCCCAACACCGTCGAAATCTACGACTATGGCCACGCCGCCGACGGCACGTTCTATTACGTGATGGAGTATCTTCCCGGACTGAGCCTGCAAGAACTCGTGGATTTGCACGGCCCACTTGCGCCGGGACGGGCAATTCATTTTCTGAGGCAAATTTGCGGCGCCCTCAAAGAAGCTCACTCCATCGGCCTGATCCATCGCGATATCAAGCCGAGCAACGTCATCGCATGTCAGCGCGGCGGCATTCAGGATGTCGCCAAGCTGCTAGACTTCGGCCTGGTGCAGGACATCGGCGGGTTTGCCGCGGGGAACGAAAGACTCACGGGCATCGGCGCCATCGTCGGGTCGCCAAACTATTTGTCGCCTGAGCAAGCGATCGGCAAGGGGCAGATTGACTCGCGCACCGACATCTACAGCCTGGGCGCCGTCGCCTATTTCCTGGTGACCGGACAGCCGCCTTTTCGCCGCGACACGCCCATGGAGCTGGTGGCGGCCCACATGAAGGATCCGGCGCCGCCGCCGCGCGAACTTCGCCCGGAGCTGCCGATCGATTTGGAAGAAGTCATCTTGATGTGCTTGCGAAAAAACCCGGACGAGCGTTTTGCCGACATGGAAAGCCTCGACCTGGCCCTGGCGGCGTGCGAGTCGGCCAATGACTGGACCGCGGATCGCGCGCGTGACTGGTGGCGCAGCAAGGCGAACACGGTCGCGGCCTGATTCCAATGCGTCGAGTCGAAAAAAGCGGGCGAAGCTCCCGTTGTGCACCTGCTCACCGCGGTGGATTCGAAAGGCACGCGCCTGGAGCAGGAACGTGCGTCAGGCCGACGCGTTCTCTACGAACGTCCGCAACGTGATCGTCAGTTCCTCGGCCGTTTCGAGTTGCTGTTGAAACAGATCGTTGACCTCCCAGCGGTCTTCGGGCTTCAAGAACAACTGGGGCTTGACGTGCTCGTCCGGAGCGATCGGCACGTGCAGCGCCTGCGTCGGCGTGCGCAGAAGCCAACTCTCGTGTTCGCCGACCCGCAGGAACGACACGGCAAACGGACGGAGCGCATCGACCTGGCCACGAATCAGCGGCCAAAGGCTCATTCCAACCTGCGAACCGCTCGCCGCGGACTCTCGGGACAGAGCTCCGAGAAAAGTCGGCGCGAGATCAACGTGCTGCGTCAATGCCGCCACACGCGTCCCCGCCTCCGCTCGCCCGGGCAAACGCATTAACAACGGTACATGGACCAATTCATCGTGCAATAGGGGCCGCGGCGCGCCGATCATGCCGTGCTCGCCCAGGGGCAACCCCGACCGCGCGGTTACGCACACTAGCACGTCCTCGCCGATCCGATCGAGGACGCCGCCGAGTTGAGCGTCGAAGAGTGTCACGACGGCCGCATAGGTGTTCTGGAGCTGCAGGACCTCCGCGTCATTGAGTTCCACCAAATCGAACGGCGGATCGGTCCACGGCGATAACCCTTCATCGACATCGTCTTCGTCAAAATAGGCGTCAAGCAACTCGGCATCGAAACGCCAGGGAGGCAAGAGACTCGGCCCTTCGATCCACAGCCAGGTATCATTTTCGCTCACGATGCGCGACGCATCTTCGCCGAAGGTTGTAAGCGATTCGCACCGCACAACGCGAGGCACGATCGGCAGCGCCGCCGGCGTCGATCGGCCCGGTGGGGCGTAGCGCCCCGTGCCGACGCTGCGCTCGTGCCATGGCGTCGTAGCGTGCAGGTCCGGCTGGTCGACGATGTGCCAATCGAAGACAACGCCTTCCGTTGCCAGTCGATCGAGATTTGGCGTTGCGACCCAGTCGTTGCCGTAGCAGCCGAGATAGCCCAGGTGCAAGCCGAACGCTTCAATGACGACGATCTTCATAAAATTCATTCTAAGAGATAGGTGGGGCACGTTTTCAACGTGCCCCTGTCCCCTTGGCACGTTGAAAACGTGCCTCACGGAGTGCACATGGATTCGTTTTTTCG
This sequence comes from Planctomycetota bacterium, assembly GCA_016872605.1. Classification (GTDB taxonomy): domain Bacteria; phylum Planctomycetota; class Planctomycetia; order Gemmatales; family Gemmataceae; genus SIAQ01. The sequence continues at coordinate 89,867 of VGZI01000001.1, forward strand.
ATTGGATGGCAAAGTGGCGTTCGTCACCGGCGGCGGGCAGGGCATCGGCGAAGCGATCTGCCGGCGGCTCGTGTCGGCCGGCGCCAAGGTTGCCGTGTTCGATCGCAATGCTGCGTCGGCGCAGCGCGTCGCATTGACAATCGGCGGGCATGCGGTCGCCGGCGATGTGACCAGCGATGCCGACGTCGAAACCGCCGTCGAGGATGTGCGCGAACATCTCGGTCCCGTCGATATTCTCGTCAACAACGCCGGCATCACCGGCAAAGCGGGAAAACTCTGGGACCTCACCAAAGACGACTGGGAGATCGTGTTGCGCGTAAACACGATCGGCCCCGTTCTTTGCTGCAAGGCCGTCATCAACAGCATGCGTCAGCGGCAATATGGCCGCATCGTCAATATCGCTTCCATCGCCGGCAAGGAAGGCAATCCGACGCTCGGCCCGTATTCCGCCAGCAAGGCAGCCGTGATCTGCTTTACGAAATCGCTGGCCAAAGAGCTGGTCGGGCAGGGCGACATCACGGTCAACGCCGTGTCGCCGGCGGTCATCGCGACGCCGATTCTCGACGGCGTGCCGCAATCGACGGTCGATTACATGGTGTCGAAGATACCGATGGGCCGCGTGGGCAAGCCGGAGGAAGTGGCGGCGCTCGTCCATTACCTGGCGAGCGCCGAAGCGAGCTTCACGACCGGGCAGTGCTACGACATCTCAGGCGGAAGGGCGACGTATTAGCCCTCAAATAAGCGACGTCGCGGCGCAATTTAGGCGTTTGTGCCATGGCTCAGCCGGGCGCACCGTCTCCGGGCTGCGGCGGCGGCAGCGGATGGGACTTCGAGCTGGCGTCGGCGATCGTTCTCTCGCTTTGTGCTCGGTGGCGTGTGGCGTTGCGGGGGATCGGAGCACCCAGACTCCGACTTCGATGGTTGCTGCGTCAGCAATGCAAGACATCGAGCAGACGGAAGAAGATCGGTTGATAGGGGTTGTACGCCAGCACGCGGAAGACGATGCGTCGCGCTTGCTTGACGATCTGGAACGGCGATCAGCGCGTTGATGAACGTCTTGAACTCGATCTTCAACAGCCACCCATTGTCGGCGCGATATTGGTCGGCTCAGCGGCCGGTCTCGGGCAGCATCAAGGCGGCCCAGGTTTTCAGGCTCCTGGGCAACGCGGTCATGACCAGGTAGGCCCAGTTGCTCAGCAGCGTATCGACCGGAGTCTGCAAAGGACGAGGCGCAGGACTTCACCGGTGTTGGCGAGCGTAACGACGAGCGGGTAGTAGCCCCAAGTGCCATCGTAAGCGATGCTGGTTTCGGCTGAGCCCATTTCGTAGGATGGCGTGCACTCGAAGTCCATTTTTGTTGCAGGCGATGAAGGTTTGGCTACCTCATCAGACGCCGCAGAAAGCCAAAGGACTTCGAGTTCTTTTCAAGTAAAGCCAAGCGAACGCATGCCGCCTCCGCTTGGTTAGGGGGGCAAGGTCACCATGATCGATACCGACGGCTCCACGGACGGCGTCTACTCGATCGAGAACAACACCGTCACCCTACGCTTCGGTGAAGGATCTGGAACGCCCGTCTACACCGGCACGATCAGCGGCTCCGAAATGACCGGCACCGCCACGAACGGCAAGAAAACGTGGAACTTCTCGCTCGTCAAGCGTTAATCCGACAGCGTCGCGCTTCTCACCATGCCCGGCCAACTCGGCCGGGCTTTTTTGTGCGCCAGCCATGTTGTGTCTCAGGAGGTGCAACTCCTCAGCGGGCGGTGATGGCCCGAACCGCAGGGCTAGGCCAGGGTGTCCGTCGCGAGGCGGAATCCGAAGGAGGCCAATGGACGGGGACGCCCAATAGCCGTTCCGTAGGCGACGAAGGTAAATCCGGCGAAGCCCGAGCCAAGGACACACAACTTACCCTGGGAGGTTTCCCCGCCTGTCCGGACGATCCGGTCTACCGTGGCAGCAATGCTGTGGGACAAGGCGAAAGAAGTCAGCCGAGGCCGCAGTAGTTTGCTTGTCCTCACCGAAGCGAGGGGAGATTCCGCAAGAGCGGATGAAGGGCTGAATCTACTCTTGCAAGCGACCGTCTGGAACGACTCGATGGACGTGAAGCGACAGCAGGGCAGCTACTACCAGCCCCTCCTCTTCGGGGAGCAGACGGAGGAGTTGCACCCCGGCTCAACTGGCGACGGCGGGACCGAAGCTGGCGGGTGCGAGGAGTCACAAACGTCTGCGGCGTTGGGCCATGCACGAGCCTTGCCGGATCGACTGAGGGAGGAGGTGACCCGGACCCAGAACGTGATCGAAGCGATTAATCGTGTGCGGGCGAACAAAGGATCAGCAGGCGTGGACAGGATGACCGTTGATGACCTGTAGGGTGTGTGAAACGGACCGCTCAGCGGACGGTGCGTTTCACGCACGCAACGTTAGCCCATCGCTGCGGCCTCGCAGCCGAAGCGCTCGAGGTATTCCTGCAGTTTTGCGTGACAGCAGGTGCAGCCGTCGCCCGCCCCGGTGTGGTGCGTTAAATCGCGTACGGACCGAACTTCGAGCCGAGTGATCATTTGAATCACCTGGGCTTCGGATACGTTGAGGCAACGGCAGACGATCTTGTCGGGGCAGCCGTCGCAGGACTCAGGAGTAAAGGGCAGGCTCATGGGTGGGATACTCAATCGCTGACACCGCAGCTTATTGAGACTGCATCTCAATTCAATTCTACGCGACACTTCCGGGTTGTCAAGGCCCAACACCGTAGACCTCAGGCTCCGCGTGAGGAATTCCTCACGCGGAGCGTGAGGTCTACGATCACAATTTCGGAGCGAGCTTGTCGGCAACTCCCTGCCAAACGTCGTCAATGACTTTCTGTGCCGCCCCGCGAATGAGACCGGTCGGAACCAGTTTGAGCAGTCCGCCCAGGCTTTTCACCTCGGCGCGCCAAACGATCTTGGTTCCGTGCTCGTGGGCAGTGAGCGTCAACAACGTTTCGACCTCGCTGGATGTGCCGAGGCCGGCGCTCTTCTGCGAGTAGATGAGCGTTTTTGGCTCGTCGCCGCCGAGAACGTCGATGGTGATGTCGATGCTGCCGCGCATGAAGGAAAAGCCCGGGCGCACGGTGCAGACGGCCTGATCGCGCGTGCCGCCTTCGTGCGGTGTGCCATCGGGAATGCAAGTCGCGAGAAAGGCGGCGTCACGCAGTTTCGGCCAAAGTTGCTCCGGCAGCAGTCCGACCACCCGTTCCCCTTCGAATGGCTGCATGGCGCTTCCTCGATGTTGGCCGGGGCGATTCCTACCGTGATTGTATCCGCGGCGCTGGCCGACGGACCATTCCGATTCCTCGTTCATCCCTGAGTAATCACCAACAACGCATGGCGTGCTGTCACGTTAGGACCGACGCTAACGGCGCGGCGGGCCGTACATCGCGTCGCGCGGGTCGTCGCTGACTTGCCAAACTCGCCCGTCACGGCGCAGGTACATGCGCTGTGTGTCCTCCCGGCTCAACGGCCCCGCGCCGATGCGGCCGAACACCGCGATCTGATTGCCGCTCTCGTCGACGGCACGATCGCGATCGAGCGCTCGGCCCACGGACAGGGCATGGCCTCCGTCGGGAATCGGATAGGTCGCGATCAACTTCGGCGTCGGACGCGGACTGAATCCCTGATTGCCCGGCGTGTCGGGACTCGTCAACTGCACGACGCGCAGTCCATTCTTGCCATCCGCAAGATACGCAAATTCGCTTACATACGTGATGCCCAGCTTCACGTCGTGCAGATCGTTGATCGCTCCCCTGGCGTTGTAGACCTGATCGACGCCGAACTGCTCCGGGTTCGTGATGTTGAGGATGACCAGTCCGTGCCGGCCCGCCGCGACATAGGCGTACGTGCGAGCCAGATAGATATTGTGCGCCTCGGGCAATGCCAGTCGCGCTCGCAGCACGGGCTTGGCTAGATTCGTGACGTCCAGCGACGTGACCCCCTCTTCGCTGCACACGAAGGCGTAACGGAACTGCACCTGCACGGCTTTGGCGTTCCGCAGCGGGGTAATCGACGTGAGCGTGGGCCGCGTCGGATCATCGATCGACACCACGGCAAGTCCCGCGTCGCAGCAGATGTAGGCGTAGCTTCCGACAATCGTGACGCTGCATGCGCCATTCAGCAATCCATTGGGGTTGAATGTGACGTCACGCTTGAGAAAGTTGTTGAGCGGGTTGCCGTCGATCGTCACGCCGACGCCGATCAGGATCAAGCCCTCGTATTTGTCGGCTACATAGATGTATCCGAACAGCGGGTGGACCTTCGGCTCCCGGTTGTCGGGATTCTGCTTGCGTGTTGGGTCAGGTGCCGGCGTGCACGGGGCGGCGACGGCGGCGGCGTACTGCGTCTTCACCACAAACCGCTGTCCCATCGGCGACACCGGCGCCGTCGTGATGCGCTCGGAGAACGATTTATTATCGATGAACGCAATGTCGAAAACGCGAACGCCTTCCGAGCCGCACGCCGCATACAAATACTCGCCGCGAGCCTGCACTTGCAGTATTTCGGACTTGCGGAAGGGCTGCTTCAATCGACCCGCGATGTCGCGCCCTGAATGCTCATGAGCGTGCTTGAGCTTGTAGTGATTGCGCTGATGCTGGCGATAGAAATCGGGAAACGCCAGCTCGTGCAGTCGGCTGCCGATGACTGCCTGCGGCTCCTCTTGCTCGGTGACGACAACGCCATGCAGGCCATGGTCCTTGGCGGCGACCCAGGCGTAACGGCCCATAAAGTTGACGTAGCCGGTCCCCTGCATCAAAAGCTGCGCCATGATCGCGTTGTTGTCGTTCTTCTTGGACAGATGGCAATCGGTGCAACTCTTCGTCTCGCTGTGGCCGGGTAAGTTTGCGTGTTCATGGATCGGTCGGCCATTGATGGTGGGCGGGGCGCCGCGCACGGTGTGCGGGACATTCGTGCTAAAGGCGATGCCGCTCAGTCCATCGGCGGAGATCGTCTGCTGTTGCACGTAGATCGAATCGCGATTCTGGTTGTAGGACCCGACGTGGATTGCGCAGGATGACCGGGCCGGGCCGATCTTGTTGCCGGTGACATCGCCGTCACGTGCGAGCATGTAGACGTCGTCGCGCAGAGTCTGGAAGTTGTACGCGACGTAGTTGCGCTGCACGTCGCCTTCGTTGTGCAGCGCTGGCATCTTCTTGTTTGCTTTTTGAGGCAGATGGCAGCCAAAACAACTCGGATTCCATGCACTGTGGCAGGCGATACAGCTCATGTTCTGATTGCAGTGCGCGAGTTTAGTTTCGTCCGGACGTCCCTTGGCGTCGAGCGGCACGTCACCCCATTCGAGGCTGCCGGTTTTGTCGAAGCGCACCGTCTTGGCCAGGCGGGCCTTCTCGTTGTAACGCCGGTGGTTCGGATCGACGACGTCCTTGGTCTGCACGACCTCCCACGACAGGTCCGGCTCGACCATCGAGTTCTGAATGAGCTTGTCTCCTTGGCGTTCGAAGCGTCGTTTGCCGAACGGCGTGCGCAACGTGTTCAGATCGCGCCCACCGTCCGGATTGTGTTTCGAGGGGTCCGCCGCCGCCGGGCCTGACGTGCGTAAGGTCGCGTGCTTGCTGACGGTTCCGTGGCAGTCAACGCACTGGATCTCGATGGCGGCGCGGACTTCGCCATAGAGCTTGCCGTTGCCGTGCGAATCCTGCACGAAATGGCAATCGACGCAGTGCATTCCCTTCTCGAGGTGGATGTCCATGAGATGCACGGGGGCGCCGTCGCGATTGACGGGCGTCGGCCTCTTCGATCCCTGGCGGTACTGCTCCTTGACATGTTCAGGAATCTTGACGGCGTTCATGAGGTGCTGCGTGGTGACGTTCTCGATGGCAACACCGCGATGGTCGAGGAACTTGCCGGCGCGGTCCTTCTTGTACACCGCCTTGAACACCCAGCCATGGCCATGGAAGTCGGCGAATTGGGTGTGCTTGAGGTGCGGATTGAGGTTGACGACATTCTCCAAGAAGCGAGGATTCGACCACAGCCCGCGCGCCGATGCTTCATCGGGATTGTTCATCGAAGCCTGCACAAGCTCTTCGGCAGTCAGGTATTTTTGCTTGGTTGGGTACATGTGTTCGCCGTCGGTTTCTTCGTCCCACCACATGTAGCCGAGGTAACTGTTCATGACATTAGTTCCGGGATGCACGTGGCACGTGATGCATTGGCTACTCGGAATGGCGCGAGTAAATTTGTGCTGGATTGGATGGCCCGGCTCATCGCGCGGGATCGTTGGATCGGGGTTGAAGCTTGTCCCGCGGTTGCCGTACTTCGCGTAAGGGCCGGAATGCACTGGCGACCGATCGTTGGCGTAGACGACATGGCAGGCGGTGCAGCCGCTGGACCGGTAATCGCCGGGATGATCGTTGGTTCCCAGGAAGTTGAGCGTCGGGTCGAGGAGCCGAGTGCGTTGCAGGCCGACGAAAACGGGATCGGTGCGGTTCTCGGTTCCCAGGCCGCGAATGCTGAGCCGTGCCCGTGGTCGGCCCGATTCCTCCTCGCGTTCAGGAATGCCGATCTCCGGGCGGAACCGTCCGCCGCGCTCGAAGATACGCAGAATATTGCCCGGTTGCGTGATCTCGAATCGCGGCAAGGGATCGAGATAGGGCAGCACACCCTTAGTGCGCATCTCGTGCTCGCTCGGCGGCGGCCAGGTCAGAAGCCGTTGCGGCACGCCGTGCATGCTGTAGCTTTCACCGTAGCGCGGCCGCTTGCTTGGCACGGCGCCGTTGTTGTACAGGGCTGCGCCCCAGAGCATGCAACCGTGCGTCATCATGCTCGTCTTCGTTTGCTGCACCTCGTCCTGATGGCAACTGCCGCAGGCTTGCTGGGCGACACGCAGGTCGCCGGGGTTGACAAAACGGATGAACTCGGGCGATTCGTGATTGAGAAGCGTGTACGAGCGCACCGGGTTGCCGGACGTGCGCCAGGCATCGGGAAAACGCGACGGAACATGGGCGCTTTCCTTGGTCGTCGCGGTCGCATCGCCGCCGTGACAGTCGATGCAGCCGAGGTTGACCGTTCCCTTCTCATGCGGATCGACGGCATTCTGATGGCACTGGATGCAGCCGTGGCTCTTGACATCGGCATCGGCCTTTGTCTGTTGCCGCAAATCGACCTGGCGCGGCGCCGAATTCTGCTGGCCGAACAACCATGGCTGTACGCCGACGATGAGCGCGGCGAGAATTGTGAGCCCACCTACGACATGCGGCTTGCGATGCATGATGTCCGCGAACATGAGTCACCCTCGAAGACCCGCGCAATCGGGGTCGGTGGCGCCCACAACCCAGATTGTTCGAAAGACCATTGGTCTTCGTCCCGTGGGGACGGCTGAATATGGCCCAGCACTTCAGTGCGGGGTCCAGCGCCATCAAACATCAATCCAGTCCCGTAAGGACGACTGAATCAGTCATCCCTACGGGACCCTAACATTCCTGGAACCGTATCCACCCAGCACAAATGTGCTGGGCTATTTTCAGCCGTCCCTCTGGGACGAAGAAAAATCGCCTCGCCCTGCGATGATTTCCAGCAGATGTCAATGAAGTAAGCGGCTCAGCACGCTGCCGCTGACCTCGTGCGAGGCTCTTCGGTCAATACGTCAACACCGCCTCCAGGAATCCGGCGTACAGCGCTCGTGCGTCATGATCGTAGCCGTTGAACAGATCGCGAAATCCCTGCCCCGGGATCAGCGATGCGAAGCCGGCCCGGAAGATCACGTTGTTGTTCAGGAACGGCCGATACTCCGTGCCGATGCTCAAGTCAACGCCGATAAACCGATTGACGTGCTGCTGATACAGAAACTGCTGCAACGGTTGCACGGCGTCGAACCACATGACGTTGGCATTGTTCACGATGCGCCAGCGCGGCGTGAGCTCAAGGTCGATACCGGCGTTGACGAGGAATAGCCCGGGATTAACGAAGTTCGCCTGCCCCTGCAGCTTGCTCGAACGCAGATCCGGGATCAGGCTGCGTTGCTGCATCAGGTTGACGCCGAAAAGCCGAAGCTGCTGGCGTTGCCAATAGCTGAAATCGCCGCCGGCGAAGTTAGGATTGTCGAGGATCGAATCGAAGCCGGTGGCCCGGTTATTGGTGATATCGTGATCGCCGGACGACCAGAGACCTGAAACGCGAAAGCGCATCCAGTCGTGATCGTAGGAGAGCTCCAGCGCGCCCATCTGAGCGTTGATGTCTTGTGGGCGGTTGGCGAGCGGATTGAGCGTGTCGCCACCGAGCGCCCAGTAGAACGCATGGCTGATGTTCAGGCGGCCGATATGTCCGTCGCCAGCCCAACCGAGGTACACCACGTCCACGGTGTGCGGTTGGAACACTCCGACCGGATCGGGCCGAACGAGGAAGCCGTTGTTGTCGAACTTCATCGTCGGCGAATCGTGGTTGTAGTGCACGCTGAGTTGCGCGGTGTAGCCGGGAAAAATGAAATCCTGGCGATAGTAGTTGGCAACGACGACTTGCTGATGGCGATCGCGGAAGGTGTTGAGAAAGCTGTTCGTATCCTTTTCTTGCATGTTGAAGTACACGAGATTGAATTGATCGCGATTGGAGAAGTTGTTTCCGAAGAGACGCACGCCGCGATTGATGTCGCTAAAGATGAACCCGCGAAAATCGCTGGTGAACGGCTGCGAGCCGACGCGCATTGAGACAAAATCGTAGTTCGGGCCGATGTCGGCGAGCTTGCTTTCGACGAACCACTCTTGCAGAGCCATGTAGCTGCGGCCGCGCGTCGTGCCTTTCCTGACATCGGGGCTGACGACGGCAAGTTCGTTGACGGCGAGGTAATTGACGTTGAACGCGGGCGTGACTTTGATGCGCCAGTCGACGGGGCGAAACGCGGTATCGCCGTGGAACAAATCGAGCGACAGGAAAAAGTTCTGCGTGTAAAACAGTTGCCCCGGCCGGCCGAAGAAATCGGGCGAGTTCGGATTCGACGTGCTCTCGAACGGCGTCGTGGCGATGGGCGTCTGCCTGGGTTCGAGAAAAATCTGCGTCGTGCCCGTGACTTCGAGGAAGATGTTCTGCCCCAGGATCGGATAGTCTCCCTTAAGGACGTTTTGGTTGAACGGATCCCACCAGCGGCCGCGAACGTAGGGGTAGTCATCGTTGACCGGATGGCCTTTGCCATAGCGGTCCCAATCGGGGAACGGCACGCGCCAGCGATCTTCCATCGGGATGGTGTAGACCTCGGTCTGGACATCGCGAGGCATGATGCCGGAAGATCCCGCGTATCCGAGCGGCCCCTCGGTGGTGTCCATTACGGAATGCGCGTCGAGGACCAACTGGCCGATCGTGCGAATTCGATGCCGTGGGCGAGCCAGTGGGATTCCAACGATATTCGCATCGTGAAACTCGACTATGCCTGATGTCACTCTCGGCGCCGTGGGGTCAGGCGCCAACAGCTCGGTGACTCCAGAGTAAACCGGCTCTTTCCTGGCGCTCGGCGCGTCGCCGCCGAACAACGATGGCGCAGCAACGAGTATCGTCGCGAACGCGACGAGAAGGCGCCATGCTGTGACGATCGCTCGAACCATTACTGAATACATCCATCGGTCGCGCATTCGGTCGGTGCGCGCAACTTTAGCGAGATTTCCGATTGTTCTTTTCATCGGGACAAGCTGGATAGGAACTTGACGGTCGTAGCGATTTTTCCGCCGGAGAAGCTAGTGAATCTCAAGCAACCGCGCAAAGCTGCGAAGAGGGGGCATTTGCAGCGCTGCTTGTGCTCCTTTGCGTGAGATTCCTGGAGGTTTGCCCACTTTGTTGCCGATACATTCGGAAGAATCGCCACAATCCGCAAATGCGGAATATCTTGACGCGCGGTCGATACGTCATGCGAACCGGTCTGCCGTTGTTAATGATCCTTGCTCTTTCTGCCAGCGCGGCGTTGGTACGTGCGCAGACTACGCCTGACCCCGTCGCGACAGACGTTGAAGCATCAACCGCACGGCGAACGCCCCTCGCTTCCTTCCTGGCACGCAAGTTCGATGACCAAGCCGTCCCGGCGTCCGCCGAGGAAGCCGAAGGCATGGCGAAAAGTCCGCCTCGTTTCTGGGCGCGCGGCGAATTCATGATCTGGTGGATCAAGTCGTCCAACTTTCCGCCGCTCGTCACCAGCGGCGACTTCAGCGATTCGGTTCCGGGAGGCCTCGGTTCGCAGGGCACGAGCGTGCTCTTCGGCAATGAAACTCGGGACTTTTTCGATCGTAAAGGCGGCCGATTCAGCGCCGGCTGGTGGCTCGATGACGACCATCGCTGGGGCGTCGATGCGAGCTACTTCTTCATCAACGGTCGAGCGATCAGCGCCAGCTTCGAGTCGCCAGGCAGTCCCGTGCTGGCCAATCCATTCTTCAATGTTCACACAGGTGTCCCTGACGCGTCGCTCGTGACATTCCCCGGCATCATGAGCGGGCAGATCGGCGTCGAGGCGCCGAGCTTCCTGCAAGGCGCGGAAGCGAACTTCACCGCCGCGATTCTTCACCGCGAGCACCTGCGAATCGATGGCCTTGTCGGTTTTCGTTACCTCAACCTGCGCGAAGGGCTCTACATCGACGAAACTTCCGTCGTTGATTTGGCCCCGCAATACGTCGGGCTGATTCCGCTCAACGGCAACACGATCGTCGTCAGCGATCAATTCGACACGAACAACCACTTCTTCGGCCCACAGCTCGGTTTGCGAGCCGAATGGCAACACAAACGATGGTTCCTGGGCGGGTCGGCGAAAGTCGCGCTCGGCGTGACGCGCCAGGTCGTTACGATCGGCGGCAGCACGTTCATCGATACGCAGCCGGCCTTCGCGTCGCCGGGTGGGCTGTTCGCGGTGTCGAGCAACAGCGGCCGATTCTCACGCAGCGCGTTCGGCGTCGTGCCGGAAGCGGGAGTGAATCTGGGCTTTCACCTGACCGACAACATTCGCCTATTTGCCGGCTATACGTTCCTCTACTGGAACAGCGTCGCCCGGCCCGGTGACCAAGTCGATACAAACGTCAATCTGAACTTCGTGCCGAGCAGCACGACATTTGGCGCGGCCGGGGGCGAGGATCGCCCGGCGTTTTCGTTTCGCCCCAGCGCGTTCTTTGCCCACGGCGTAAACATGGGCTTGGAATTGCGGTATTGAGTGAATTCGCAGAGCGTTCGCGTGGCGCCATGCGGGCGCCAAACGAAGAAAGGTGAAGACAATGGACCTGCAAGTCGAACAGCTCGAAACACGCGAGATGCCGGCGTTTATCGCCAGCCAGTTGCCGCTTGCTTCGTTGCCTCCGTTGACGTTGACCACGTCCCAGGTATCGACGCTTCTGCAGCGTGCCGCCGCCGCGACCGCCAGCGATGACGCAATCATCGCCGTCGTCGATCGCAATGGCCGCATCCTCGGTGTGCGCGTCGAAGGGGGCGTGTCGTCGTCCGTCACGGGCGATTCCAATGTTCTTGGCTTCTCGATCGACGGCGCGGTGTCGCTCGCTCGCACGGCGGCGTTCTTCTCGACGAACGCCACGCCGCTCACCTCGCGCACCGTTCAGTTCATCAGCCAATCGACGATCACCCAGCGCGAAGTCGAGTCATACTCGTTCATCTCCGACCCCGCGTCAACACTGGGCGGCCCTGGATTTGTCGCGCCCATCGGCATCGGCGGGCACTTTCCGCCACGGGTCGCCAATACGCCGCAGGTCGATCTGTTCGGCATCGAGCACACCAACCGTGACATGCTCGTCAACCCCGGCCCCAATGGCGTGCTGAATACGCCGTTCGACGGCGGGTTCGGGGCCGATGACGTCGGATTGACCAATCGCTTCAACGTTAGCTCCGCGTTCATTCCCGCGGGCAAGTCGACCTTTGCCCCGCTCTCGTATTTCGACACGACAAAGACCGCCGCGAATCAACGGAACCCCGCGCAGGATCACGTCGCCTCGCGCGGCATTGGCACGCTACCCGGCGGCATCCCCATTTACCGCAGCGGCGTTCTCCTGGGGGGCATCGGGGTGTTCTTCCCAGGACCCACGGGATTTGCCAACGAATCCAACTCCAAACTCAGTGCCGACCACGACCCCAACCAGATCGACCGCTCGCTCGAAGCGGAGTTCATCGCACTCTCCGCCGTCGGCGGAAGCAAGGCCGCTGGCTTCCCCATTGGAACCATCGCCGGCATCCCAGCGCTGTCCGGCTTCGACCTTCCGTTCCCGCGCATCGATCTTGTTGGCATCACGCTTGACGCCGTCGGTCCAGGAGGCGCGCAAGGGCCCAAGAACCTCGTCAACTACGTCAAGAGCTACTTCAGCATCGGCACGGGGAATCCCAATAGCGGCATGCTCATGGATGTCACGAGCGTCGCTGGAGTCAAGTTCGTCTCCGGTCTTCCCGCTCCGGACGGCTGGCTCGTCACTCCGCACGCCGGCGCCGGCATCACAGCGGCGCAGGTGCAGAAAATTGTCGCGCAAGGCATCACGCAGGCCAACCAGACGCGCGCCCAGATTCGTCCGCTCGGCACGACGACGCGCATGGTCTTCGCCGTCGCCGACAGCAAGGGTGAGGTGCTCGGCCTTTACCGCATGCCCGATTCGCCGATGTTTTCTATCAACGTTGCCGTCAGCAAGGCGCGCAATACGGCGTATTACAATGACGCCACGCAACTTCTCGCCGCCGACAAGCTCGCGGGCATCCCGGCCGGCACGGCGTTCACCGCCCGCACCTTCCGGTATCTCGCTCTGCCGCGTTTTCCGGAGGGCATTGATACGGCCAATCCGGGAGTTTGGTCGAACCTCAACGATCCCGGCGTCAATCGCAATACCGCCCTCAACACGGGCCTGGCCCAGCCGATTTCATCGATCGTCAGCATCTTCGGTTACGATGCCTTCCATCCGAATACGAATTTTCACGCATCGAGCGCCAACTCCAGTGGCGTCGTGTTCTTTCCCGGCAGCGCCGGCGTGTACGTCAACGGCAAGATCGTCGGCGGATTCGGCGTCTCCGGCGACGGCGTCGACCAGGACGACGTCGTCACGTCGGCCGGCATTGTTGGCTTTTCACCGAGCGCCGCCATAATGGTCGATCAATATTACTTCGGCGGCGTGCGTTTGCCATACTTCAAGTTCAACCGAAACCCGCGCGGCTAGCAGGCGTTGCTCGGGGCGTAGCAAAGGGGTAGTCGATGCGCTACACGATTCTCGTTTTGTGTGTCCTGGCGACCAGAGCGTCCTCGCAGGAACGAACGCAGCAACCACCGCAACCGCCGCAGGCTCGCATCGTATTGCCGTCCGACACGGGCCATTATCGCGGGTACTTCCTGGGCGGTGGCGCGGGGAATCCGCGAAAAGCCGAGCCACGCCGCCCTGACGAAGGCACCTGGGGCTGGGACTATCAAGGCTTGCTGCCGCGCCGCATCATCCTCGGGTGGTGGCACGGCCGTCGCGCCCAGGGCGGTGTCGGCGCATACAAGACCGACGGCCCGCGCCTGTTCGACAAATAACCGCCGTGCTCTTACTTGGACCGCGCCAGTTCAATTTGGCCAAGAGCCTGCAACGCATTTGTTGCACGTAATTCCTTCGTCCAGAAGCACGTGCGCGCATTCGTTGCACCCGCACACTCACCCCCCCCCTCGAAATGCAACGAAACCTGGAACATGGACGGGCGACTATCGTAGGCCGCGCGCACGGCAAGCGAAAAGGGTCGCTGTCCAAGCACCGATGCCGCGGAAAACGTTACCTTCTATAACCAACACCGTTGATGCACCCGCCAAGAAGAAGGAGTTTCCCGTGGGGAGTTCAACTCGCTTTCCGATCAGCGTGATCATCATCGCCATCGCAGTGTCACCAGCGCCGTGTCAGCATGCCGAGCCCGATTGCTTCTACTGCAACGCGCTCGTGGTCAAGTTCCCGTTTGCCCTCGTCACCGACGCTCAGCGCAACGCAACGAAAGCGGTCGAGCTGCATTTGTCGCGAGATGAAGGCGTCACCTGGCAGCACGTTCAAACCGTACCAGCCGATGTGAAGTGGATTTCTTTCACGGCGAAGAGCGATGGCGCATTTTGGTTCGCGCTTCGGACCATCGATAAGTCAGGAAACCGCGATCCTGCCGTTCTCGACAAGTCGGCAATTCAAATGAAAGTGGTCTTCGACACGACGCCGCCCGTTGTGGAGTTGAGAGCAAAGCCAGGCCGGAAAGACGCCCTCGGCGTGACATGGAAAGTCAGCGACGACCATCTCGACGGCGCATCGGTCAGGCTCGAGTATCGGCAGCGCGATGAAGCGACCTGGACCAGCGTGCCGATCGACATTGCCCTGCGCGAATGCACCGTCCCCGCCCGACCTGGAACTGGCGTCACGGTGCGACTCACCGCGCGCGACCTGGCCGGCAACGCAACCAGCAAGTCGGTCGTCTTCCCGGCGACGCCATGACGCTTTCGTGCATCACACGCAACTCAGAATCGCTCGTAGACATTGGCCGGCAAACGGCGAATGACTTTCTTCAACTCCAGCGTCGTGAGTTGCCGCGTCAGGTCGCTGATCGGTATCGATAGCTCAAACGCCAGGTCATCGACCATGCGGCGTTCGGCGAGAGCCTGCCAAATCTTCAGTTGCACATCGTCAAGGCCGGGCGGTGGTTGGGCGACTAAAGGCACATCATGCGCCCTCGGTTCGGCGAGGGCCGGCAGCTCTTGCAAATCTTCGAGGATGTCGTCGGCGTTGCGCACCATCGTCGCGCCTTTTCGCAAGAGTTGCAGCGTGCCGGCGCTGGCTGCATTATCCACGGGCCCCGGAACGGCAAAGACTTCGCGCCCCTGCTCTGCCGCCAGCCGGGCGGTGATCAACGCTCCGCTCCGTTCTGCCGCCTCGATGACAACCACGGCGCGGCTCAAGCCGCTGATGATGCGGTTGCGAGCCGGAAACAGCGTCGCCATCGGCTCTATCAACATGCACGATTCGGTGACGAGCGCTCCGGACGCAGCGACCTCGTCGGCGAGATCGGCATGTTCGGGCGGATAGGTCTTCGACAGCCCGCCGGCAAGCACGGCGATGGTGCGCCCTTTGGCGGAAAGTGCGCCGCGATGAGCGCAACCATCGATGCCTCGCGCCAGGCCGCTCACCACCGTCCAGCCGGCTCGGGCCAGGTCGGCGCCAATGCGCTCGGCAATGCGCTTGCCATAGGACGTGCAAGCGCGCGAGCCAACGATGGCAATCGCCTGTTCGTCGCATGCCTCGAGCGTGCCCTTGCAGAACAAAAGGTGCGGCGCGTCATCGATGGTCGCGAGATTGGCGGGATAACCGGCCCGTCCGAGGACCCGCAAGTGCACGCCATGCTTGTCGATCTGCTCGCATTCCTTCACAACGTCGGGGTTTTCCATGGCGCGCTGGAGAGATTCCGCGACTTTGGTTCCAAGGAACGGGACTTCGAGCAATTCGGAGATGGATGCTTGCAGAACCGCCGACGCGGAGCCGAAGTGATCGAGCAGCGCCGCCGTCAATCGCGGTCCGATGCCGGTGACGAGGTGCAGCGCGAGCAGATCGCGTTCATCGTCGGAGAGGGTCACGATAACTTCCTCGTGTACTAGCCCGCAGCGCACGCAAGGGCCAGCATCACGTCCCTTGCCTGCGCAGCGGGCTAGTGTTGAAGGACCGCCCGCACGTCGGCTTCGGGCACATTGTCGAAAAGCGCTACGTCGCCCAGGCGCGTCGGCAGAACGAATCGCATCTGTCCGCCCACGGCTTTCTTGTCCTTGCGCATTGTCGCCAGCATCTCGTCGTGGGGCCATCGCAACGGCGACGTTGGCAGTGAGAACGCCTTTAGCAACCGGATTTGCCGTTCGCTCACCTCGCGTTCAATCAAGCCGCGCCGCTCGGCCAGACGACTTGCGCACACCATCCCGGCCGACACCGCCTCGCCGTGGAGCCAGGCTCCGTAGCCGCCGGCAATTTCGAACGCATGAGCAAAGGTGTGGCCATAGTTCAACTTGGCGCGAATGTCCGTTTCTTCACGCTCGTCTTGCTCGACGATCTTCGCTTTCAACGCGCACGAGCGCAGCACGATGTGCTGGATTGCAGTCGGCTCACGCTTCAGGATGGCATCGACATTCTTCTCGAGATACTCAAAGAAACCCGCGTCGAGAATGACGCCGTACTTGACGACCTCGGCGAGTCCGCTGTGAAACTCGCGTTCGGGCAGCGTGTCGAGCGTGGCCACGTCAATGAAGACGCCGATCGGCTGGTGGAAAGCGCCGATCATGTTCTTGGCGCGAGGATGGTTGACGCCGACCTTGCCGCCGACGGAGCTATCGACCATGGCCAGAAGCGTGGTCGGGACCATCAGAAGGGGAAGGCCGCGCGCGTACGTGGCGGCGACGAATCCCGCGAGATCGCCGATGACCCCGCCGCCGACCGCGACGACGAGCGTGCGCCGGTCCGCGGGCAGGTCGATCAGGACGTCGTAGAGTTGGCCTGCCGATTCGAGCGACTTCTGCGATTCGCCGGCGACGCGGATGACGATGGCAACGCGAAAACCGGCTGCGGCGAGGCTAGTGTGAACCGCCTGGCCGTGGACGCGCGCATTCTCGTCCGTAATGATGACGGCGTTTTTCCCTTGGCTACGCGCGTGTGCGAATACTCCGACATCGCGCAGCGCATCGGCCGTCACGGCGATGTCGTAACTGCGCTGCCCCAGATTGACACGCAGGCTTTGCTCGGCCATGAGATGCTCCTGCATCTTATCGTACAGGCCGCGCGATCATCGTCACCTTGCTGGGATTGCGGTCGGTGAGCACCAGGCACAACCCAGCCTTGCCGTCTTTCTCGCCGATGTGGGTGCGCTTTCCGGCCGCGTCGAGCACAAAGACGGTGATGTAGTAGCGCATCTTAGGATCAACTTTGGCCTTTGCGCCCAGCGTGACGACAACCAACCTATCCTTGCCGGCGTCGTGCGTGAACGACTTGTCGAGATGTTTGTCGAGAAGGGTTGCTCCCTTGTCGGCAATGCGCGGATCGAATTCGTACAGCCGAATCTCCAGTTGACGGTCTTTGAACGAATCAACCTTGCTTGGCACGTGCACGACGACCTCCACCTTGGCGGCGTCTTGCGCCAGGGTCGGACTGGAAATCGCCAACAGGGAGACGGCGAACAGCGAAAAACGAAACATGCGGTGTCCCTTCAGGAGATGAGAGCGATTCAACATTTCGGCGATTTGCGTTTTTTGTCGAGCGTGCCACGAGCTTCCATCTTCTTGATCTGCTCCACGCCATCAGGAATCTTGCAATCACCGATCAACTCGACGCTGACCTTGCCGATCGCTTTCGCGGTGTCCTTGGCGAGTTTGTTGAGCGGCTTGACCCAGCCGCCGACGGCGATGACGAAACCGTTTATCACGTACTTGACGCGGTTGGGCTGTTTGTGAATCGTCTCGGCGACGCGGCCCATAAGTTTCTTGATCTCGCCAAGGTCGAGTTCGTCGTTCTCCGTGATGGCGACCAGGCTGCTGTAGGTCGCCCACCCGGAAGCCGCAATCGATTCATTCTTCGACTCGATCCACTTGAGTGCCATCTCCCTTCCATACGGACTGGAGGACGCGACCCACGGAACCGTGTACTCGGCGACCATGCCCCAGGTCGCGTTCTCGACCCACTTCTGCAAGTCCTTCTTGGTCATCTTCGCATCGTCCGCGATCAACCCGGCCAGATACATTGCGTCGGCGATGCCCGTGTCGTAAAGATCGAGCGCGAGCTGGTAGTCCATCTTGACGCGCTTCTGAATCTTCTTCATGTCCGCTACCTGGACGCCCAGGCACGGCTCTTGAGCACCATACTTCAACCACATCCGCTTGGTGTGCTCTTTGGCAAACTTCTTCAAATCAGCAAGGACTTCGTCGAGGGTCATGTTATTCCTCCCGTGCGCCGTTTGCGGCTTCGCGCTCACATCGCGCGATCTGAGCACAAAGCCGCAAGACGTGATCAGAATGCGATCGGCCGACCGCCCTCGGTGACGATGTTGATCGGCCGTCCCTGCGGATTCGTCCATTGCGAATCGAGCGGGATATCGAGATGCTGGAACACCGTGGCCGCGAGGTCGGATGGGCGTACCCGGCGGGTGCGGATTTCACCGCCGCGGGCATCGGTACTGCCGATGGCCTGTCCATGGCGCAGTCCGCCGCCGGCGACCAGCATCGACATGACGTTGGTCCAGTGATTGCGTCCAGCGTCCTCCGTCATCACCGGCGATCGGCCGAATTCGCCCATCATCAACACCAGCGTCGAATCGAGCAGTCCTCGGGCGTCGAGATCGTGGATGAGAGCTGACAGCGCCTGATCAATCGTCGGTAAGATCGGCGTCAACCCGCGCTGGATGCCTCCCCATGGCGGAACGTTGTCGCCGTGATGATCAAAGTAGCCCCAGCGCCCACTAACCAACACGAACGTTGTCCCCGCCTCGACGAGCCGACGCGCCAAGAGCGCCTTCTCGCCGACGCTGGTTCGGCCATACGCGTCGCGCAATCGCTCCGGCTCCTTGTGAACGGCAAATGCTTCTTCGACGCGCCGAGCGACCACCATATCGAACGCCTGCGACGCGAAGTCAGGATTCGCATCTCCGGTTCGCCGCAGCAAATCGAACTGCCGACGCAGCTCCGCTCGATCCTGCAAGCGCGGCACGTTGACGCCTTCGGGCATGGCAAGTCGACCGGGCAATTCGTCGCCTTTGACCGGCTCGAACTCGTGCCCCATGTGGCCCGCGCCCCAGACATCGGCACGCCACGACGGTGCCAGTCCGACAAACGCCGGCATCGGAAAATTGTTCGACCCGCGGAACTTCGCCGCCACCGACCCCATGGACGGATACCCGCCGCCGTCGCGCCCGTCGTCCGTCCGCCGTGCCAACGGATTCCCAGCCTGCATCGTAATTGGCGTGTGGTTGCTGGCCGAGCAATCGACCGCCCGCAGAATCGTCAGCTTGTCCATGACCCGAGCCTGCAACGGCAAATGCTCGCACACCCGAATCCCCGGCACCGATGTCTGAATCGTCCGGTATGGCCCGCGAATCTCCGCCGGCGCATCGGGCTTCGGGTCCCACGTGTCGATCTGACTCGGCCCGCCAGAGAGCCAAAACAGGATCACCGATTTCGGATCGCGCGACCGATTCGGATTCGCCCGCAGCACATCGGCCAGCGTGATCCCTGCGAAGCCGGCGAGGCCCATTTGAAGGAACCAACGCCGTGAGCCGACGCGAATGAGGTCGGTGGGAATGGGAGTATGAGTGGCGGTATGAGGGTTCATGAGTCGTCCTCGAACGTGGGTATCTGCCTATCCTATCGGCACCTCGCGGCAAATGCCATAACTGCTAGATTCTCTTCAACCGTTTCGTTTTCCCGGGGACCGGGCTAGCGCGGCCGTCCCATTTCTCTTGGTGCAGTACCGCTTCGGTATCTGATATCGAATCGATGATCCACGATGAGGCGCCGATTATCTCTCTCGTAATGAGGATGCCGCAGTCGTGCTCGAGGCGTCCTTCTGGGCTCATTCTCGGCCAGTCACCGTAGTGCATTCAACGACTCGACTCCTTCAGCGCCGGCGAATCGAGCGATGCCATCGGCACGCGTTTCGGCTGAATCTGCATTCCTGGGACAACGCTCGTCACACTCTGCACCAGAACAATTTCGTCCTTCTTCAAGCCGCCGGCAATGACGCGCAGGCCATCGCTCTGCAATGGACCGAGCTTAACAAAGCGAGTCTCGACGCGGTTGTCGGCATTTACCACGAATATCCAGGCGTTGCGGTTCTTGGACTGCACGATCTGGTCGGCCACCATCACCGCGTCATAGGGCTCGCCGAGCGGAATGCGGGCGCGCACCGACATGCCAGGCATCATTTCGTTCTTGGCGTTCGCAAGCACGGCGCGAACGCGCACCGTCGCGGTCTCTGGAGCAACCTGATTGTCAACGAAATCGATGACGGCACGACGCGGATACCCCTTGTCGCTCGCCAGTCCGACATCGACCGCAGCCGCCTTTTGGCCTTCGATCACTTTTCTCACACGGAAAAACGTGACCTCATCGATGTCGAGATAGACAACTATCGGATTTACCGACACCAGCGTTGTCAAGTTGGTTTCGTCCTGCTTGACCAGATTTCCGCGCGCCATGAAGAATCGGCCAACACGCCCATCGATTGGCGCTCGCACAACCGTAAACTCCAGGTTGAGCCGGGCATGCACCGCTTCCGTTTGCGCGACCGTCCGAGCCGCCAGCGCCTGCGTCTCCAGCGCCTGATATTGGCGAAGCTCGTTGTCGGTAACGGCATCGCGTTTCTTCTTGGCGAGCTCTTTGAAGGCGTTGTTCGTCTCACGGGCATATTCCAGGCTTGCCTCGCATTGCCGAACCTTCGCCTCGGCGGCGGCCAGGAGCGCTTGGTAGGGCCGGGGATCGACCTTGAAGAGCACATCGCCTTTCTGCACAGTCGATCCTTCCTTGGCCGGCGTCTCCACGAGGTAACCCGTGACGCGCGGCACGATGACGATGGAATCCTTGGCGCCCAAGCGAGCCTTCATCTCCAGGTGATCCACTACCTTGCGCACCACCGGAACGCTCACGCCAACCACGGGCTTCTTCTCGTCGGCTCCGCCCATGCCGATGGTCGGTAGAACCAGACACGTCGCCGCCAACAGGAGTGATTTCATTGTCGCCTCCATTTCATGGGAGAGTTTACGTGACATCCACACGATGCGCACGTCGGCCGGCCTCTCACCAATTGCGCAACAGCACGATCTGCGGAAAGTCGGCGTGTGTAGTTTGGTAGAGCGGTTCGTCAGCAGTGACGGCTTTGATGTTCAGGTCTTGCGCAAGAGCGACAAACAGGGCGTCGTACACGGCACGGTCAAATTTGACTGCAATATCGAATGCTCGGCCGAGAAGCCGAGCAGCGGGCTGCATCTGGATTGGGAAACTGTTCAATTCGGCTAGTGCTTTGGCTTCCATGGATTGATGGATGCAGGGTGCGTGAAACGCACCGGTCCGCTCATCGGTGCGTTGCACGCACCCTAAGTCTATCCATCAACGGATCGTAGACGGTGCACTAGAGCTTGCCGGGCGAACGCGAGCGAGATTTTCTTCTGCCGATGAGCTTTCCAGATAGCGTTGCCAACCGAGGGCAGAATCAGGTCAAGCACGATCAACCGACCGCCGCCGGCAAGCACGTCCGTGCGAACGCGAACAGCGTCGGCGGAATCGGACTCGGGAAGAAGCCACTTGACCACGACACTGCTGTCCACGATGACATCGCTCATCGCATTCGGTCCTCGGCGATGGCAGGCGTGCTGTCGGGGAGAACCCCATGGCGCTGGAGTATCGCTTCACGGAGCGCGTCGACACGCTTGATCCACTCCTCCCACGCCTCCTTCTCCGCCGGCACAATCTGCAATCGCACCCGCTGCTCTTCCGGCAAGTCGACCGGCTGCAATGGCTCGAAGACTCCGTGACGATAGATTGCGTCAATCTGGCTCATTTTTTATCTCCTGGATGATCATTCATTCTACCACCTATGCCAGCACCTCGTTGACCACATGCCCATGCACATCGGTCAGCCGAAAGTCGCGACCGGCGTAGCGGTAGGTCAGCCGTTCGTGGTCGAAGCCCAAGAGGTGCAGGATGGTGGCGTGCAGGTCGTGGACGTGGACGCGGTTCTCGACGGCGCGGTAGCCGAACTCGTCGGTGGCGCCGTGGACGTAGCCGCCCTTGATGCCGCCGCCGGCCAACGCGACCGTGAATCCCCAGTGGTTGTGGTCGCGGCCCATCGCCGGTCGCCCGCCCGCCAATTCCACAGCGGGTGTGCGGCCGAACTCGCCGCCGACGATCACCAGCGTCTCCTCAAATAAGCCGAGCCGTTTCAGGTCGGTTAAGAGCGCCGCGAGCGGACTGTCGATCTCTCGCCCCAGGTTGCGATGGTTGACCGCGATGTTGTCGTGGCTGTCCCACGGTTGCACGTCGCCGTGATAGCACTGCACGAAGCGGACGCCACGCTCGATGAGCCGGCGGGCGATCAAAAGTTGCCGGCCTTGCACGTGCGAACCATAGGCGTCGCGCACCCGTTGCGGCTCGCGGTTAATGTCGAAGGCGTCGGTCGCTTCCATCTGCATGCGGTAGGCCAACTCGAACGACTGGATGCGGGCTTCGAGGGCGGCGTCCTCGGGGCGCATCTGCTGATGCTGCCGATTAAGCTCTGCAAGCAGATCGAGCTGCCGACGCTGATCGCTGCGAGTCACGAGCGGGTTGCGGATATTCTCGATGAGGTCGTTGACGTTGGTGCGGCGAGTGTCGATGTGTGTCCCCTGATAGATGCCGGGCAGGAACGCGGACCGCCAGTTGGAGGTGTCGGCAACGGGCATGCCGGGGCACATGGCGACGTAGCCGGGCAGGTTGCGATTTTCGCTGCCGATGCCGTAGTTGATCCAGGCGCCCATCGACGGGCGCGAGAGCCGTTCGTCGCCGCAGTTCATGAGTCGCATCGACTGCTCATGGTTGGGAGTGTTGGCGAACATGGAGCGGATGAGGCAGATGTCGTCGATGTGGGCCGCGGTCTTCTCAAAGACTTCGCTGACCTCGATGCCCGATTGGCCGTGGCGTCGAAAACGAAACGGCGACGGCAACGCATGGCCGGTGGGCCGTTCCGTCGTGAGGTTGCCGGTCGGCAACGTCTGCCCGGCGTAGCGATGCAACAGCGGCTTCGGATCAAACGTATCGACCTGCGACGGTCCGCCGTTGAGGTAGACGTGGATGACATGCTTGGCCTTCGGTGCAAAGTGCGGCGGCCGCGGCGCCAGCGGCGTTCGCGGATCAGGTGGCGTGGTGTCGTCGGCGTCGGCGACGAGCGCGGCGAGGCCGAGCATGCCGAGCCCGGTGCCGGTGCGCGTTAGGAATTGGCGGCGGCTTATCATGACGTACCCAACAAGGTTCGATCTGAGTTCGTATGGTTGTGCAATCAATGCTATTCTACACTCTTTCCAAAAGCGTTACAATCAACGTGTCACTACACCTGCATCGAGAACTGGAAGAGCGAGAAGGCATGCAAGTCACCCGCCGTCTTCTGATTTTTCTCATCAGTTTGGGATGCTTCGCAATCGGCATCGCCAATCGTGTTCTCTACTACAACGACCTAAGCGAGGATCGCGTTGAGGGCTGGCAGTATTATCAGGCGAATGTAGCCGACTGGTTTTTGTTGGGCATGGTGATTTTCTGGATCCAGTTAGCCGTATGGTGCGTTGTATGTGTGTCCCGGGATGAGTTTCATCCAGTTTCGTTCGTGGCAGGTTTGATACTCAGTGGAGTGTTGACTCTAATAATGTGCTTGTACTTCACGCCGGATTACTTGTTTCAGTAGGTGGCGTACGAATCGTGGCCACAAGAAACGTCCAGCAACTCAGCCGCGAGCTTGGCGACGAGGTGCTCGAAGACGCCAAGCAGAACCCGAGCGCGTGTCCGGGCAAGTACGTCGGCATCGCCAACGGCAAGGTCGTCGTTTGCACCGATGACCTCAGTGAACCGCCCGCCGGTTGGAGCAGATGGAACCTGACCCGACGCGTGCCTATCGCCTAGAGATTGGCCGCGATTACTCCAAGGTCTACGAAATCTGGGAGATCGGCTAATGCCTCTCGCCCAATGGCCTTTGCACCACGTTCGGCATTCAATTCAAATTTCGCTGACCTTCGCACAAGGAGGACAGAAGGTAATCCGTACGTTGCTGGCCGATACCGGAGCCGGCGTTAACCAAGATCCATTCGATCTATCTGATGCACGTCGAGCTTTCGACTTTGACCTTTCGCGACAAAGTCCTCGCGGCGGGCGTCGCCAATACACCGAAGGACTTCGACGGCATCGCCTGCTTTCGCTTTCTCAATCGCTTCACCTACGGCAACTTCGCCGATCCGCAGAGTTTCGATCTTGCGAAGTAGGCCGTTGCGCGGAGGTTGCCTCGAATCACGTTGGTGTGATAATATCGGGACTGGAGAGCCATCCCGCGGCCTTTCGGCTGCGGGCGTGGGAGAAAGGCGCGAGAGTTCCTATGGATATCGTCACGGTCACAATTCTGACGGCAGCCCTCTTTTCAGCGCCGCCGTCCGACGCGCCAACCGGCTCTCTCAAGATCGAGCATAAGAAACCCAAAGCCAAGTCGACGTTCGAGGTCGTGTCGTACACCCCCCACGAGGGTGATCTGATTTTCTACAACGACTGGAACGTCGCGTGGCTCGCGCTGTTTGCCTACGCGGGCACGGGGCCGCCTCTGCACATGGGCATCGTGGTACGCAAGCAAGATGGCAAACTTGCAGTCCTCGAAGCGGGGCCGGACGACACGGTCTGGGTCAAGCTGCTCAACATCGATCGGCGCTTGCAGCAGTTCGACCGCGATTTCAAGGGCACGATCCACGTTCGCCGTTGTAAGAAGATGGTCAGTGCCGAGGAGTCGAAGGCACTGACGAAGTTCGCTCACGCCCAAGATGGCAAGCGTTACGCGATTGGCCGGCTGCTGCTGCAAGGCACTTCGCTCCGCTCGCGCGGCCCGGTGCGCGAGCTGTTTTTGGGAAGAACGGTGCTCGACCGCGATAGCTGGATTTGCTCGGAGTTGGCGGTGGCCGCCGGCACCGTGGTAAAACTTTTTGATCCCAAAGTAGTGCATGCCAACGTCGCCTACCCGCGCGACTTGCTCGACGACGTGCGCTATGACCTCAGCGCCACCTACCACCCGGCCGCCGTCTGGCAACCAGCCGCAATACCGCGCTAGCCGGTGTCGCCGATTTCCGTCGCCTCCAGCGCTTCCCATCCTGCAACCGCAGCGAATTCAGACTTGAGTATTGAGCCGTCTCACGCTGCGTGTACAATGGCGTCCAGTCCAACTCCGGAGTACTTACGCTATGCGCTTCATCCTGTTTGCGGTCGCGTTCTTGGTCGGCATCACACCCGCTCACGCCACGGGCGGCAAGAAGCCGAACATCATCTACATCCTTGCCGACGATCTTGGCTACGGCGAACTCGGCTGTTATGGGCAAAAAAAGATCAAGACGCCGCAGCTTGACAAGCTGGCCGCCAATGGGCTGCGCTTCACGCAACATTACGCGGGCAATGCAGTGTGCGCTCCGTCGCGCTGCGTGCTCATGACGGGCAAACACTCCGGGCACGCGCAGATCCGCAACAACTTCGAAACCAAACCCGACGGCCAGCAGCCGATCGCCGAGAACACCGTCACCATCGCTCGCCTGCTCAAGGCGCTCGGCTACGTCACCGGTATGATCGGCAAGTGGGGCCTCGGTATGCATACCTCGACCGGCGATCCACAAAGGCAAGGCTTCGATCATTTCTTTGGCTACTACTGTCAACGCCACGCCCACAACCATTACCCGACGTTCTTGTGGCGCAACGGCCAAAAGGTTCCACTTGAGGGGAATTCGGGGAAAGCGACGGGCAAGCACCATTCGCATGACCTCTTCGAAAAGGAAGCACTCGATTTCATCCGCAACAACAAGGACAAGCCGTTCTTTCTCTATCTGCCGCTGACGATCCCGCATGTCGCCCTTCAAGTCCCGGACGATTCGCTGGCCGAGTACAAAGGGCTGTGGAATGATCCGCCGTACAAGGGAGGCAAGGGATATCAGCCACACGATCATCCGCGAGCGGCGTATGCAGCGATGGTCACGCGCATGGATCGGACCATCGGCCGACTCGTGCAACTGCTGCGCGAGCTGAATCTCGAGGAAGATACGATCGTTGTCTTCTCCAGCGACAATGGCCCGACGCATGAAGGCGTCGGCGGGTCCGATTCGGTGTTTTTCCGCTCAGCATGGCTCTTGCGCGGATTCAAGGGGAGCCTGTTCGAAGGGGGCGTACGCGTGCCGATGATTGCATGCTGGCCACGCCGCATTCGGCCGGGCCGGACCAGCGATCACATCAGCGGTTTCCAGGACGTAATGCCGACGTTGTGCGACATCGCCGGCGCCAAGGCGCCGAAGGATATCGACGGCATCAGCATGTTGCCGACACTGCTGGAGAAGGGCGAACAGAAGAAGCACGAGTTTCTCTACTGGGAGTTCCCCGGCTACGGCGGCCAGCAAGCCGTGCGTCTCGGGGACTGGAAAGCAATTCGGCAGAGTATGCACAAGGGGAACATGAAACTGCAACTCTACGACCTGGCCAAGGACATCGGCGAAACCAAGGATGTGTCGGCCGATCATCCGGAGATCGTGGCTCGCATCGAGCGGATCATGCGCGAGCAGCACGTACCGTCGAAGCTGTTCCCATTCAAGGCGATCGATTAGCGATAATTCTCATGCAGCGATCTCCTGATAGATTTCGTTCCAGCGCGATACCGCTGTGGTGAGATCACAATGCTGCCGCACCCACGCCTGGGCCGATTGACCGATCCGAGCACGCAACGCGGCGTTTTGTAACAACGCATGGGTCCGCCGTGCTAACTGAACAATATCCGCGACCGGCGTGAGAATGCCCGTTTCGCCGTCGCGGATCATCTCGCGCAGGCACGGCACATCCGACCCGACCACGGGCCCGCCGAGCGCCATCGCGTCGAGCGCCGTCTGCCGCCCGCAATTCGCCATGCTCGGAACCCATACGACGTCGGCGTTTTGTAGAACGCGCGTGGTGTTCGATAGTTCTCCAAGGAAATCCACCTGCGGGGCGCACTCCAGGCCATGCGCAAGGCCGCGCGCGTCATCATATTGCGAGCCGGCGCCGACAACATGCAGGCGAGCATTCGTGTAGAGCTGGCGCAGGAAATCGAAAGCCCAAATGGCCTGGCGACATCCTTCGTCGCGCTCGAGATTGCCGACAAAGGCGATAATGAACTCACCGCTGTGATCAGGTTGCTCTGACACGGCGGTCGTGGGATTCACGCTCCACGTGTCGGATTCCTCACGCAAAGCGTGATGTCTACGATCGCCATCGGCAGCCATGACAGCGGGAGACACGACGCGCAGCATCGACGGGGCGATTCCGAGTCGGATGCATTGATCACGGTCGGTATTCCCCGCCACGGCAAGTCGGCCGATGCGTCCGGCGAGCGTCTGGTCGAGCCAGCCGAACTCGCCTCGGCTGGAAAGCGGACCGCTCATCACGACGCGTGGCAGGAAGCTGGGCGCCACAGTAGCCAGCACGCGCAGCGCGAGCGGCCGCCAGGCGTGGATCACATCGGGCGCCAAATCGCGCACCAGCGAGCGTAGATTCCACCAGGCACTGAAGTCAAGCCAGCGTGTCCAGCCCAGGACATGCACCTTGACGCCTGCCTCGCGCAACGCCGCCGACCACGACGTTTCGGCGCCCAGGCAGCAAACCATGGTAGAGTCGACCTGCGCCTTGGCTAGCAATGAGAGCTGTCGAGCGCTGCCGCTGTAGTCGATTGAATCGATGATGTGGAGGACTGTCATGGGATCCATCCCTTTGTTTGCCGAGCGTCAACCGAGGGTTGCGATGTACGGCAACTGGCGGTGCTCGTCGTTGTAGTCCAGTCCGTAGCCGACTACGAATTCGTCCGGAATCTCGAAGCCGACAAAATCGACCGTCACGGCATGCATTTGGCGACCCTGTTTTCGCAACAACACCGCGACCTTGACGGAGGCGGCTCCACGGTCATGCAAAAGCTGCACGATTCGGCTCAATGTCTGCCCGGTGTCGAGGATGTCGTCCAGCAAGAGTACATGTCGGCCGCGCACATCCGCAAGCAATCCCGGGCCTAGGTACAGCTCGCCGGCGGTCGTATTCTTGCCGCGATAGCTCGAAGCCTGGATCAAGCCGATTCGCAATGGCACATCAAGCCGTCGCACCAGATCGGCCAGGAACATCACGCTGCCGGTCAGAACGCCGACGATGGTCAATGGCCGATCGCGATACTCCGGGGCAATTTGCCGCGCGAGTTCGTCAATGCGCTCTTGAATCTGTTCAGTAGTAATGAGCACGCGCATACAGGGGCCTTGGCGATCAAGTTAGGGGATATTGAACTCGAAATGCCGTCGGGAGAAAAGGCCAAATGGGTCGTGGATTCGCCGGATTTGTCAAAAGAAACTTGGCCGGTCGCGCCACCGATCGGCAATCTCAGGCTGGGAACGACGCCGGCTTGTGGGGTCGGCTGTGAGGTCCCGGAGTTTTCAACCTGAACATCGCAAGGAGATTATCATGCGTAGCTCGATCAAATGTCTGGCGCTTTCGTTGTTTGTGCTGCTCGCCGCGTCGATGACTGTGCAATCGGCGACCACCGAGCCGATCTTATTGGAGGTGTTCGCTCGAGCAAGGACCCGGCAAGAAGCGGAGCGCATCGCCGCCGACATCAATCAAGGACGCGTCAAGGGATGGTCCATGGCCGAGGTGAACTACGAGCCGCAGACGCGATACTGGTTGGTGGAAGCGGTGCGTGAGGACGAGCTGCCTCCGGACGCTCCGCCGGTTGAGATACCGCGGCTACCGGGCCAACCGCTCCCGGCCCCGCCGCCGATTCCGCGTGCGATGTAGTCAAGGGTTTTGCGGCTCAATCCCGAAGGAGAGCATTCGCTCCGCGAGTGTTCTCCATTTTCAATTTCAGTCCGGCAACATTCGTTCCGCTCTTTTGGCGAGGTCACGCACGTTTTCGATGACGACGCGCTCGGCGCGTGGATCGAAGACGCCGACGCCGCCGGAGTAGAGTCCGCGCGTTTCGTAGCCTCCCTCCGACAATACGCGCGCCGACGGCAGGTAGCCAAACACGTCGTTGCAGTAGCCCGCGATCCAGAGGTGGTTCGAACCGAGCGCTTTTTCCAGGAACGGCACGTAATCAACGACCACTTCGCCCGACAGGCCGACAAGCGTCAAGTCCTTACCGAACTGCCAGACAGTCAGCGGACAGGCGTAGTGCGTCGGCAGCTTGCTGCCCTTTTCGAGTACAGCCAGCATCTGCCCGGCAGCATAGTTCTGTGGATGTCGTTTATCCTTGGCGAACCTCTCGATCGTCTCGCGAGGCAACGTCTGCAAGGGCAACCCCGTCTTGGAATAGGCAATCTTCAATGGCCCAGCAATTCGGCGGAGCTTCGCTTGCAGTACGCGCTCGACTTCGACGCCGAGCGTCTTGCCGTGGGTTTTCGCCATGTCCATGGTGCCGCGCGGGTAGGGGTTGGAGTCGCCGGCGCAACCGAGCATGAACATCGCCTGCGCCTTGGCAAACTTCTCGCGAAGGTAACTCTGCGCAAACCCCGCGTAGTCGCCGCAGATCTGATAATTGTCGGCCCCGAGCGTGGTGCCATGCGTCGCGGCGCCGAATAGGACAGCGATCATGCTTCCGTCGGCGCCAGCGACGCGCAGGATCGGCACGCTGCGATCAGCCAGCCCGCGCGGGTTGACGCCGAGGATGATGCGATCGGTCGTGAACTCGCGGCGATTCATGGCGAAGTGAATGACGCCCGAGCCATGTGACAGCGTCGCCGGCTTCATGCGCGTCGTTGCTTGCACGACGGTCTCGACGACCTTCTCCTGCAATTGCCGAGTGTACTCGATGGTCCGCTGCGCTTCGCCGGGAAGATCTTTCGACACCGAGCGCAAGCTGATCGCCGGCCCCGCATGGGTGTGCGACGAGTTGAGCAGAATCTGTTCGCGCTTGAGCCCTGTCTTCTTGCCGATGCGCTCGCAGATCGGTTCCGCGACCTCGGCCGGGAAGCCCAACAGATCGCTGGTGACAATGACGCCTCGCTGCCCGCTCGCGTCTTCGAGGACCATGACCTTGACAAAAAGCTCGGCCGCCACCTTCTCGAACGGCTTGGTGCGCCCGCCGTAGCCGGACATCACGACCGGCATCTCCGGCGTGATGTTGGCTTCGGCGAGGCCGACTTTCCAGGCGGTGTCTTGCGCGGCGAGGGGGGAGGCGATGAGCAAACTAAACAGCGCGGTTGTCCGAAGGTATGCGAGCATAGGTAATCTCCCGCGATCAATAGCTGGCGGCCAAACGCCGCCTGGATCATCGCATGGATATGATAGGATGCCGCAAAGCAGATGTGGCCGAGAGTGAACCCAAAGCGATGGGATGCTGTCCCATGGAATGCAGAATCGACGAGGCCCACCGTGTAGGTTACTCCCATGTTTGCGGAAGACGACAAGACTCTCAGCGAAGCGGAGTGCTTTGCGGAATTCGATCGCCTGTTCCCGCACGGATTCGCAGGGGAGGACGTGATTCGGGAAATCGCGCCGCAAGGGTGGGCTAATTCTCCGCTGTTGGCGATCTTCCATCCATCGGCCGAGCAAGTCTATGAGGAATGCGCGCGCATTCGTCGAAATCTGCGGTCGCTTGCTCGCCCGGGGCATGGGGCGCCGGAGACACCGGAGCCGAGCCTGGAGGAGATCACGAAGAATCACGTTACGTCGCCGATTGAGGTCGAGGAAGAGGTCCGCCAACTCGTCGGCCAGTGCCTCTGGGAGGTGTTTTCGGAGAATCACGAAGTCGTGGCGCCTGATGGCCGAATCGTTGACCTTGGCTCGTTCCGAGGCTCCGGAGGTTTCTTGGCCGACTACTTGAATCAGCAGCTCACCACGTCGCGTTTCGATTACATTGATTTCTACATGGGCAACGTCTGGGTTTCGAGCCGAGCCGATCTGACGCCGGTATATGAGATGATCTTTCGACGTCTCAAGAATCGTGGCTGCGATTGGATCTACCACTTCCCCGCCCTACACGTCGTCGATATGCGACCATTGCGCGATGCGCTCAAGGAGAAGGAAGAGCCTGAATGGGTGAACTATTCGCCGGAGGAGGCGCTTGCGAAGAAGCAGGAAGAGGCGAAACGCGACCGCGAACTGGCCGAGCTACGCGAGCATCTGGACAAAGGCAACCGCGAGGCAATGGCAGAAGCTGTCAAGCAGCCGCCTCCGAAGCCAGTGGCCGCATACCGAGCGGTTTACGGCCACGATCCGCAAGGTTGGCCGCCAGCATAAGGGGCTATCAACAGTGATCGAGTTTTGCCGTGTCAAGTTCCCACGGGTCAGCAATGCGTCCGTGTTTAGGCGGGTCATTCTTCAGATCCGTTGATTCAGTGGACACACGCTTTGGCTAGGAAGGCGCAGACGCTTGCCTTGTGCACTCACGAATTCCAAGCGGGAAGCTTCTTTTTCAGAAGGGCCAAAGTCTCGTGCCACTCGGGGACCGTTGGCTGGCAGACAACCAATCAACTGCTAAAGAGCGGACGTCTGGCGTAACCGGCATGCTTTCGACTCAGCTTTGGCACAGTCTGAAGCCATCGCACAGAAACGTAATGCTCACACACGTCATGATCGGCTACTTCATAGTGGGCGGCCATCCTGTGGTCTTTGATGAGGTCCAAAATGGAAACCTCTCCGTCGGCAGTCTGTACCTTGAACAGGTCTGCGGGTTGAGCCCTCTGTTTCACGCGTGCGACACCAGCGTATCCGATTCGTGGTACATATACCCAGATCAGGTTGCCAGGTCTCAAACGCCGCAAGGCTTGAACATGTGGGTAATCACATCCCGAGAAATAAACATACTTGACCGCATCCTCCCAGTGCCGCCAACCTCGGTAATCGCGGTGTTTACGTAGTAGGAAGAGTGTACAGCTTTGATGACTTATCCTCGATCACTCTCATTCAAACCACATGTCCGTGAAAGACCTTCGCGGCACGCCGCGCCAATCGACCGGTTGTCGCGCCTTGCACGCGACCACGCGGCCGACCTTTGGTTGCTCACTATCGCGCCTATGAAATAATCATAGCCGAATGGGAGGGTCTCGATATGGGCGACGAAATCAATATTCCGCGGGAAATGATGGAAGAAATCGCTGCGCTGCGCCTGCCGCCGAAAACTGACCGGCGTTTGCAACACCTCATGGATCGCAACAACGATGGCCGCTTGACTCCAATGGAACGGGACGAATTGGAGTCGCTCGTCGAAATGAGCGAGACGATCTCCTTGATGCGTGCCAAGGCCCTGCGATTCTTGGGGCGAAAGCCGTGACGGCGCCATCGGTCGACGTGATCGACCTTGTTAGGATTCGCGCCGATCAGCGTTGCGAATATTGTCGTATGCACCAATCCCTACAAGGCGCGACCTTTCATGTCGAACATATCGTGCCGCAGTCGGCGGGCGGGACATCGGATCCTGAGAATCTCGCGATTGCGTGCCCGAGTTGCAATCTCCAGAAATCGGATCGCGCCTCGTGTGTTGACCCCTTAACGGGCAATACCGCAAGGCTTTTTCATCCGCGGAGAGATCCATAGTCGGATCACTTTTCCTGGCACGAATTTCACATCGTTGGCTTGACTGCGATTGGCCGCGCGACCATCGAAGCACTTGGCATGAATAGCGATAGGCACGAGCTCATTCGCCAGGCGGAGGAGCATTTTGGACTTTTTCCGCCCCCCCTCGTTGCTGGCTCACCGACCTAACATATCACGCCATCGCCTGGTGGATCGGCTCCGCCCCCTCGACGCCGACAAGACTCTGATTCAATCCGCCATAGAAGTAGGTCAGCCGATCCGGATCCAATCCCATCAGCGTGAGAATCGTGGAATGCAGGTTCTTGACGTGGTAGGGATGCTCGACGGCCTGGGCGCCGAGCTCGTCGGTGGCGCCGACGCTAACGCCGCCTTTGACGCCACCGCCGGCCATCCACATCGTGAAGCCGTAGGCGTTGTGATCGCGACCCGTGCCAACGGCGTACTCTGCGGTCGGTTGGCGTCCGAACTCGCCGCCCCAGACGATCAGCGTTTCGTCGAGGAGGCCGCGGCGTTTCAAATCTTTGATCAGGCCGGCGATCGGCTTGTCGGTGCGGCCGGCGTGGCGGTTGTGGTTGAAAACCATGTCGCCGTGCGCGTCCCAGTTTTCGTCATTGTGGTTGCCGCCGGAGTAGATCTGGATGAAGCGTACGCCGCGTTCGACGAGCCGGCGGGCGAGGATACACTTGCGGGCGAAATCCTGCGTCGTCGGATTGTCGTAGCCGTAGAGGCGCTTGGTCTCCTCCGTCTCGCGGGCCAGATCGACGGCCTCCACGGCGTTCGACTGCATTCGGTATGCTAGTTCGTACGACGCGATGCGCGCTTGCAGATTGCTATTGTGAGCACGCGGTGCCTCGTGTTCGCGGTTAAACTCGCCAAGTGTGTCGAGCATGCGTCGCTGCATAGCGTCGGTTGTGCCGGCGGGTCGTTGCAGATCGAGAATCGGCTGGCCGACGCCGCGCAGGATCGTGCCCTGGTACGACGCGGGCATGTAGCCCGACGTCCAGTTCTTGGCGCCGGAGATGGGGCCGCCCGTCGGGTCGAGCATGACGCAGAAGCCGGGCAGATTCTGGTTGACGGTGCCGAGGCCGTAGTTGACCCACGAACCAAGGCACGGGCTGCCGGAGAGGATCTTGCCCGTGTTCATTTGCAGCATCGCCGACCCGTGAATCGGCGAGTCAGCGATCATCGAGTGAAGAAACGCGATGTCATCGACGCAGGTAGCGAGATTGGGAAAGAGGTCGCTGACCCATTTGCCGCACTGGCCGTACTGCTTGAAGCGCCACTTCGGTCCGACGACCCGGCCTTGATTGCGATGCCCGCCACGGCCGAACGTACGCACGTTTACGGTTCGGCCATCAAGCGCGTACATCGACGGCTTGTAGTCGAAGGTGTCGACCTGGCTCGGCCCGCCGTACATGAACAGAAAGATGACGCTCTTCGCCTTCGCCGGGAAGTGCGGCGCCCGCTCGGCCAGCGGATTGCCGCTACGCGCCGTTTCTTGCGCGAAGAAGTTGTCATTCGACAGCAAGCTCGTGAGGGCAAGTCCCGTGAAGCCCGCGCCGGCTTCCCAGAGAAACTCACGGCGGGTACGACGGCAGAAGTTTTGCGTTGACATTTTCATTTCCTGGTGACATTTGCGCCAAAGTAACTACCCGGTGGCATTTCATGAAGTCTTTGCCGGACGACGGCCCAATTGGCGAACTTCTTCCCGGAACGATGCTGCTTGTTGTCGCTCCAGTTCCCGAATGCGTTTCTGTGCTTCCTTGAAAATGGGGGAACGGCCGACGCGTTTGCGTTCTTCCAGCGTTGGGCCCAACAGACCAAATAATCCGGTCGGGCCGAAGAGCTTGTCCGAAAGCGTCCACGGATTCATTTCGGTGGCAAGAAGGTAGCGAATCTGGGCTTCGATCTCATTGGAGGTCATTTAGTCACCTTCCTATCAAGCGTACCTCGACATTGCGTTGAATTTCCAGGTAGATTGATTCCTGAGTGGTTTTTGCTTTGAATGCCAGCAAGATATTTTCTAGGTCTTTGAGGCGCGACTCATCCATGAATATTGAATACACCATGTGCACGTCGTCACTGCGACTGCCGTCGGGCATTTGGTAGGTGCCTGCTATCATGCCGTTCTTCGTCCAGGCAATAAACTCGGCGTACAGGTCGAATTCAAGCTCATCGATCTCATCGTCAAGATTGCGGCCATCATTATCGCAAATCGGGATGTAGAAGATTGCTTTGATCTTCGCCATTGATTATACCCCTTTTTGCGTCAGTCCAAATACACAAGCTCGTTCAAATACAACACGACGAGACAAAACGCCTGCAGCGCCGCGTCGTAGCCAACAAACACGAATCAAGAAAGCGATCGTGCTCGCTCACTTTCCTGCTGTCGCTGGCGAATGAGGTCTTTGCATCGGTCGCGAAATTGTGGATGGCGGTTCGCCACTTCGTCCAAGGTCATCTCCATCTCCTTCTGATCGATAAAGGGATAAACCTCAAGATTCAACGCAATCTGAATCCTTCGCGTATCGTCGTTCTCCTGTAACCACCCTTCGATTGTTCGTGAAATCGCTGCCCCGTTGTCATTGATCCCATTCTCAATGCAGGTCCAGCTCAGTATGTCAAATAAGCTGGCTACGATGTCCCAAGGGTAGTTTTGTGGAATCGCCGTATTGAGCCTATCCGCCAAGTTGTTTTCGCCCCACGCCTCAGCAATTCTCTTCGCAAGGTCAAAACTCGTAGAAAACCGATGATCCTTTCGCTCGGCTTCAATCGCGGCAAGAGTTTCTGACAATAACGTATCCATGCGCCTTACCCAACGCGATCAATCCAGATACACGAACTCATTCAAGTTCAGCACCACCAGACAAAATGCCTGCAGCGCCGCGTCCGCACTGACGCCGTCTTCGCGTTGCAGCGTCTCGATCAAACGGACGCCGCGGCGGATTTCGGTATCCGTCGGTGGCCGCGATGCCGCCAGGTGCAGGCCGAGCCGTACTTGGGCGGGGGCATCCTTGCCGGCTTCGTTTTTCAGTCGCTCGGCAAATATTCTCGCCTGCGTGTTCATGAACTCACCGTTCAAGAGGCTCAACGCCTGCGTCGGCACCGTCGACGTGAAACGCACCGGCGTCGGGCGGTCCGGCTCTGCGACGTCGAACGCTTCCAGCATCGGCAACGCCAGCGATCGCTTGATGTGAACGTACACGCTACGGCGTGCGGCTTCCGCGGGAGACGACACCGGCCAGCCGCGCCCAGGAACCGATTGGCCTGCGAGCACCTCCTTCGGGATCGGCGGATAGATGCCCGGGCCTCCCGACTTAAGATTGAGATTGCCGCTGACGGCAAGGATCGAATCGCGAATCTCCTCGGCGCTCAGGCGGCGCATGTCGAATCGCCAGATTAGGTCGTTGGCAACGTCGAGCTTCGTGCCGAACTTTTCCGCATCCGGCGAGACTCGGGAGGACATCCGATAGGCATTCGATGTCAGGATAAGGCGGTGCATACGTTTGACGGACCAAGGCGCTCCACCTTCACCCGCTGCCCCTCTCCCGGAAGGAGAGGGGAGTACGAACTCGCTCGCCAGCCAGTCGAGCAGTTCCGGATGCGTCGGCCGCATGCCTTGCAATCCGAAGTCGCTCGAGGTGCGAACGATGCCTCGGCCAAAGTGATGTTGCCAAATGCGATTGACGAACACGCGGGCCGTCATCGGATTGTCCTTGGATGCGATCCAGTCGGCAAGCAATGTGCGCCGGCCCGACGACTTGGCCAGCGATCTTGCCAGCGAAGGGTCGGGCAGCTTGAAGATGCTTGGAAAGCCGGGTTCGACCTTGTCGCCGGCGGCGTGCGGGTTGCCGCGGTTGAACACGAACGTTTCAGGCGCCTTCGGTCCGCCTTCGATGACACACAGTGCCATGTCGACATTCGGTGTTGGCGGCGCCTTGCGAGTCAGGTCTCGCTGCTTGACGAGAGAGAACCACTCCTGGTGGCGCTTCTCGCCGAGTACCCGGGCGCCTTCGCGATCGATCTGGGCGTTGATGTCGGCGAACTCGGCGTTGTTGGACGGCACCGACAGATTACGTTTTTCAACCCCAGGGCCGGACCAACCGACGTACAAGCCATAGCCGGCGACGTTTTGGAAATACTCGAGCTTGATAGGCACACGGCCTTTCTTGAGTTCGACGGATGCTCTCTGCACCTTGCCCATGCCGTGGATGCCGTCGTAGGTGATGACCACCTTGCTGTTGACGGTGAGTCGTGAGCCGTCGTCGGAATCGAGGTAGAACGTGTATTTCCCGTCGGCAGGGACAATAAGAAAACCTTCGTATACAAAGCCGAAGGTGTCGTTGCGCGTCCGTG
The DNA here is from genome assembly GCA_016872605.1 of Planctomycetota bacterium. Classification (GTDB taxonomy): domain Bacteria; phylum Planctomycetota; class Planctomycetia; order Gemmatales; family Gemmataceae; genus SIAQ01. Next base: position 126,467 of record VGZI01000001.1, read on the forward strand.
GGCCGATATCGAAGAGATTCTTGGGCAGCCTGCCTTCGTCTTCGTGTTTGAACTTGGTGAAATCGGGGAGTTTCTTCCAGGCATTGCGATAAAAGCGGTAGGTCAAGTCGTCGAGGTCGTTGCCGACCGCCTGCGTGGCGGGTTTGTAGAGTTTGCGAAACTCGTCCTCAATGACGGTAATGGCAGCTTGGATCTTGGCGTGCTTGGCTTCGTGTTCCTCCAGAAGTTTCTTGTACGCTTCCATCTGCCTGGGATTGCCGACGGGCCGCAAGTCGGCTGGGGTGCCTCCGCGATAGTGCTGAATGCCGTGCAGGAAAGCGAGCATGCGGTAGTAGTCTTTTTGCGAGATCGGATCAATCTTGTGATTGTGACAGCGAGCGCAGTCGAGCGTCATGCCAAGCATCGATTGGCCGACGACGGCAATGATGTCATCGAGGCCGTCGTAGCGAGCCTGGTCCCGATCGACCGGTTCATCGTCCCAGACGCCGAGCCGATAGAATCCTGTTGCGATTAGCGCGTCGTAATCGCCCGGAAAGATCTCGTCTCCCGCGAGTTGTTCTCGCAGGAAGCGATCGAACGGCTTGTCCTCGTTGAAGGCGCGGATGACGTAGTCGCGATAGCGCCAAATGTTCGGCTTCGGGTTGTCGCGTTCGTAGCTATTGGTTTCAGCATAGCGCACGAGATCGAGCCAATGACGGCCCCAACGTTCGCCATAGTGGGGCGACGCGAGCAGCTTGTCGATCAGCTTCTCGTAGGCGTCCGGCGCGGGATCGTTGACGAACGAATCGACTTCCTTTGGCGTCGGAGGCAGGCCCGTAAGGTCGTAGTACAACCGGCGCGCCAGTTCGTGCTTGGCGGCAGGCCCTGCGGGCGAGAGGCCCTTTTCTTCGAGCTTCGCAAGGATGAACGCGTCGATCGGGTTGCGGACCCACGGCTTGTCCTTAACCTCAGGAATGCCGGGGCGTTTCACTTGCTGATACGCCCAGTGCGGGCGATCTTTGTCAATCGACTTTTTCGCGCCGCCCGGCCAAGGAGCGCCCATGCGGACCCACTGCGTGATCGCGTCGATCTGTTCCTTCGGTAGCTTCTTGGACTTCGACGGCATCTTGGTTTCGCCGTCGTGGTTGATGGCCTTGATGAGCAGGCTTTTTTCCGGATGCCCCGGCACGATGGCCGGTCCGTTGTCGCCGCCCTGGAGGATGGCGGATAAGGAATCGAGCCGAAGATCGCGTTTCTGCTTTTTCTCGCCGTGGCATTCGAAACAGTTGGCAGCCAGCACGGGCCGAACTTTCGTCTCGAAGAACTGAATCGCCGCCGGCGTCGGTTTCTTGTCCTGAGCACCGAGCGGGGAAAAAATGAGGAGGCATACACCGAGCGTTGCAGCGATCGTACACTTCATGTTCGCGTCTCGATAGGAAGTCGCGGGAACTACGGGTTGGCACGGTTAGTTTACCACATTCGACGCCGGCGGAGAATAAGCGAATTGCAGGGAGCCATGGCATCGGCCGCCCGGCGCCTGGGCTTTGCCGCGTGCACTTCGATGGGCGAGCGGCACATGCTGATCCATACAATGAGGGTTTACGCGTAACGGAGTTCGTCAGATACCGCCTGCTTCGCCGAATTTCTCCTGCGCACTTCACGGAGGTGATCAATCGTGTTCTTGTTTGCACAGGAAAACGCTGGAACCGACTTCTGGTGGACCGTCGGCGGCTTGTTGAGCTTGCCACTCTTGATTGCCGCCAACGGTTTCTTTGTCGCGGCGGAATTCGCACTGGTCGCGGTTCGCAAGACGCGCATCGAGGAGATGGTGAGCCGGGGCGTCCAAGGCGCCACGTTTGTGCAATCTGCTATCGAACACCTGGATCGCTCGATCGCGGCGACGCAACTTGGAATTACCTTGAGCAGCATCGGCCTTGGGTTTTTCGCCGAGCAGGCGCTCGCCAGCGCGATTATGGGACTCTTTTACGACCTGCCCACGCCGTGGAACTGGATCGCCACGCATACGTTGGCCGGCGGCATCGCGTTTGCGATCATCACGTTTTTGCATGTCGTTGCCGGCGAGCTAATTCCGAAGTCGCTCGCTCTGATGTCGCCGACGAGAGTCGCATTGTGGATCGCGGTTCCGCTGACCGTCTTCGCCCTTCTCACTCGACCGCTGATCATCGTCATGAATGGCACCGGTAATCTGATATTGAGTTGGTTTGGGGCTAAACCC
>VGZI01000002.1 GCA_016872605.1 Planctomycetota bacterium
ATGGCGCGCACCGGGTTGACACCTTCCGGGGGCGGCGTCACGACGATCGCTTTGCGCACGCGCGCCGTCACCGGCGCTTTCGCTCCTTGGTCAATCCACAACTTCACGAGGGCCGCTTCTTCGGGCGTGCAGGGCGGGTTTTCATCACCCTTGGGCGGCATGAATGGCTTGTGCGTTCGCATGATAGACTTGTAAAGCACGCTGTCGGCGGACTTGCCCGGCTTGACCGCTTCGCCGCGCTTGCCGCCCTTCATCAGGCCTTCGTAGCTGCTGAGGTCGAGTTTGCCTTCCTTCACGCTACCGCTGTGGCAGACGGTACAACGCTTGTAAAACAGCGTCTCCACGTGCTTTTCGTAGGTGAGCGGCTCCTTCAAGTCTTTCAGTTCGAGCTTCAACTCCTTGAGCGGTCCAGCTTCCTTGGCGCCTTGAGCCGACGCGGACAGGCAAAGGACACTCATCGCAAGCACGGTGAGAACGAAACGCATGGCAGGTACCTCGGTGACATAGCCGCTTGCGGCTTAACGCACGCGTGGGTCACGCAAGCGCTGAGCCGCAAGCGGCACAAGACTTACTTGGCTACATTCACGTTGATCTTAATCTCATGGGTGAGCGTGACGTTGCCGTTTACGACGGCGGTCGCGCGGACGGTCAGGTTTTGCAAGGCGGCCGGGGGCGTGCCCGCCGGGACGCGCAGGATCATCTTGGCCTCCGTGGCGTTAGCGGGGATCGTCACGACGTCGGCACTGACGCCCTTGACGTTGGGCGGCACGACCAACTCGACCTTGAACGGATCGGCGTACTCAAATTGGCGAGCGACGCGCACGACGATCGTGCCATCGGTCCCGGTCTTGATCGTCGGATTCGGATTATCAACCGAGAGCGTGGCGACTTGCTTGGGCAAGATGGTCAGTTGAACCGGAGTGGACACCAGGATCGTGTTGACCGGCTTGGCCTTGGCGTTGGGAGAGATCGTCGCAAAGCCGCGGAACACGACGTTGTACGTTCCGGGGACTGTCTGTGGGGCGACCGTCAAGGCCGCGTTGACGTCATCTTTGCCCGGAGCGAATGTCAGGTTGGCAAAGGCAACGCCGGCGGGAAGTTCGCCGGGCACCGGCTGCACTTGGAAGTTGGCCTTGAACTCCGGCGATGTACGAACCAGTTTGAGCGGGATATCGAGCTTATCGCCGAGCGAGACGACCAGTTTGTCCTTGACGGCAACGAGCTTCCCTGGCGCCTTGTCGCGCACCGCCAGGAACAGGTCGCGATCGAGGCGGGTAATCGTCGGAATGTTCTGTTGAATCGGCACGCCCCAAGTCACCGTGGCGGGACGTGCTTGATGGATCAGCTTCTGCCCGGCGAGCGTCGCCGTGCCGATGACCTTCACCGCGCCGGAGAATTCGGCGGCGTTGTCGGCGGCCGTCACGACCAACTGGGTCTGTTTCATGGTTTTTGCCAACACCTGAGGCGGACATGTCAAGCCCGCGGGTAGTCCTTCCATCGTCAAATGAATCTCGCCATTGAAGCCGTCGACCCGATGCGCGTAAACCGTGTAGTGGTACGTCCCGCCTTGGCCGACGCGGAAGGTATCGGGTCGGGTTTCGTCGGCGGGCATGACGAACAATGTGAAATCGGGTCGCTCCTTGGTGATCCGCAGTTGATAGACATGCGTCGGGTCGGCATAGTTGTCGCCGGTGTGGCTTGCGATCATCAGATGGTACTTCCCGTCCGCGGGCGCCACGAAACGGTATGGCGCCGGATCGCGATTCGACGTGAAGAACTTCAAGCTCACGTTGTCGGCATTGTCATCCTGCGTGACGATGTCTTGCTTGGCGGCGAGGTTCTTGATCGTGTAATAGATGTCCGTCGGCGCGCCCAGGCGATGGCTGGCGACTTCGATCACGTACACGTCTCCCTTCTTGGCGTCGAAAACGTACCAGTCGCGATCGCGTCGCTTGTCGATGCGTCCGGCGACCTCACATGGAACCGGGATCGCCTGGGCCTTTTCGGCAACGTCGTTGTCGTCGTTTTCGAGAATGACGGGCGCCCGAGCGTAGGTCAGGAGAACGGGATTGGACGCGCCAGTCGGGCCCGCGAGCCGGTACTCAAAGCCACTGAGCATTCCCTGCAACGGAGTCGCCAGCCCGGAATAATTGAGTTGATCGGTCCCTGTCGCGGGCGCGGCCACGTTGACCACCAATTTTTCGAGCACTTGGCCGTGCAGCACCGCGGTCGGATCGGGCTTGCCTCCGGGAAGATTGCGCCCGTAGAGAGTGATCGCGGCCGATTTGCCCGGTTCGATCATCGTAGGATGAACTGCATCGATGTGGGGCGTCAGCGATACGTTGAGACGATAAAAGTACTCCGGATTGCCGACAGTGTAAGTGAACTTGTTGAGCCGGATCAAGTAGTCGCCGTCATCGGGGAGCGTGACATCGACGAGACCATCCTGGCCGGGGTACGGACGGTAGGAGCCCAACTCGACGCCGGTCTTGGCGGAGCGAACCTGGATTTCCGGGTCGAGCCGACTGTCAATGCTTGCGGTCAAGCAAGTGATGAGAACGCGCTGTCCTTTCTTGCCGGAGAAGGCGTAATAGTCGACATCGGTCGGCGCGGCGACTGCGCCGGTGATGGTCGTGCCGATCTCGATTTTCTGCGCTTGCTCGACATCGTTGTTCGGTTCCTTCTCGGCGACTTCGCTGAGATCGCCGACGACGAAGCGGCGTGGATTGGAGACGCCGTGCTTGTTGACCAAACGCACATCATGAAAGCCGACCGGAACGCTCTTGTCGATGATGACCTTGAACTTCGTGATGGGCGGACGAACCGGCTCCTTTTTGTCCTTGGCCTTTGGGTCAACGGGCGGAAGCAGCGGAATGATTGGCTGGCCCTTGATGCCGGGGTGGCTGAAAAGCAGGGCGGTGGGTTCTTCGCACTCGGTGCCGGTAAAGGCGATTTCGAATTCCGTGCCGACCTTGCCGCCGGTGGGCGTAAGAATCGTCAGGCGCGGCGTGGGCCATTGGTGTCCGTTGACGAGTTGAGCCTGCACGGGGGTCCAGAGCACGGAGAACAGCCCGAATGCCAACAGGACGCGAAGAGCAGGTCGTGTGCGAATCATGCAGGACTCCTCAACGGTCCCCAGTGTGCGGGACAAATGGGCAAAAGTGAATGCAAAAAGGAACACCAGGCAGGTAATGCGAACGTCAGGCGGGAGGTAGGTAGTCGGGCAAAACTATAGCGTATATGGTAACGCTCCCGGTTGCTCCGGTCAAGGAACTTGCGAAAGGTTTTGGGAAATTATCGCGCATAGGCGCTTGCCTCGTTGCACTTCTGCCACGCAGCAACTGAAGTTTCGATTTCGAACGCGACGATACCACCACTGTTGCCAAGGGGTGGTCCGACCCAAAACAGCAGGGCAGGATGCCTACTCACCCTTGCCGAATGAGAGTTTGAGTTGACCACATCCTGAGGAGCAACGGCGGTGCATGGTTGCATCGCCGTTGTCTTTTAGCGAGCGCGTGGCGTCAGGCGAGCGCGAAGCCGAAAGCGCCAAACCTTTCGCGGGCCGCAAACTCACCGCAGCTTGTTCAGAGTCCCTTCGCCGCCGGTCATTGTGATATCCCCGTTCAGGACCCCCTTCGTCGCCAGCAATTCATCGCCCAGATGCATCACGTTGTGGCTCGGTCCGCGCAGTACCGACACCTCCAAGCAGTGGCGTTGTCCCAGGTGCACATGCAGGCTCGATGCGCCCAGATTGTGATGGTGGTGCTGTTTGTCGATGAGCTTGGCGGCTACCTCGCGGGCGTGATGCTCGTAGACCATAGTGACGACCGCGACGTGTTCGCCATGCTGGTGCCGCTCCTCTTCGCGGATGAGATCGCGTATCGCCTTGCTGCGCGTCGCATACCACTTGCCTGCGATCAACGTGTCGAACGCGTCGAGCAGGTTTTCTTCCAAAGAAATGCTGATGCGCGTCAAGTCGGCCATGGCGTACTCCGGAAATGTACCCAATGGGATGGTATAATACGTCCAGCAACCATCGACGAAGAGGGTGCGACGTTGCTCTGGAGATCGGCATGGCGACCGCAGTGCAGACGCGACAAACCTCCTCGAAATCAGAAGCGTATTTGGACCGCAAATTCGCCGAGGTTGCCGCACGCATCCATCGCATCGATCTGATCGCACATCTGCTGGTCCTGGTGCTGATCAGTTTTGCCTACGCACTTTCTGTCGTGATTTTCGACTCGATTATCGGTGCTGCTGAAGGCATCTCGATCGATGTCGCGCGGTGGAGCGCCTTCGCTGCCTTTGGTCTGATCTTCGCCTACGCGCTACTTCGCTCACTGCAGTGCGCGGTTTCCGAAGTCAACCCGTACTATGTTGCTCAGTTGATCGAACAAACGATTCCCGATGGGAAGAACGGGCTGATCAACTGGCTCGATCTGCACGATGAGACCATGCCGTCGGCGTTTCAGAAGAACCTGAGCGGGCGGGCGGCGGAACAATGGAAAGACGCGGACATCGAGCAGAGCCTCTCGGCGCAAGGCAACGGGTGGCTCCTCGGCATCGCTGCGTTGCCGGCGCTCGGCTTGGCAGTATTCATGTTCCTCAATCCCCCGGCGTTCGGCGGATCGCTCTTGCGTGCCTTCCTTCCTTGGTACGCGCCGCCGCCGGCCGCGCTGACGCGAATCACGCTGCTGCAACCGACTACGCGCACTGTTGAGGTGAAGGCAAAACAGTCGTTGCACGTCGTCGCCAAGATCGACGGGCGCGTTCCCAGCGGTGACCGCCCCGACGCGCCGCGGCTTTGGCACCGCAATCAAGCCACCGAGGATTTTCAGGCGCAGTTGCTGCGCCAGGACTCCGACGGCAACTGGGTCGGCCAGCTGAGCGAGAAACAGATTGGCCTCGGCGCTGTCTACAAGCTAACGGCCGGCGATGCAGAGACGCCTGAACAAAGCGTGCGTCTCCGCGCTGACACGCATGTCAAAAAGTATGAGGTCACTTATCACCTCGCGCCCTATCGCAAGCTGCCGCGAACGACCACGAGCGAATTTCCCAACGCGCTGGCGACGCACCCCATCATCGCAGGCCCGCGTGGCACCAAGGTTCAACTCGTCGTCCACCCGAGCCGGGCGGTCAAGACCGCGATCATCGAAACCGACATCGCCGGCAAGCAACGGTCCAACGAGATGCAACGTCACGGCAACGCCACCTTTGCCCATCCATGGACACTGGAACAGCCGGGCCGATTTCGCATCCTATTTGAGGCAGCCGACGGCGAGCCGAACGTCGATCGCGATTGGCGGCCGATCGTGATTGAACCCGACGACGCGCCGGCCGTCGTCCTAACCTCGCCGGCCAGCGACATCACGCTCCCCGAAAACGCCGTGCTTGAACTCGAAGGCTTGGCGACGAGCCGAGTCGGCATCAGGAACGCGACGCTGCACCTTCGCATCGTCGGCGATCCATCGCGCCCGCTTGCGCCCGTCCCCTATCGGCCCGCCGTTTCGTTCCAGGGCGACGACGGCACGTTCGCCAACGAAGTTCCGTACTTCGAGGTCGTGCCGCTAGATCAGCTCAAGAACTCGAAGGGCACGATTATTCTCCCGAAACCCGGCGACGAAATCGAATACTGGCTCGAAGCCATGGATGCTGCCGACTATCACAACGGCGCGGGCAACGTCGGCCGCACGCCGACGCCGAACCGCAAGGTCAAGATCGTGGCCCCGCCCAAGGACCCGAATGCCGCTCGCGAACAGCTTGCCAAGAATCACGCGGCACAGGCCAAGAAAAAGAACTTCGATCGCCAACAAGACCAGGCTCGTTCGCAGGAACGCAACAACGGTTCCAACACGAAGGCCGGCAATCAGCCGAGCGCGCAGCAACAGCTCGATCAAACGCGTAAGGACAATGAGGCCATCGACCAGAAGATCAAGCAGGCGCTCGATCAGCAAAATCAGAACCAGGGCCGAGGCGACGCCAAGGAACGCGAGCAGCCGGCCGCCAAGGCCAAGGATGGGCCAAGTGGTGCGTCCGACGCTCCGCAGCCCCAGCCCAAGGACAATCCGGGCAAAGACGATGCAGGCGTCTCAAAGGATCAAGGCAAGGGCATGGGCGGCGCCGGCCAACCGCGCGACAACGGCGAGCCGACACCGAAGAAAGACGAGTCATCGAAGGGCGACCGCAAGGATGGACCGCCGATGAGCGCTGCGTCGTCCGCCAAAGACGCCGGGCCGATGGGCATGCCCGAGCCGGCCGGCGGCTCGAAGGATGCCGGCCCCACGGGGATGAACACGCCGATGCCGACGGGTCCGAAAGATCAACCCGGCGATCCGGGTCCGTTGGCCTCCGCGAAAGATTCGAAAGACGCGACCGGTCCTGCGCAGCCGCCTGGAGACGCCAAGGGGATCGAGCAAAATGGCCCACAGCCCGTCAACAAGGACACCGCTGCAAACGACGGACAGCCGGGAGCTGCCAGCAAGGCCGGCATGATGCCCGACGCGGCCGATGCGCCGAAATCCGGGCCGAATCCGCAAACGGCCGGCGCCGCCAGTCCCGGCTCGGTCCGCGGCGACGACGCCAAGAAACAAAACCTCGAGCCCACCTGGTCCGATCTCGCCAAGGCCATCGAGCAACTTGCGAACCACGACGTTAAGGGCGACGACGCCGGCGCCATCGTCGCGCTCCTCGCCGAAAGCGCTCCTGATCCACGCATGAAGGACATCGCCAAAGAAGCGCTCAAACAGAATGGCCGAGACCTAAAGACCGGCAAGGAAGAAAAGAAAGCCCCGAACGCATATGGATCGTCGGGCAAATCGCCCGGCGTCAGCGACGACATCAAAGCCATCGCCGCCAATCGCGAGTTCTTGGCTCGCATCAATCAGTTGCAGTTCGACGATTGGAACAAGCTGGTCACGCCCGACGTACTCAAGCGCGCCGGCATCAGCGAAGCCGATTGGCAGAAGCGATTGAAAAGCAACCAGCAATATCGCGACCTGGTCCGCGAACTCAACACCATGCTGTTCAAAGAAGCTGCTCAGAAAGAACTTCGCGGCAGCGCGACCGCCGGTGGCGGCTATCGCCCCGAAGCGGTGAACCCGCAAAGCACCCTCGACGCCGCCGGCCGTTCCAACGCGCCCACCATCTTCCGCGACGCCCAACGCCGCTACGATGACGCCAAGAAGAAATAACCACGGATGAACACAGATGAACACGGATAAGGACAGATGGAGGGAAATAAGATAATGCACTTATTCCAATTAACGTGGCTTCTGCCGTCAATTGCTAATCCTAATTCACGACTGTCGCTTACTACTGCGCGGTAATTCACTCTTCTCCCATCCGTGTTCATCTGGTTCATCTGTGGTTGAGATCGAATGCCAAATACCCATCGCTATCTGGTCCAGTTCAATCCCAAGCAGACGCCGCATGTCTTTACCGACATTCTCGTCATCGGCGGCGGCATCGCGGGACTGCGCGCCGCACTGGCGATTCCCAAATCCATCGATGTCCTCGTCGTCACCAAGGACAGCATCCAGCAAAGCAACAGCGCCTATGCTCAGGGGGGCATCGCCGGCGTGCTGTCGCCCGAGGATCGCTTCGAGAACCACATCGAAGACACGCTCATCGCCGGCGGCGGACTGTGCCATCGCGACATCGTCGAGATGGTCGTGTGCGAAGCACCACAGCAGATAAACGACCTCATCGCGCTCGGCACCCATTTCGACGAGGACGCCGGCCAACTCGCCCTGACGCGCGAGGGCGGCCACAGCCATCGTCGCATCGTCCACGCCCTCGGCGACGCCACCGGTTTCGAGGTCATGCGCGCCATCATCGCCAAGGCCAAGGAAGCCCCCAACCTCGCCATCTGGGACGACACCTTCACCATCGACCTCTTGACCCACGAAGCCCGGTGCGTCGGCGCACTCGTGCATCGGCCCAACCACGGCAAGCTGTTGATCTGGGCCAAGCAGACGATCCTAGCGGCCGGTGGCGCGGGCATGATCTTTCGAGAGACGACCAACCCCCCCGTGGCGACCGGCGACGGCATGGCGGCCGCCTATCGCGCCGGCGCCGAGCTACGCGACATGGAGTTCATGCAATTTCACCCGACCGTCCTCTACGTCGCCGGTTCGAGCCGATTCCTCATCAGCGAAGCCGTGCGTGGCGAAGGGGCGTATCTGCGTGACAAGCACATGGAGCGCTTCATGCTCGCCGTCGATCCGCGTGCCGAGCTGGCCCCGCGCGACATCGTCGCCCAGGCCATCGTCTGCTGCATGGAACGCACCAAGCACCCCAACGTCTACCTCGACCTGCGCCATCTCGACAAGGCCCTGGTGCGCCGCCGTTTCCCCGGCATCGAGAAGGTGTGCAAGGGCTTCGGCATCGACATTACCAGCGACCTAATCCCAATCCGTCCTGGCGCGCATTACATGATCGGCGGCGTCACGGTCGACGAGAAGGGCCGTACGACGCTGCCCGGGCTCTGGGCCGCCGGCGAAGTGACCTCGAGCGGTCTGCACGGCGCCAATCGGCTGGCGTCCAACAGCCTGCTCGAGGGCCTGGTCTATGGCGCCGCTTGTGCGCGCGGCGCCAGCGAGGTCGCACTCACTATGCCCGACCACTTCACCGCCTTGCCGCTGGCGAGCCGATTCGAGCCCGAGGACGGCGGCAGTCTCGATGTGGCCGACATCACCAATTCCTTGCGCAGCATGATGGTCCGCCACATGGGCGTCATCCGCGATCGCGCCGGCCTGATCGAAGCCCAGCACGACGTCGCCTTCTGGCAGCGCTACGCCTTGCCACGCGAGTTCACCAACCGCCCCGGCTGGGAGTTGCAGAATCTGTTAACGATCGCGCGCCTGATGATCGACTCTGCCCTGGAGCGCGAAGAATCCCGCGGCGTCCACTTCCGCAGCGACTTTCCGGCGCGCAACGACACCGCGTGGCAACGGCATATTGCGTGCAGGCCGATGGGGTGAGGAATACGCGCCGGAAGCGTAAGCGATGGTCCTTGTCTTCCCCGTCGTTTCGCATTGTGCATTAAGCGCGACCCTCGCTTTTTGGGCGTCGTGGCAAAGTTCGTTCATTCATTTAGGGTACACCCCCCCGGTCGCTGAACGAAATGAAAGAGATGATCGAAATGAACGAAGTAAACGAATTCTGCATGCACGAACGCTTACCTGCCTGGAATTCGACTCCGCGTTAGCGTGCGAAGAATCCCGCGGCGTCCACTTCCGCAGCGATTTTCCGGTGGCAGCGGCATTTGGTGTGTAGCCCGGTGGGGTGAGGAATACGAGCCGGAAGCGTAAGCGACGGTTCTTGCCTTCCCCGTCGCCTACGCTTCCGGCTCGTCGGGTCATTCCTCGACCGACACCCATTCTCGTAACGGCGCTGACGGAAGGCGTCGTCGAGAAACTTTTGGTGGTTGAAGGGCAGCCGATCAAACGAGGACAGGTCGTCGCTTGCCTCATTGCAGACGACGCCAGCCTCGCCTTGCAATCGGCCGAGGCGGATCGTGAGCTGCGCAAAGCGGAAGTCGCGCAAGCCGACGCGGCGCTGACTGTCGCCAGGGCGGTGTTGCCCTCGCAGCTCGTCGCGGCGCGCTCGCGCCTCAGCTACCTTCAGGAAGCCTTTGAAAGCCGAGCGGAAACCAGCAGAATGGGCGCCTTGCCTCGGCTCGTATTGCCTCAGTCCAAGAGCGAACTGGATGCGGCCGCCAGTGCTCTTGCCGAGCTTGAGATTCGTCAAGGCAAGGTGGAGGGCGTGCGCGCCTTCGCGGAAGCAGAAGCCGCTGTCAAATCCGCGGCGGCTCGACTGAAGCAAGCGGAGGCGGCTGTCGCCGTCGCCAAACTTCGATTGGACCGTATCATCGTGAAAGCGCCCGTGGATGGCCAGGTTATCGCTCTTGTCGCGAAGCCAGGTCAACGGCTCATGGGTCAAACACCGCACGGGCATCCGGAAGCGAGCACGGTCATTACCATGTTCGATCCGACGATGATTCAGGTTCGCGCAGACGTTCGATTGGATGACGTTCCGAAAGTGCAAGTGGGACAGAGTGTATCCATCGACACGCCTGTCAAGGCAGGGGCGCCCCTTGAAGGAGTCGTGCTCCAACTCACGTCGCAAGCCGACATTCAAAAGAACACGCTGCAGGTAAAGGTTTCGGTCAAGGCGCCGCCCACGACGCTTCGGCCCGACATGCTGGTGCAGGTCACGTTTCTTGCATTGCCCACGCGTGAAATCGGTGACGCCGAACGACGATCGCTACGAATCCTGATACCGAAGCAGTTGGTGGAGAGCGTGGATGGGACCGCACACGTTTGGGTTGCCGACCTGGTTGGCAAGGTCGCACGACGAAAGTCGATCAAGCTCGGCCGGTCGAGCGGGGAGCTGATAGAAGTGACGCAAGGCCTGACGCCGGCCGATCGTCTCGTCAGCGAAGGGCGGCAAGGATTGAGCGATGGCCAGCGGATCGCACCAACCCACGCCGACGTCGGTGTTGACGCCATACGCCATGATGGCCGCTCCCATCCGAAGCGGTTACCCAATCCCGGCGGGAAACAAGACCAGTCCGGAAACCGTTAGGAGCCATCCCATGCCGCTGGTCGAGATTCACGGGCTGACAAAGGAATACGAAAAGGGCGACCAGAAGATCGTCCCTTTGAAGGACGTTTCCTTGGCCATCGACAAAGGCGATTTCGTGTCTTTGATGGGCGCGAGCGGCTCGGGCAAGAGCACGCTGCTCAACCTCATTGCCGGCATCGACGCGCCGACCGCCGGCACGATTCATGTTGCCGGCACGGATATCACCAAGCTGTCGAGAACACAGCTCGCAGACTTCCGAGCGAATCACGTCGGGTACATCTTTCAGCTCTACAACCTGATCCCGGTCTTGACGGCCTACGAGAACATTGAGTTGCCGCTGCTGCTTCTGCCGTTCTCGAGTGCCGAGCGTCAGAAGCGCGTCGAAATCGTGCTGGAAGCGGTGGGTCTGACGGACCGTTCCGACCATTATCCAAGCCAGTTGTCGGGCGGCCAAGAGCAACGCGTGGGCATCGCGCGCGCTATCGTCGCCGATCCCGCCATCGTCGTGGCCGACGAGCCTACCGGCGATCTTGATGCGGAAACGTCCGACCAGGTTTTGGACCTGCTGCAGCGATTGAACGCCGAGCTGGGGACGACGTTCCTGATGGTGACGCATGATCTCAAGGCGGCGTCCATCGCGCGGCGACGCCTGCGTCTTGAAAAGGGAGTCCTGCTCGAACCTGAGCCGCCGAAAATTGCGAAGGCCGGCAAGGGAGCGTAACCATGTGGAAGTTCCTTCCCTACGTTGCGAAGAACCTGTGGCGCGACCGGACGCGGACATTCCTGACGGTAAGCGGGGCAGCCGTCGCGATGTTCGTGTTCACGGTCGTCGGCGCCGTTCAGGAAGGCATGGCCAGTTTGAATCGAGGAACCCAGACGGAGCGCACGTTGATCGTGTTTCAGGCCAATCGCTTCTGCCCTGGCACGAGTCGTTTGCAGGAAGATTACGCTCGGACCATTGCCAAGCTTCCGGGCGTTCAGGAAGCCGTCCCGATCAAGGTGTTCATGAACAACTGCCGCGCGAGTCTTGACCTGGTCGTTTTCCACGGTCTGCCGCCCAAGCAGCTGCAAAAGATTCGCGATCTCAAGCTCAGCGCCGGCGATTGGCCCAGCTTCGAGAAACAACGTGACGCAGCCGTCGTCGGGCAGTCCTTGGCGAACCGACGTCGTCTCTCGGCTGGCCAGCGGTTCTCGATCGGCGAGGTAACGGTCACGATCGCTGGCGTCTTCACGGCGACCAACGCAGCCGAGGAGAGCTTCGTCTACACTCACCTCGAGTTCTTGCAACGCACCCCCGGCATCAGTTCCGTCGGAACGGTCACACAAATCGAAGTCCTTCTCGCCGCCGGGTCTGACCCGATGGCCATGTGCAGGACGATTGACGAAAAGTTCCGAGGCGGTCCGATTCGAACGGACACGCGGCCCAAAGGGGTCTTTCAATCACGAGCCGTCGGCGATCTCGCGGACTTGATTGGGTTTGCCCAGTACCTGGGCTACGCCTGCGTCGTTCTGGTTCTGACCTTGGTCGGCACAACGACGCTCATGGCCGTTCAGGATCGTGTCCGCGAGCATGCCATCTTGCAAACGCTGGGCTTCACCTGGCAGTGCATCTTCGGTCTCGTGATGATCGAAAGCCTGATCGTCAGCCTGACCGGCGGCGCCGTCGGCATCGGCGCTGCGCTTGCAGTTCTTTCTTGGAATGGATTGGCAGTCGGCTCCGAAGGTGTGACGATCGCCTTCTCGACGTCGCCGATGCTTGCATTCATTGGGATGACGGCCACTTCGATCGTCGGTCTTGTCGCGGGCGTCCTGCCTGCATGGACCGCGGCGCGAGCGGAGATCGTCGAATCGCTTCGCAGTTTATGAACGGCGTTTCTGCAGCGCTAAATGTCTACGTTTAGGAGCTTCGCATAGAGTGAAGTGAACACATTCAACCGGCGTACGCCGCACGGCTAGCCGATGCGCGTCGCATAGAATATGGCAACATCTAAGGCGTCGTGATTCGTCGTGATAATGAACGTCGCCGCAAGGATATTCGTATTCCTCCAGCAGAAGGAATCCCGTCATGTGTCGAAACGTTGTCATAGCAATGGTGTTGGCATTGAGCGTATTCGCCGCTCCGAGCGATGGGCAAGGCAAGCGGTCGGTCGCGGAGTTGATCGCCGCGCTCAAGAAAACCGATGCCGACAAGCTCAAAGCGATCGAGGAACTCGAAGCATTGGGCGAGCAGGCGTCGTCAGCGGCGCCGGCGCTGGTCGCACTGCTGCCGGCCAAGAACGAAGACGTTCGTCTCCACGTCGCGATGGTGATGGGCAAGATCGGCAAGGCGGGCGTTGAGCCGCTGACCAAGGCGTTCAACGCCAAGGATCCCGACGTTCGCTTCTATGCCATCTGGGGCCTGGCGTTCATTGGCCCGGATGCCAAGAGTGCGACATCCACCGTTGTTATGGGTTTGGGTGACATATCGGCGGCGGTGCGGCGCAAGGCGGCCTATGCGCTGGGCAAGATCGATGCCGATGCCGACGCCGTTGTTGGGCCGCTGGTCAAGGCGCTGGGCGACAAGGATAACGACGTGCGTGAAGCCGCCGCGGAAGCGCTGCCGAGGATGGCCAAGGCCGCCGTTCCGGTGTTGACCGACGCGCTGAAGGGGACCAACAAGGAGTTGCTCGGCCAGGCGATGAAAATTCTGGGCAAGATCGGCGCCGACGCCGCCGCGGCGATTCCGAACTTGGAGGCGCTCCTGCTTGAGAACAAAGGTGCGTCCGACGCCGCCGCGGACGCGCTGGCGGGCATCGGAGTGCCGTCGGTAAAGGTGCTCGCCTCGGCCGCGAACAACGAGGACGTTCGGGTTCGCGCCCTGGCGGTTCGTTCGCTGCACCGTATCGGTGCGCCGGCCGTCGGCTCGCTCGTCGACCTGCTCGGCTCGATTCACGTCGATGTGCGCCGCAACGTCGCGTCGCTTCTGGGTCAGATGCAGCTCAACGACAAGTCCGTCGTGATCGCTCTGGGCTATGCGACCAAGGACAAGGACTCCAGTGTCCGTTCGAGCGCCCTGTTGTCCATCCGGGCCATGGGAGCTTCGGCGAAGTTGGCCGAGCCCTATGTCGTCGAGCTATTGACCGATATCGACCAGAACCTGCGCATCAACGCGTTTCACACGCTCGTCGCGCTCGGCGGCGATCCGCGGCCTGGGCTGAAGAAGGCGCTCGAGCACAAGGATTTTTCCGTGCGCATCAAGACGGCGGTGACGATGACCGAACTCAATCTGGAAGTCGAGCTGGCGGCGCCGATTCTCGTCGAGGGCTTGAGCCAAAAGGACGAGGCGCTTAAGGTGCAATGCGCCAACGCGCTGTCGGCCCGGGGTCTGCGCGTCGATGAGGTATTGCCGATCTTTCTCGCGGGGCTTGAGAATCCGATGGCCAACGTTCGCCGCGAGTCGGCCCAGGCGATTGCCCGCTACGGTCCCAAGGGCGCCAAGGCGGCGAAGGCGCTCATCAAACTGCTCGACGATCCCGACGACGGCGTCGTCGGCCAGGCCATGGCGACGCTCAATGCTGTCGGCGGCGATCCGAAGACTCTGTTCCCGGCCATGGTCAAGGTGCTGCGCCGTGACGACACGCGGCTGCACGAGCCGGCCGCCCGCGTTATTTTCATGGTCGGCCCCGACGCGATCGACGACATCGCCGATCTGCTCAAGAAGGAAAAGGCGGCCGGCATTCGTTTGGCATGCTTGCAAACGCTGGCCATGGTCGGCCCGCGCGCCAAGAATGCTGTTCCCGAGTTGATCAAGGCACTCGACGACGCCCCGCCGCGCCATCGCATGACCGCCGCCCGCGCCCTGGGCAACATCGGACCGGACGCCAAGGACGGCCTCGTCGCCCTCGCCAAGGCGGCGAAGGACACCGACCCGCATGTGGCCCAAATCGCAAGCGCCGCCATCACTCAAATCAAGGCCGATCCGAATCGCAAGGAGTTCGTCGTGCAAGGCGTGCTGACCCCGGGCGACCCGCTCGATCGGGTTCGCACCAGCATGTTCCATGTCGTGCACACGTATCCGATGAAGAAAGGGACACGCTATCAGATCGATCTGACTTCGCAATGGGACAATTATCTCAGGCTCGAAAACGCCCAGGGCGTGCAACTGGCGCAGGACGACGACGGCGGCGGCTTCCCGAACGCCCGCATCATCTTCGACGCCCCCGAAGACGGCTGGTACCGCATCATCGTCACCAGCTACACGCCGCAAGCCTCCGGCCCCTACACGTTGCGCGTGAAGTAGGGCTGGTTTCCTTGCTGAAGCCCCGGGGTCAGGGTACTCCCGAAGCCCGGGGTTCGGGAATACCCTCCCCCCGGAGTTTCTCGCAATCAAAGCCTATCGCAACGGAAACGTCCGATGATCGATGTCGCGCGGGTCGAAGCGGCCCAGGCCCAATAGGCCGGCGAGCGCGACGTGCTCGGGCTGACGGCGGTCGAACGGTTCACTAACGAGCGACGCCAAGCGTTCCTGCTCCAGCGCGATGGCCGCGGCGCCATGGGGCGGCGCCATGGCGGCGAACGCGGCAAGGTTCGGCGACCAGCGCACGCTTTGGCCGGCTTGTATCAAGCCCATCTCTCCCACTGGAATCCAGCCCAGTTCGGCCCGTTTGCGATCGATAATGTGCCAGCCGACGTGATCGAGCGCGACTGGATCGGTGGCGAAGAAGATCGACTTGCGCGGCCAGGTTCCCCAGGTGCGATTCCAACTTCCCGGTCCGCCTTCGTAGACGCCGATGAGCCCGTCGCAGATATGCAGCGTTGCCTTCTCCAGGAGCGGCCTCTGATTGAGCGCCGTTGGAATGAACGTGTTGCACTGGTTCGGCCCGCTCAGGGCGCCGCTTTGCCGGTAGATGCCGGAGACGTGGCTGCGCGCGACGTTGTTGTTCATGCCGTGCGACATGTTCTTAAGGGCGATGGTGACGCCGGCCGACTTGTGGTCCTTCAGATTCGGGATGGTGATGATCTTGTTGACCATGCGCGTGACGATCATCGACAAATGCGAACGGTGGCGGCGGTCGTCCCGGCGGTCATGCTCGGGGGCAGCGAATCCCATCGACACGAAGACGTCCGGGTCGTAGCCGACGACATGGCGGTCGCGGCCGGCGCCGGAGTTTTGCCCGTCGATCATCGTCTGCTCGTTGTCATACTGGAATGCCGAGGCGAACCAGCGCACGTCTTCCATGCCGCGCTCGCTCATGACGGCTTCAAAGCCGGCGTCGCGGAATTCGTTGGCGTAGCGCTCGAAAACGATGATGTTGCGTTTGGGGACGCCGACATATTCGTGGAGGCAGCGCACCGTCTCCAGCAAGATCGCCGGCGAGGAGATGACGCCGACGGCGTTCGCCACCCGGCCCCCTTCGCCCGGCTTTGGCTTGCGACCGACGGGATTGACCTTGATGCCGACGACGTCGTCGCGGGCGAACAGGCGTTTCCAGGCGGAGTCGACGTCGCCGCCGACGAGCCGCGACATGCCGACGCGCATCATTTCGCGCACGGCGTCGGCGTTGACTTCGTGATGATCGTTGATCGAGCCGGGATGTTGAACCTCGATGACCCGGCCAGGAAACGGCCCAGGCATAGCCGTAGCAGGGCGCGTGACCTCGACCGATCTGCCGGTGAAGGGCCAATAGCGATGCGCCAGCCAGCCGATGGGAATACCGGCAAGCGCCCCAAGTAGCAAGCCGCGCCGCGTGATGGGAGTGTCCATGGGGTATTCCATGATCTCGTTTAGCGTTCGAGTGGCGCCGCGCGAACGCGCGGCGCCACTCGAACGCTAAACAGATACGCATTCATGGCCGAACGAACGGGTTCGTCCGCTTTTCGTGGCCGATGGTCGTCACGGGGCCATGACCGGGGTAAACGACGGTGTCATCGGGCATTTTATACAGTTTGGAGCGAATGCTGCTTGCGAGTTGCTCGCTGCTGCCGCCGGGAAAATCGCCGCGTCCGACGCTGCCGCGCATAAGGACATCGCCGCCAAATACGATCGTTTGCTCGCCTTGCCCGTCCGGTAAAGAAGGGCCGCGCCACGCGAACACGACATGCCCCGGCGAATGCCCTGGCAGGTCAAGCACGTCCAGGCGGATGCCGGCGTATTCGAGCACATCGCCTTCCTGGACCAGGCGATCCGCCGGCGGGCTCAGTACTGAGAAGCCGAACGGCGCGCTGAGGTTGAGGACCGGGTCGTGGAGCATCACCGCGTCGGTCGCGCCGATAACAACCGGGGCGTCCGGATACCGTTCCTTAAGTGGCCCGTTGCCGGCGATGTGATCGGCATGCCCGTGCGTGTCGAGAATCGCTGCGACATTCAGATTCTGGTCCACGAGATACTCGAGAATGCTGTCCGGATCGAGACCGGGATCGATGACCAGGGAGTCATGCCGGTCCGGCTGCCACACGATGTAGGTGTTTTCCTGAAACGGCATTGAAACGATGGTGTGGATTTGCAACATCGCGGACATCTCGTTCCTGCCGCCTGCGGCGGAGCACGGCTACCAGATCGGCTTGAAATCTTCATTCTTGCCGCGATAGGCGTGAACGGCGTCCATCAGGACGAGCATGGCCAGGCACTGGTCGCGGAAGGCTTCGCGATATTGGCGGTTCTGAAGATGTTGAGCCGCCTGCTTGCTCTGTTCCTGGTAGGCCTTGGCGTCGTATTCCCAGTTCTTCTCCTTGAGCGTCTGCTCGAGCGTCTTGGCAGCGTCCAGCAGCTTCTCGTACATCGACGCATCGAGCGGGCATGGCGTTTGCCGATAGACGTGCAGCGGCAGTTCCTCCGGCTCGGTTACGAGTTTTTGCGTCTCGCGATAGTTCTGGATCATCAAGCTGACGATCCCCGCCAACAGCGAGAGGCCGGCGAAGATGAAAGCGTACAGGCCAATGTTGCTTTGCAAAGACGCGAGGATCGTGGCGAGGATGGCTGAAGCGATGCCCAGAGCCAGAAGCAAGAACGCCCAAGGCACTCGAGTCAACTGCTGCGCCACCAGGCCCAAGCGCGTGCCGGAGGCATTCGAATCCGAAGCGGGAAAGACGACCTCCGCCATGCTGTCGGTGGTCTCCGACTTCGGCTCGCCGCCGACTCGGACAACGATCACCGTGGTATTGTCGGGCCCGCCCTGCAGGTTCGCCATGTGCACGAGAAAGCGGACGGCCTCGGCCGGTGACAAGGCGGTCACGACGGCGCCGATGACGCGGTCGTTGACCTGGCCACTCAATCCGTCACTGCACAGAAGAAAAATGTCGCCGCGTTCGATCGGATGCGGGCCTTCGACATCGACTTCAACGCCGGGAAGCGAACCGAGCGACCGGCTGATGATATTCGACTGAATGTCGAGTTCGTCGGGGTTCTTGCGCTGCTTGCGGGCCATTTCCCACAAGTAGCTGTGATCGAAAGTAAGCTGCTCGATGACGCCGCCGCGGATGCGATACGCTCGGCTATCGCCGACGTGGCCGACCCAGGCGCCCTCCGGGCGCAATACTAAAGCAGTGCCGGTCGTGCCCATGCCTTTGAACTCACGGTTCTGTTGGCCGCGCGTGTGAATGATGTTGTTGGCGTCGGTAAAGGCGCGCCGCAAAGCACTGATGGCGCCGTCTTGTGCGTACTTGGAAAAGATGTGCGGGATATTGTCGACGGCGATCTTCGCGGCGAGCTCGCCGACCGCGTGGCCTCCCATGCCGTCGGCAACGAGAAAAACGTGCCCGATTTGTCGCCAATGCTCATCGTCGGCGGCCGGCATGAGGGCGTGATTGTCCTGATTATGGCTGCGCCGGACCCCGACGTCGGTGTGGCTTGCGTACTCAATCTCGTTGAATCCAATCACCCGGTTCCCCGTCCCTGCCTGGAATACCAGAGGTCAGAAGTCAGAGATCAGAAGTCAGAGGTCAGAAGGCCGAAAATGCCTGCGGGTGACACGAAATCTGTCATCTGCGCCTCGATCTGATCTCTAGCTTCTGACTCATGGTTCCTGATTCCCGACTCCTGACTCCTGATTCCTGACTCCTGCACTTGACGCATTCTCCTTCCCTCGTTATATCTCTTCTCCCTTGTTCCAAGAAGAGAAAATCACGATGGCCGCTCGCAAAATCACACCAACCTGGGCGCCGTGCCTCGTCTGGCTCGTATGCCTCGGCGCCGCCGTCTCGTCCACCGGCTGCGTCGAGCGCAAGATGATCATCAACACGGAGCCCTACCCAGGCGGGGTGTCGGCCATGGTGTACGACGAGAACAATCGCCCCATCGGCGCCACACCCGTCGTCAAGCCGTTCGAATACTATGGGACCTATCGTTTCCGCGTCGTCAAAGACGGCTACGAGCCGCTCGTGGTCGAACGCCAGGTCAAGGTGCCGTGGTATGAAACGCCCGGTTTGGACTTCATTGCCGAGAACCTGATCCCGTGGACGATTCGCGATGTGCGCTACTTCACGTTCGCGCTGCAGCCCTTGCAGGTTCGTTCGCCGGAGCAACTCTTGCTCGAAGGGCAGCTGCTGAGAGACTACGGGCGATCGATCGGCGCCCCGGCGCCGGACTTCGGTCCGTCCACCCCCGCCACGGTCCTGGGCCTGCCGACTCGTTAGCCGAACGCGCCAGCGACGACTGCATCGCCGATTACTTCCGCACAAACGTCGCCTCTACATGTTGATGCGGGGCCGCGTCCGGCGCCACGCGAATCGTCGCCATCGTCGGATTGATCCAGAAGAAATAGAGCCGCGAGCTTGAGCCATCAGTCGATGTCGTGAACACGGTCTGATTTGTCACGAGATAGCGCCCGGTGTCATTCAGCCGTCGGCCCTGAGCGTCTTCGTAGACCATGCTGTATGTCCCGTCGGCATGGAAAGTCATCGTCATCCGGCTCAGGCCGGTGTGGTTGACCCAGGTTCCTTGAATCGATTGTTTAGACGTCTGGGCGCTTGCGCAACTCGGGATGGCCAACGGCACGATGATGGCGATGGCAAAGGCAATGGCTTCAAAGATCAATGATGCGGTGAAACGATTCATGGCTGCTCTCCTCGGTTCGGGTTAGTTCTGTTCTCGCTTACCCCTACCGGCAGCCCCTGTTTTTTGTGACAGGAAAATCTCCCAGTTCATCACTTCGGATAACATTCTGAATTCACTTTTTCTTCCAACGACACCCCCCTCCCGTTGAAAGCATTGGAAGCATTGAAACCATTGGAAGAAACTTGGAATTGGAAGATGTCTTCTATTTCGTGGCGGGAATCTGCCATGATCGCGTAAGGGGAAATGCACCGGCGCTGGATTTGGTTGCCACAACAAAACCGGCCGCTTACCCGGCACGGCTCGCCATCCATCTACTTGTTGAAATTCGGCATCCGACCAGCCGAGACTTCCTTCTCCCACTCGTCCAGCAGCGGCCAGGCGATGGCGCAGGTGCCGAAATCCGCCATGTATTGGTATTGCGTCAACCGATCAATCGCCTTCTGAAGAATGCGATTGTCACGGCGGAACACAGGGCCGTGGCTGGGCAGCAAGAACTCAGCGTCGTCCTTAATGATTCGACTGAGCGACTTGATGAAGTCGGGAAGATTTGATCCATGATGCGCGTCGATGACGCCGACGCAGCTGTCCTTGTAGATGTTGTCGCCGCAGAACAGCAGGTTTCCCATCTTGAACGCGAGTTGCCCGGCGGTGTGGCCCGGCGTGTGCCAAACCTTCAGTTTCAATTCTCCGACCCTGATCGTGTCGCCTTCGTTGAGCACCAGATCGACTTTGCACGGCGGCATCGGGATCGAGAATTCCTGAGCCTTGATCGTCGCATAGGTCATGATCTCATCGCCGGTCTCGAGAGGCCCGACCGTCAATGGATGCGCGGCGACTTTGGTCTTGAGCAACTCCCGTGCTCGCGCGATGCCCTGAATATGATCGGCGTCGGCATGGGTGGCGATAAGCATCTTGCACGCCGACAGGTTAAAGTCCATCTTGCGAATGATGTCGATGATTTCGCCGACGGTGTCGAGATAGCCGACGTCAATGAGCAACCACTCGCTGCCGCCGTCGATGAGATAAACGTTGACGCCAAGACGCCGGCACGCCTGGTAGTTCATCTCGATGACGTGAGGAAAGAGATACTTCCGCGGCAACATGATGCGGACTCACTCCGGGGACGTGGACCTGCTCTCATATTACAGGAATCGCGCATGGCCGCAAGTTTGCCGGCGTTGCTCACTGCAATATGGGGCCCTATCCAAAAAAACGCAGAGGACGCAGAGAACGCGTAGAGCAAACGTGGAACTCCCTCCGCGTTCTCTGCGCCCTCTGCGTTTCAAATTTCAGCGGTCAATAGGCGTCCTTGAAAATCGCTTCGACCTCATCCACGCTGACGCTGCGGGGGTTAACGCGGAGGATTCGCTTGATGCCGACGGCTTTCTCGGCGAGCGCACGAAGCTGTTCGGGCCTGACGCCAATGTCGCGCAGGCGCTGCGGCACGCCGATGTCGTTGCGGAGTCTCTCGACGGCGGCAATGGCCCTGTCGGCCGCGGCGCGTTCGCTCAAGCCGGCCACATTCTCGCCCAGCAACGTCGCAATGTCGGCGAACGCCTTGACCTTCGCGGAAACGTTGAAGCGCATAACGTAGGGTAGGAGCAATCCGTTGCCCGCGCCGTGCGAGCAATGGACCGCGCCACCGACGGGGTACTCCATGGCATGCACGAGAGCGACGCCGACATTGGAAAACGCCAGGCCGGCCAAGATCGCGGCGAGCGCCATGCCTTCGCGTGCTTCGATGTCCTTGCCATCCTTGACCGCGCGGCGCAGGTATTTGCCGACGAGCGTGATCGCCTTCTCCGCGCACATGTCCCCCATGGGATGCTTGCCCTGATAGACGGTGCGTTCGCCTTCGGGGAGCGGGAAATCGGCATTGTCGACGGCGGTGTACGCCTCGATCGCATGCGTCAACGCGTCGATGCCGCTGTCGGCCGTCACTTTGGGCGGGCACGACAAGGTCATCAGCGGATCGACGACGGCGGCAGCGGATCGCAAGTAATTGGAGAGAATGCCGACCTTGATGTGGTTCTCGGTATCGGTGACGACGGTGGCGGCGGAGACTTCCGACCCGGTGCCGGCGGTCGTTGGAATCGAGATAAGCGGAAAAATCGGGCCTGGGATCTTGTCGTCGCCGACGTAATCCCGTGGCGTCCCGCCGTGCTTGAGCAGGACGGCGGCGAGCTTGGCGAGGTCCATGTTGCTGCCGCCGCCCAGCCCAACGAGAACGTCAGGTTGAAAGGTCTTGGCCATCTCATAACAAGCGATGCCGGCCTTCATCGACGGCTCCGGTTCACCCCCCGTGAACGCTGCGACGTTGAGCCCGGCGGCAACAAGCGGCTGGCGAACGCGCTCGAGCAATCCCGCCTTTTCCAGAATAGTGTCGGTGACGATCAGCGCCTTCTTCGCTTTCAGACGCGTGGCAATCTCACCGATGTGCCCGACAGCGTTTTGCCCAAAGACGATTTGGCTGGCGGAGTGAAAAGTCCAGACGGTGCGCATGGCGGAAGTCCTGCTTAGAATGCGTTGATCTTGGTGCAGTTCGTTATAGTTTTTCTTCGTTAAGTTGTTGGGCCGCTTGCGGCGTAGAACTCTTTCGGAGCGATTCCCATGACCGCACGCATCGGCATTCTCACCGTCTCCGATCGGGCTAGCCAAGGCGTTTACACCGACCTCGGCGGACCGGCGATTCGGCAATGCCTCGAAGAGATCATTGCGTCCCCTTGGGAAGCGGTCGCGCGGCTCATTCCCGATGAACAACCCGTCATCGAAAAAACGTTGATCGATTTGTGCGACGCCGAGAACTGTTGTCTCATCGTGACGACGGGGGGCACGGGACCGGCGCGGCGCGATGTCACGCCCGAAGCGACCGAGGCCGTCTGCGACAAGATTCTCGATGGCTTCGGCGAATTGATGCGGGCCGTGTCGCTCAAAGTCGTGCCGACGGCGATTCTGTCACGCCAAATCGCCGGCGTGCGCGGCAAGTCGCTGATCGTCAATCTTCCCGGCAAGCCCAGCGCCATCCGCGATTGTCTGCTCGCAGTGTTCCCGGCGATACCGTATTGCATCGATTTGATCGAAGGGCCGTTCCTGACGACGAACGAGAATGTCGTGAAGGCGTTTCGGCCGAAGAAATAGCGTTTGATACGAGAGCGCTGCGTTCCCCCTCTCCCTTCGGGAGAGGGGTGAAAATGCGCCGCGCTTGCCAGAAGCGAGCGGCTAAACGTCTAATAGCGTCGCCCGCGATCGGAGCCGCCGAAGCCGCCGCGGCGACCGCCGCCGCCACGTCCGCGCTCTTCGCGTTCGCGGGCCACGTTGACCGTCAGCTGGCGATCGTTGTGCGTGGCGCCATTGAGGGCTTCGATGGCCTTCTGGGCTTCCTCGTCATGCTCCATCTCGACGAAGCCGAAGCCGCGCGAGCGTCCAGTTTCGCGATCCGCGATGACCTCGGCTTTTAAGACGGAGCCGAACTGGCTGAAGAGTTCTCGCAGATCATCGCTGGTGACGCCCCAGGCGAGGTTGCCGACGTAAATGTTCTTTGCCATTCAATGAAATCCTTTCCGTGCCGAAGCCTGGCCCAACGTGAGAGCCGAAGGCCCTTACCGCGAGTTGGGAAGGAAAGCTGGTCGATGGATTCCCTCTACCGCAGGGCACACAACAGAACGAAAAGTGCCAATCGATCCGCCTCCAGCATGAGGCCAAAAGCGGATCCCCCAAAGTTGACGGCGTCGCCAGCCGACGGCAAAGTGCGAATTCTTGCGATCCAATGCCGCCGTGCGCGATTCCAGCTGCAACGTCCATCACCGATCACAGAGCGATTTTCGGGGAATTATCCACGAGCGCGCACGGCAACGCAAAACAAATTCGCTGAAGAAGCTCAAAAAAAACCTTGTGGCCGGGAACGCCGCGGCGTAGTCTGAGCGCGTCGCGCTGGATTCAATCGCTACTTGCTCGATACATGATCAAGTTCACTAACACATCGCTGACAACGCTAGCGGAGAACCTGGCCCTTGATGAAGCGCTTCTGCTTGACGCGGAAGCGGGAGGGCCGGAGGTGTTGCGCGTTTGGCATTGGCCGACGTCGGCGGTCGTTCTCGGCGCCGGCGGCCGAATCGCCGATGATGTCGACGAGCCCGCTTGCGTTGCCGATGGTGTTCCGATCATTCGCCGTTCGAGCGGCGGCGGCACTGTACTGCTCGGCGCAGGCTGCATGCTCTATAGTCTCGTCCTGCGTTTCGACCGTCATCCGGCTCTGAGCGACCTGACCGCGTCGTATCGTTTCATACTCGGCCAAATCGCCCAGGCACTCGCGCCGTTGGTCTCGCCGGTTGCGATCGAGGGAACCAGCGATCTGACGCATGCGGGCCGCAAGTTTTCGGGCAATTCGCAACAGCGCAAGCGTACACACTTGTTGCATCACGGCACGATCTTGCTTGACTTCGACGTGAATGCGATTGCGCGCTACCTGAAAATGCCGCTGCGCCAGCCGGAGTATCGGCGGCATCGCTCGCACGCGGACTTTCTGACGAACGTGCCGATCTTGGCTAATGTCGTGCAGGAGGTGCTTCGGCGGGCGT
Organism: Planctomycetota bacterium; assembly: GCA_016872605.1. Classification (GTDB taxonomy): domain Bacteria; phylum Planctomycetota; class Planctomycetia; order Gemmatales; family Gemmataceae; genus SIAQ01. Next base: position 24,196 of record VGZI01000002.1, read on the forward strand.
GGGTTGCCGACGAGACGATGATTGACATGCCGATAGAGTTCATCAAGCGGCTTGTGGTCGAGAAGTACTCACGCCAGGAATGGACCGCGCGAAGGTGATGGCGGAAGGCCACAGATAGGGCATCGGACTCGCGGGCGCTAACCGCAAACAGGACAATTGGTTACGACAATCGCTTTGACTTTTCTTCGGTCGCTGCGTAGGATTGCAATCAGCAGCCTAATCTCGTTCCGCAGGGAACGAGTACGGGGGACCCAAACGGATCGCTTCGCGCGGTCCATGGGGCGCAGGTCGCAAGACCGGGGCACTTTCAAGCCCTAGCCCGTCAGCTAACCTCGTCGGCAAGTCCGCGGTTGTACTGCGGGCGGGTTTGAAAGGGCCACCTTTCTTCATTGCAAGTGCCCCTGTTCTTTCGTCTCCGCGCGCTCGGAGGCAACCCATGACCCACACCACGCGTGTGGCCGTGTTCGCCGTTTTGGCGGTCGCGTCGCTGTTTGCATCGCATTGGCACGCTACGGAAATCGTTCAGGACGAAACGTCTTTGGCTATGCGGCAATTCAGCAACGACGCAGCCCTTCCAGCCAGGATGCATGACGCATCGCAAACGCGGCAGTGGTGGCCGCTCGCTTGGCCCGCGCTGGCGCTCGTCGTCGGTGTGGCGATGTTCTGGGACGACTTCGAGCGCTGGTGGACGCGAGAGACGTAGTCGCTTGCGGCTTCGCGCTCGCGCTGCGGCGCCGGGAATCTCGGCGTTTCAGCGCGAGCGCGAAGTCGCAAGCGGCATCGAAGGAGGTCCGTCATGTCAACCAATGCGATTATCGCCATGGTTGTCGCCATCGTGTTGATTCCGGTGATCGCGTTTCTGGGCTTCGCGTTTATCAAGCCCTACGATGTGCCCGAGTTCATCGAAGTCGATTCGAGCGAGTCGGCGTTTCTGATTCCGCTCGAAGGCGACACGAGCAACCAGGCGGCGTTTCACTCCGTCAAGTTCCTGGAGGAAAAAAAGATTGCCACCAAACGCGTGCAGATCACGCACCGTTGGCAGCAGACGGGTTATCTGCCCAGCACTGGCAAATGGGTCGGCACCGTCCGCCTCGTCAAGGTCGATCGCCGTCCCATCACCCGCGAATGGACCAAGTCGCCCAAGACCGGCACCTCGCCCAAGGACGAAGCGGTCGCCGCCGAGTCAAAGGACAGCATCAATTTCACCATGGGGTTGAGCTGTACGGCGCACATTCCAGAGGAGTCGGCGTCGGTCTTCCTTTACAGCTATCCATCGCGAAGCCTGGCCGACATGATGGACACTGAGGTGCGCGCTCGCATACATCAGGTCATCGCTGAGGAAGCAGGCAAGTATGTGGTCTTCGAACTACCGACGAAGAAGAACGACATCATGAAGACTGTGCGCGAGGATGTGGTGCCGTTATTCAAGAAGAAGGGCATCGAGATTACGACGCTGGCCATGGTCGGCGGATTGACGTTCGACAACGTCGACATACAGCGGTCGATCGATGATGCGGCCCGGGCATCGCAGCTCAAGGTCGCGGCGGAGGCTAAACGCGCCGCTCAAGAGATCGAAAACAAGACGCTCCTGTTGGCGGCCGACGGCAAGGCAGCGGCGTCGAAACGCGAGGTTCAGGGTCGGATCGAGGTCGAACTCTTGCGCGTCGAAAGCGACGCCAAAATTCGCATTCGCGAAGCCGAGGGACAAGCCGAGGCGATTCGTAAGGTCGCCGACGCCAAAGCGTATGAAGCGCTGAAAGCGTCCGAGCAGCCGGAGACGTACCTTCGGTTGCGCATGATAGAGGCAGAGATGGCACGCTGGAAGCAGTGGGATGGCCGTTATCCGCAGTACGTGGTGCAGATGGGCAACGCGCCGTCGGTCTCGGCGGTGCACATGCCGCCGTTGCCGCTGGAGGCAATCAAGGCTGCGCGAGTAGAAAAGTAACCAGCATTCGTTTAGGCGAGCGGCAGGCGTTGATGTACCGTAGGCATCAGGCTCCGCGAGGTGAATTCTCCACGCGGAGCGTGAGGTCTACGGTAGCTGAACTGCGGCCGTTCGCCTTAGCGTTCGCAGAGCGCCCGGCGAACGCTAAACGAAGAAAGATCATTTGCGTCGCGCCCATGCCTCGGCGGCATCGAGGGCCATGGCGATCGCGGCGGCTTCGGTCTGGGCCTCGGCCGTCACGGGTTGACCCACCGCGGGATCGCTCGTCGGCAGGGTGATAGTCACGCGTACGATTTGGGCCGACACGTCTACCTTTTTGTAGCGCAAGACTCGGAGCCGTTCCATGCGCGACTGGACGACGCCCCAATCGACTGGGCTGGTCGGCGCCGCTGCCGGTTGGGACACGCTTAGCTGTGAAACACCCAGCGACTCCGGGCTCGGCAACACGAACTTTGAGATCGTCGCGTTATTCATGGGATTCGGCGTCCACATCGGCGCCGGCTGCGATTGTCGCACTGGATTCGATTGCGGATAGTGCTGCGGCATAAACGGCGTCTGGCCTGGGCGGCCGAAAAATGCTCCACCGACCGGTGGACATCCCGCCGGCGGTCAGTTGCCGCTCGCACGGCCCGGCACAACACCAAGCCACGCCATCATCCCCGCCGTCACGATCAGCCACGCATCCTTGCGCATCGGTTTGGCCTTTCTCATAGGTCAGGCTTTTTGCCTGACGTTCGTTCCCGAGTTCAGGCTCGAAGGCCTGACCTACGTCACGTCCTGAAGTAAACGATCCGGCGGCAAAATGAAAGGCCAGTTTTCCCAGTCGCGCGATTTTACCGATTCTTACAATCAGAGTTGTAATTTTTGCAAGCCCTCCGACTCGATCCCAGAGGTTCGGAGTACCTCACCTCTGGGCTTCCCTCCGATTCTTCCGGTATAATGGCAACTATTCCCCGCGATTGATTCTTGCCGGAGGTGGGCCGTGTCGCGAAATCTCACTGCCATACAGGCGGTTGTGCTGGCGTTACTCGTCATCGGCACATTGGCGCTCGCAGCGTTCGGGCTCAGTATCCTCAACGAACGCTCGGGCTGGACGAGCGGCAGCCTGCGCGTGCTGGTCGGCTTTCCGGACGTCGGCGGCGTCGAGGTCGGGTCGCGCGTGCGTGTCCAGGGTATCGATGCCGGCGAAGTCGAGGCGATTATGCCGCCGGACAAACCCGGTGAGCCGGTGAGGTTGCAACTTCGCATTATCGGCAAGTATCGCCATCTCGTGCGCGACGATGCCAAAGTGCAGATCGTCAGCGACAGCCTGCTCGCCGGCAAGGTGGTCCGCATCGTGCCGGGATCCCCTGGCGGCAAGCCGATCGACGATTACGCCGAGTTGAGGGCCGACATGCGCCCGGACCCGCTGGAGGACGCGTCGAAAGCGCTTGCGAAAGCCACGAGCACGATTGCCCGTGCGGACGCCATCCTCGAGAGCATCGACAAGGGGGAAGGCACGGTCGGCAAGCTCGTCAAGGATGATGCCTTTTACAAGGAGCTTCACGAAGCGATGGCCCAGACGAAGCTCGCGATCCGCGACGCACGTAACGGCGAAGGGGCGATCGGCAAAGTCGTGACGGAGGCGATTGCGTCGCTGCAAGATATTCGTCGCATGGTCGCCTTGGTCGGTCAAAATGCAGACGCGATCAAATCGCTGCCGCTCGTGCGAAGCTACGTCGTCGACATCGCCAAGGAGTTGATTCGCCCCGATTGCAAGCGCTATCGCACATGGTACGCCGACACGGATTTGTTCGAGCCTGGCAAGTCGGTGTTGACGGCCGACGGAAGAAAGAAACTCGACGAGGCGGCGGTGTGGCTCAACAAGCACAAGTACGAGAATTCGGAGATCGTCATCGCGGCGTTCGCGGCCCCGACGCAGCCGGCCGACTTCGCCAATCAAGTGACGCTCAAGCAATGCGAGGCGACCGTCGAATACCTGCGCAGCAAGAACGTCCATCATACCGGCTGGTGGTGGTGGTCGACTCGGCCTATAAAGGGAATCGCCTGCGGCAACCAGCCGACGCCGGTCCCGGAAACCGAGAAGATGCCCGCGGGCCGCGTGGAGATTCTGGTGTTCGTGCCGGTGAAGTGAGAAGGCCGTTTCTCGTTGAGCGCTCACAGGGCGCCGTGTCAGCGCGAAAAGTAAACTGGTATGGGAAGGACTCGCATGCCCGATGCAGCAACGCTGGTGAATCCTGGCCCGCGCGTGGAGCTTTTGTACTATTTCTGCCGGCTGCAGATGCCGTCGGTCGAATTGCCGCCGACGCGGTGTCAGTTTCATTTGCAGCGGACGTTCGCGTTGTATCAAAAGAAGGTTGAGCAGCCGATAACGTGGGAAACGTACCTGGACCATCTCTATCCGCTCGATTGGTTCTTGGCGTCGTCGTGTCTGGAAGGCCATCGCTCTGCCTGGGAAGTGCTGTTTGCATCGCGGGCTGGGCGCAGCGACTGCTTGCTCATGGATGCGCTGCGAGCGCGGGCTGCCCGGCTCTATCCGCGAGACGACGAACGTCAGGAGACGGCAGTCGCCGACTTCTGGGGCCATCTCTGCATCGCGGAGACGGAGGGATCGCTGCCGGTGATGGCGCGATTCGATGGACAGCGGCCGCTCGTGCCATGGCTGATTCGCGTGTTTCAGAACTGGCACATTTCCCAGCTGCGCAAACACCCGCCGGCACAAGCGCTGCCCGATGACGATCTGGCGATGCCGATGCCTTCCGGCGGAGAGATCGAGGTGCGCTGGCGCGAAGCGTTCACCGAGGCCGCCCGTGATTGGCTCTCGGGCATCGACGAAGAAGAACTGCTTCTCTTGGGCTTGCGCATCCGCTATCGGCTCAGCCAGCGCGAGGTCGCTCAGCTTTTGAAAGTGCACGAGGGGACGATCTCACGGCGCACCGATAGCTTGCGCGATCAGTGCCTGGAGCACCTGACGAAGCAACTTGCGACCGCCGGTTGGACGGGCGATGACATTTTCGAGCTCGTGCGTACGGAGATGATCAGCTTGCTGCTGGACGACCCGCGTCTGTCCGCCGACGCGCTGGCGCAAGTCCTTGCGAAAAAGGGCAAGAAGATTCCGTCGCCGAATTAACCGGCCGCGCTTTCGACAGAGGGGTGTGACATGTCAACCGTTGCCTACGAACAACGCCTGTCGGCCAATCGGAGGTGGGCATTGAACGAGGGAAGCAAGTTCTTTGAGGACAAGAGCACCGTTCAGGATGCACTGCGAAAAATCACCAAGCGGTTGACTGACCTGCACGTTCCCTTTGCGATTGCGGGCGGCATGGCGCTTTTCCAACACGGGGTTCGCCGCTTCACAGAAGACATCGCCATCCTCGTCACCCAAGCGGGCTTGCAAGCGATTCATAACGCACTCGATGGGCTGGGATATGTGCCGCCGTTTGCGGGAAGCAAGAATCTGCGTGACGCTGAACTGGGCGTGAAGATTGAATTCATCATTACCGGAGATTATCCGGGGGACGGCAAACCTAAACCGGTCACATTCCCCGACCCCAAGGACGTCGTCGTCGATTTGGGCGGCATCCCTTGCGTCAATCTCCCGACAATGGTCACGCTCAAGCTTGCCTCCGGCATGACCAATCCCGCCCGTCTGAAGGATCTCGCGGACGTGCAGGAGTTGATCAAGCGGCTGCAACTAACGCGTGAATTCGGCGACGAACTTCATGCATATGTTCGGCAAAAATACGCCGAGCTCTGGGAATCGGTGCAGCACGTTTCGCCGGGCGACGACAACCCGTAGGCATTTTTTTCAGCTGGACTTTTCTCCGCGCCGGCGAATATGGTAAAGAGTAGCAAGGGAAGTTGGCGGCCCGTTCGCGAGGTCAGGGTCCGATGGGGATTCAAGATCGCGATTACTACCGGAACGAAGGCCCGAGCATGTTCGATTCGATCATGCCGCGAGGCTTCGTTTGCCGTTGGCTGATCGGCCTGAACGTGGCCATGTTCTTTCTGCAACTCGTCGCTCTCGCCAGCGCTCCCCCGAACGCTGTGGGCATCGCCGGCTCCGGCTTCGTCACCGAGTGGCTGATTCTCGACGTCGACGCCGTCAGTGGCGGTCAGATCTGGCGGCTCTTGACGTATGCCTTCCTGCACGCCATCAGCGGCGACTTCTGGTTCTTTCACATCGTCTTCAACATGCTGTTTTTGTGGTACTTCGGCAGCGACATCGAAGAGCATTACGGCCGCAGGGAGTTCCTTGCCATTTATTTGATCTCGGCGCTCCTGGGCGGTGCGGCGTTCTTGATCTGGAGCACGGTGTGGGCCGACGCCCGGTACTGCCTGGGCGCCTCGGGCGCCGTGACGACGATGCTGATTCTATGTGCGCTCAATTTCCCGCGCCGGCTCCTCTATTGGTTCGGCGTGGTGCCGATGCCGATCTGGTTTTTCGCGATCCTCAACATAGCGCAGGACGCGTTCGTATTTGTCGGCGGGTTCAAGTCCAACGTGGCCGTTGTGGTGCACCTGGCCGGCGCCGCGTTTGCCGTGGCTTACTACCAATGGCAAGGCAGCATTGTCGACGTGCTGTCCGGCTTCCCCTGGTGGCATGGCTTCCGCGGTCGCGCACGTTTGAAGATCTACAACCCGGATGCCGAGGACGAAGAGGAAGCGGTCGCGGTGACGGCCACGTCGGCGTCGGCCGCCGCTGTCGATGAGCATTTGGAGGCGAAGCTCGACACCGTGCTCGAAAAAATCGCCAAGAGCGGCAAGGAGAGCCTGACGCCGGAGGAGCAAGAGGTCTTGAAGCAAGCGGCGGAGATGTACAAGCGCCGCCGGACTTGACCAACCAAATCTCAAAGTGAGCCACTATGCCTCTTTATCAGTATTCCTGCAACGATTGCGAAAAGAACTTCGAAGCCCTCGTCAATCGCGGCGAAACCGCCGAGTGTCCCGAGTGCCACAGCCGAGATGTCGAAAAAATGCCGACGATGCCCGGTATGCCCGTCGTCAAGGACGCGGGCGGCTGCGGCGACCTGAGCCTTCCTCCCTGCGGCGCCGCTGGCTGCCGACGCACCGGCAAGGGCTGACCGATCACGCGGCGCCAGCAAGTGAGCGCTTGCACTCGCTGGTGGTGCGTGGTCCATTCCGCCCGCCTCTTCGAGGCGGGGCTAAACGAATTGCATTGTCACACCTAAAATGCCCGCTGCCGATCCGCGTGGGTCGGCACGACGGGAGGCGGCATGGAACAGGCGACGCGCGACGTTCCGGTGGAGGCGGCCGTTCAATCGGAGCCGTCGCGCGATTCGAGCGCTGCCGATGCACCGTCCGGGCCGCGCATTCCCATCTCGGCTCGCTTTCTGCTCGCCATCTACGCCATTGTGCCGATATGCTTGCTCGCCATGGCAATCGACGGGCTGTTCTTCACCGATTCCTTCTTTCGCGCCTTGCCGACCAGCCCTGAAAACAACCTTTACTTCCAGCTCGCGTTCGGCACCCCGCACATCATCGCCAGCTCCATCATCCTCGCCGCCAACACCGAGTATGTGCGCTGGTACTGGCTGCAGATCGTCTTGTTCACCGCGTTCGTGCTCGCGTTCTTCGGCATAGGCAGTTTCTACTTTTCGTATGAAGTGTTCTTCGCCATCGTCGGCGCGGCCACCGTTATGCACGTGATCAAGCAACAGGTCGGCATCGGCAAAGGTTTGTGCAGAATCTCGTCCTGGACCTACGAAGCCTGGGGCTGGCTGCTCGTCGTCTTCGGCACGATCCTCTATTACGCCGTCTACATGGGGAACGGCCTGCAGCCGCAGACGAGAGCCTGGGTCCACGGCGTGCTCGGCGTGCTCGCGGCAACGGCGTTCGTGTTGACGGTGATGTGCCACTTTCAGATCGAAGGCACATTGGGCCGACTGTATCTTTGGGGCAACGCGGCCATGGTGCTGCAGAGCGGCCTGTTCTACGCTGCCGATTATTCCTTCCTCGCCATCCTGGGCCCGCGGCTCGTGCACGACATCACGGCATTCACTTTCTACGTGACGCACGACATGAATCGCCACGGCGAGGAACCACAGAGCTTGCTGTACCTATTGCCGGAAAAACTCGGCCTGGGTGTCTTCTGGGTGTGTCCATTGCTTGCGGTAGCGTTGACGTATTTCTTCACGATGTACTTCGATCAACTGGTTGGGTATGTCACGCCGATGCTCGGATTCGAAGTCCCGTACAACCCGAGCTTTCTCGTGGTCGGCTATCTGGGCCTGCTGCACTACTTCACCGAGGCGTTCACCTGGCGTCAGGGATCGCCCTATCGTCCGCATTACGGCTTCACCGCGTGAGGCGCACATGGGTCGGCTCATTCTCTGCGTAATGACGCTCGTAATTGCAGGGACAGCACCTGCCCAGCACTGGCCCCGCTTTCGCGGTCCCAACGGCAGCGGCGTCAGCGACTCGGTGCTGCCGACCACCTGGACCGACAAGGATTACCGCTGGCAGGTAAAGCTGCCTGGCCCCGGCCATTCGTCGCCCATCGTCTGGGACGATTTGGTCGTCGTGACTTCCGCTGCCGACGGCAAACTGAGCGTGCTTGGGCTTCAGGTTGCGACGGGCAAGATGGCCTTCCACCGCAACTTCGCTGCCGAGCCGGTCAAGGGGCACAAGGACAATAGCCTCGCCTCCGCGACGCCTGCGGCCGACGCCAAACACATCTATGTCGCCTGGGGCGGTCCGAAGGAAGTGGTCCTTTTGGCTCTAAAGCACAACGGGACCGAAGCCTGGCACCAAAACCTCGGCCCGTATCGCGCCGGGCACGGGTTCGGCAATTCGCCGATCGTGCATGACGGGTTGGTCTTCCTGGCCTGCGAGCACGAGGGGAAGGATTGCATCGTCGCCATCGACGCAGACTCGGGCGAGCTGCGCTGGCGAGCTCCCCGCAAGAGCCGCAATACCTACGCCACGCCGTGCATCTATCAGGCGCCGGGCCGATCGCACGAGTTGATCGCGGTCAGCTACGAGGACGGTATCACCGCGATCAATTTGAAGACGGGAAAACTCAACTGGTCGGTGGACGTATTCGACAAACGACACGTCGAAGGCGCCATCGCATCGCCGATCGTACATCGCGATCTCGTCTTCGGCAGCGCAGGCTGGCTGAGCGTGCGCTACGAGACGATCGCGGTTCGACCGCAGCTTGGAAAAGCCGCGAAGATCGAGCCGGCGTTCAAGGTCGATCGCGGCGTGGGCCTCGTGCCGACGCCGATCGCACACGGCGACTTGCTCTTCTTCTGGGACGACCGCGGCATGGTCAGTTGCTGCGACGCGAAGGCCGGCGAGAACTATTGGCGCGAACGCACCGAAGGCAGCTTCTATGCGTCCCCCGTCATCGCGGGCAAACATCTGTACTGCCCATCGCGCGACGGCAGCATGTTCGTCCTGTCCGCGAGCAAGAAATTCGAGCAGGTCGCTCGTATTCGGCTCGGCGAGGACACGAACGCCACGCCCGCCATCGCCGGCGGCCGAATGTTCATACGCACGCTGACGCAATTGAAGTGCATTGAAGGTCGGAGCCTGAAGCGTTAGCGAAGTTACTCTTCTTCGCTAACGCTTCAGGCTCTGAGGAATTTGCCGATTGTGCAAACATTACCGGCGTCGAACTAGATCCGAAGTTGGGCATTCGTTCGACGCGGGCTGCGAAAACTGGGGACGCTGGTAGAATGGGCTGTCGACAGGCTCTGGTTTTTTGGGGAGCAGATTCGATGGCTCGGGACATCCAAGACAAACGTATCCTGATTACCGGAGCGTCGAGCGGCATCGGCAAATGCCTCGCGCAACAGTTCGCTCCGATGGGCGCCAAGCTCATTCTGGCGGCACGATCCGAAGACAAGCTCAACGCCCTCGCCGATTCACTGCCGATCCCAAAGGAAAACGTGCTGGTCGTTCCGACGGACGTCACCAAGGAGGAGGATCGCGCTCACCTGTTCGAGCGCACAGTTGCGCAATTCGGCGGCCTCGATGTGTTGATCAACAACGCCGGCATCGCAAGCTGGGCACATTTCGCCGACTCGACGGAAGAGATCCTGCGGCAAATCATGGAGGTGAACTTCTTCGCCCCGGCTGAGCTGATTCGCAAGGCAATTCCAATACTGACCGATGGCGTCGAACCGGCAATCGTCAACGTCGCCTCCCGCTGTGGCCGACGTGCCTTGCCTGCCTGGAGCGAATACTCGGCAAGCAAGTATGCCCTTTGCGGGCTAACCGAGGCGCTGCGCGGCGAACTGGCACGGTTCGAAATCGATATCTTGCTGATCATCCCCGGCCTGACCAAGAGCGATTTTCCGCAGCATTTCCTGCGCTCCGAAGGCAAGGAAAAAATCGAGTTCGACAACGGCATGCCTGCGGAAGACGTCGCTGCCCGGATTATCTACAGTTTGCAGAAGAGCACGACGGAAACCTGGATCGGCTGGGACACATACTGGATGCTGATCATCAACCGCTGGTTTCCGCGTCTGGTTGATTGGCTCATGGCCCGCAGAGTGCGGCAGTTGTACGAAGCTGGATGAGCGCGGATCGAAATGGCGAGCCGAGCCGCGTATGCGGCCGGGTGATAATGTGAGATCACACAACCCGGCCGCTTACGCGGCTCGGCTCGCCTGTTTGACTTTGGATGATAGGGAGGACCCCTGCCTCATGTGCGGGATTGCGGGCGTCGTGAATCTGGTTGAACCCCGGCCTATCGAACCGCAACTCGTACGCCGCATGGCCGACGCCATCACGCACCGCGGGCCGGACGATGACGGTTACTTCTTCCGCCCCGGCCTCGGCATGGCCAATCGCCGGCTCTCCATCGTCGGCCTGCACGACGGCAAACAGCCGCTTCACAACGAAGATCGCTCTGTCTCGGTCGTCTTCAACGGCGAATTGTTCGACTACCCCGAAGTCAAGGCGGAGCTTCAGTCCAAGGGCCATCAGTTCCGCACGCACTGCGACACGGAGCTTGTGCCCCACCTCTACGAAGACCACGGCGAGGATTTCCTCGAAAAACTGCGCGGCCAGTTCGCCCTCGCTCTCTGGGATGAACGCAAGCAACACTTGCTCTTGGCTCGCGATCGTTTCGGCATCTGCCCCCTCTACTGGACGCAGCAAGGCGATTTGCTCCTGTTCGCCTCGGAGATCAAGGCTCTGCTGGCGTCGGGCCTGGTGCCGGCGAAGCCCGATCCGCGCGGCATCAACCATGTGTTCACGTTCTTTGCGACCCCCGGCCCGGTGACCTGTTTTGCCGGTATCAACTGCCTGCTGCCGGGAAGGTATCTGCGGATTGATGCAGGTCAGGCTGGAAAGCCTGACCTACGAACCGGCGAACAGATTCAGGAACGCATCTACTGGCAGATCGACTTTCCCGACGAAGGCGAGGAGGAGTGGCGCGACTTTAGCCGGTTTTTCAGCAACGCCGGTTCGCCGGTGATCGACGAGTTCGACGTGATCATGAAGCGAGCCGTCGAGCGCCGCCTGCGTGCCGATGTTCCGGTCGTGTCGTATCTGTCCGGCGGCGTCGATTCCAGCGTTGTCGTCGCCCTCGCATGTGCGCAGCGCCGCAGCGAAGGCAAGGACCCGATTCCGACATTCACGATCTCCGTGCAGGATGATGAATCGCTCAACGAGTCGAGCGAGGCGAACGAGGTCGCCCGTCACGTCGGCTGCAAGGAGATCGTCGTCGATTGCGGCCGCCAGGAAGTGCTCGACACGTACCCGGCCCTGATCCGCGCGGCGGAGTGTCCGGTAATCGACACGTCGTGTGCCGCTCTATTGATGCTAGCGCGCAAGGTGCATCAATCCGGCTACAAAGTCGCGCTCACCGGCGAAGGCGCCGACGAATGGCTGGCCGGCTATCCGTGGTACAAGATTCAGCGTGCCCTCAGCTGGTTTGACATCATCCCCGGAATCCCGTTGAGCGGAGTCGTCAAGAGGCTTTATCTGCGTCTCACCGGCGCGCCGCCGGTCGCCTGGGAAGCGGTGCAGCGCGTCCAGGACGCCATCGGCGGCGACAACGCCTGGCTCAACATCTATGGCCTGTTCGGTTCATCGAAGACTCGCTTCTTCAGCGCCGCCATGTGGGAGCAACTCGGCGACCATCTGCCCTACGCCGACTTGAAGCTCAATCTCGATAGGGCCAAGAAATGGCATCCGCTCAATCGCTCGCTCTACGTAGGCGCTCGCGTGATGCTCCCCGGGTTGCTCTTGGCGTCCAAAGGGGATCGCGTGGCGATGAACTCTTCGGTCGAGACACGCTATCCGTTTCTCGACGAGGAAGTCTTCGCGTTCTTGGCCAAATTGCATCCGGGGTGGAAGATGCGCGGCATGAGCGACAAGCTGGTTCTGCGCCACCTGGCCGACCGCTATTTGCCGAGTTCGATCGCCTGGCGGCGCAAGGCGATGTTCCGCGCGCCGCTCGATGGGTTCCATGTGGCGACGATGCCGACCTTTGTGGATCAACTCCTGAGCCCGGAATCGCTAAAAAAGACCGGGTACTTCGATGCGGCTGCCGTCGCCCATTGGCGCGAGGCGTTCAAGACGATGTGGGCGGGCAGTAATCAACGGACGGTCGTCGAGATGGGGCTGGTCGGCGTCGTGGCGACGCAGCTTTGGCACCACACCTATTTGGGCGGCGGACTTGCCGAGTTGCCCACGTGGTCGCCGCCGTCAGAGCCTGACGCGTCAGCGAAGGAATCTGTTCTTCGCTGACGCGTCAGGCTCTGACGTGATCGAAACCCGGAGACGTAAATGGATTACGCACTGTCAACGCTGTGGTATGAACGCCAACGCTACTTGCCGGCGGTTCTCGCCGTTGCGTTTAGTTGCCTTCTGATCGCTTTGCAATGCGGCCTACTTCTCGGGCTGTTCTCGATTACGTCGATACCGATCGATGAATCGCGAGCCGATATCTGGGTCGGGCATCCGGACGTTCCCAGCGTTGACCTTGGGATCCCGATTCCGGAGGCCTGGCAATCCTATCTTGCAATGCCGGAGGTCGAACGCACCGAGCCGTACATGGAGGGATTCGCCTATTGGAAGAAGCCGACGGGTGGCATGGAACTCGTCCTGGTCATCGGCGCCCGGCTAGGACCCGATTCGATCGGTGCGATCAGGCAACTGACGACAGAACACCGCACTGCCTTGTCGGAGCCGAACTCCGTCGTCGTGGACGAAGGCGAGTTCGGTCGCCTCGGCATCACAAAAGTGGGTGACACGGCAGAGATTCTCGGCAAGCGCGTCCGCGTCGTCGGCACGGTAACGGGGCTGCGCAGTCTCGCTGGTCCTTACCTGTTCTGCTCGCTGGACACGGCTCGGAGCGTCCTGCGGCCGCCGAGCGACCAATGCACGTTCATCCTGGCGAAATGCCACAATAAGGCGGACGCAGCCAAGGTCGTGGAGCGGCTCAAAGCGTTTCCGAAGAAGCTGGCGCCGTTCACCACCGAAGACTTCTCCGCGCATAGCCAGTTGCACTGGCTGTTCAAGACGAAAGCCGGCGTTGCCCTTGGACTAGCGGCGTTATTGGGCCTGATGGTCGGCGCCGTCGTCACCAGCACCACCCTTCACTCGGCCACGTCGGCGTCGCTGAAGGAATACGCCGTGCTGCGGGCGCTCGGCATTCCGCGCTGGCGCATGATGATGATGGTCGTGTCGCAATCATTCTGGGTCGGCATCGCGGGGATCGTCGTCGCGCTGCCTATCATCTTCGGGCTGGCCTATCTGGGTGAATACATCGGGGCCAAGATCCTGTTGCGCTATTGGCTGCTCATCGGCGCTTGCCTCATCACAATGACCATGGCGATGCTCTCGGGTCTGGTCGCCTTGCGCAGTTTGCAGAGCGTCGAACCGGTGACGCTGTTGCGTTAGCTCAGTTGGTATGTGGATTCCTTGAAAGAACTGGGCGGCTGGGGTCATTTATCTATGGATCCGACGGTCACCTCTTCCATCCTGCCGTCCGGTCCCGCAAGGAGAATCCCGATGACCCGCCAGTGTGCTTGGTGCGGCCGTGTGCTTGGGCAAATGGCGTCGCTCGATGACTTTTCCGTGACGCATGGCCTGTGCCGTGAATGCCACGCGAAAATTGTCGTGCCTGAACCGCATGCATCGGACGCCGATCCGGCATGCCGCGATCCACACGAGGGGCCGAAATCGGGTATGCTATCCGTGGATGTCGCGGAGTAGATTCGTGGGCGTGGTCGAAATCAATGCGCGTACTCGTGGTTGAAGATGAGGCTGAGTTGTTGCGCGTGATCGCGCGTGCGCTTCGCGAGAATGGGTATGCCGTCGATGAGGCCCGCGAAGGCGAGGACGGCCTGTACAAGGCGATGACATGGACGTATGACGCGATCGTGCTTGACTTGATGCTGCCGGGGCTTACCGGATGGGAGATCTTGAAACGCCTTCGCCGCAAACTGCAAACGCCCGTGTTGATCTTGAGCGCTCGCGACACCGTGAAGGACCGCGTCGAGGGGCTCGACCTCGGGGCGGACGATTATCTCATCAAGCCCTTCGCTCTGTCGGAGTTGCTGGCGCGATTGCAGGCGCTCATTCGGCGAGCCGCCGGGAAGGCGGCGCCGGAGATTACGATCGGCGACATCGTCGTCAACTTGCGCACTCGCGCCGTCACGCAGGACGGTCGTTCCGTGGAGTTGACGGCTCGCGAGTTCGCCATCGTGGAGTTGCTCGCCTTGCAGCGCGGCGTTTTAGTGACTCGCACGCGCATCTACGAACATATCTTCGACGAAAACGATGACAGCCTTTCCAACCTCGTCGAAGTCCATATTTCCAACATCCGCAAGAAGCTAGGCAAGGATTTCATCACCACGCGCCGCGGCCAAGGGTACATCATCGAGGCCGAACCCGAGTCGCCTTCGGGGGGCTCTCGATGATCCGATCGCTCCGCTGGCGGCTGCAGATCTGGTACACCGGGCTAATGCTGATTGTCGTCGGCGGGTTCGGCAGCATCTTGTATCTTCAAACGCGCTCGGCCAAGCTGCAAGAAATCGACTTGCAGCTTGAAGCCGCCGCACGCGTGCTCGACGCCAAGCTCGGCAGCTTTCCGCATTTCGAGCTTGATAGCAAGGATGCCCTCCCGCCGCAGAAGAAGAAGGGCTTTGGACCGAAATTTGACAAGAAAGCCAAGCCGTTCCGATTCGACCCGGATCAGAAGATCCCGCCGCCGCCGTTTCGCGATCGCGAACGGCTCATGGCAGAACTGGTTCTGCCGCGCGAGTTCGAAGGTCCGCCGGACCTCGCGGAACCGGATCGACTCTACTTCTCCATCTGGCGTGGGGATCGATCCGTGCTGAAAGCGACGTTCTTGCCTGAAGGAGTGGAATTCCCCGCTGCTGAGGACTCGCGGGTTCAAATCGAGCAGCGTGGCCCGTATCGCGAAGCGTCCATGCGAGGCCCGCGTGACACGCGCATTGTCGTCGGGCGCATGGTCGCCAAGGAACTGGCCGATCTGAACGCATTTCTTTGGCAGATTGTCGGCGTCGGCTCTGCGGTGCTGTTCGTTGGCTTGGCGGGCGGCTGGGTTCTGGCGTCGCGCATTTTTCGCCCCATCGAAGCCATGTCGGCGGCCGCCGACGCCATCAACGAGAAAAATCTGTCGACGCGCATCGATACGACCGACGTCGATGTCGAGCTGGCCGACCTTGCCGACGTGCTCAATTCGATGTTCGACCGGATCGAGGAAGCCTTTGAGCGGCAGCGCCAGTTCACGGCCGACGCTTCGCACGAGTTGCGGACGCCGCTGGCGATTCTCCGGACCAACGCCGATCTCGCACTTTCCCAGCCGCGTTCGCCCGAAGAATATCGGGAAACGATCGAGACGTGTCTGAACGCGGTTAACCGGATGAGCGCTCTGGTCCAGGGGCTTCTTACGCTGGCCCGCGCCGACGCGGGCAGTCCAGGTATGATCATGCGGCCCCTGCAGTTGGATGCGATCGTCACCGAATGTTTGACGATACTGCGGCCGCTCGCCGATGAGAAGCAGATCGTGCTGACAGCCGAGTTGGCGTCGGCCACGGTTCTGGGCGATGCCGACAGCTTGATGCAACTGGCGTGCAACCTGGTCACCAACGCGATTCAACACAATCACGAGGGCGGCAAGGTCCACTTGCGCATCAGCGTGGCCGAGGGCTCGGTCGTCCTCACCGTGAACGACACGGGACCAGGCATCCCGGAAAAAGATCGTCCGCATATCTTCGAGCGGTTCTTCCGCGTTGACAAGGCGCGAGCGCGCAGTTCCGGCGGCAACGGGCTTGGCCTGGCGATCTGCAAGGCCATCGTCGAGGCTCACTCCGGGGCCATCGATTTCGATAGTGTCGAGAACGCAGGTACAACATTTCGCGTCGTGTTTCGCGCGGCGAGCTAGCGAATTGGAGCCCCGAGTCGACCGACTCAATTTTGTTCTTGAACGCACAGGCGTATTTCCAAATAATCCGTGATACCGTTTCCGTGGATGCGCGACCCAAGCCTCGTTGCGCGGGAGTCGTGTTCTTACTTCGTTGAAAGGAACGTTGATGAGCCATCGCGTAAAACAACTGGCCGCCATGCTGAATGCCATGCCTCAGCCTCGTGCCGAGGTTGAGAAGAATAGCCTGAATGGGTTGAAGCGTCTTTCCGAGGACGCGGTGCTCGCGTCAGAGATGGAGGGCATGGTGCCGAAGAGACGAGAGCTGCTTGCGGAGGCTACGGAAACGCTCGACAAATTTGCGGACTTGATTGGTCGTGGCCATCCGGCGGTGGTTCTGGTGCGCAAGATGATTCTGATTGCGGATGCGATTGTCGAGGGCCGACCGGAACCGTCCGACTCGGACCTGGACCGGATGATCAACGGCGGCGGCGGGGGATGCTTTTCCATCCTGATCTTGACCAGTGCTGGCGTCGCCACGCTGGCCTATGGCGCCTGGCATTTTCTTGCATGAATATCGTTCTACCGATTCGAGCGTATTCGATACAATCTCTTGTGTGGCATGAATCGTCTAGTAATCAAGGCATTGCCTTGCAAGCCCCCCTTCCTCTTTGAGGCTTTTGTCATGCGCCGAAGAAGTACTTGGCTGGTGTTGTCCGCCGTGGTGGTGGCGGTGTTGGCGGCCGGGTGGCTCGCGCCCCAGGCGGACTCGATGTGCGGCTATTTCCGCCCAATCATCGTCGATCTGAAGAATCCTTCTGAGATGCTGCAACCGTCCCAGATTGCATTCATCACGTGGGATCCCGTCCAGAAGATTGAGACCGTTACGGTGCAGCCGCGGTTCGAAGGCAACGCAGCCGACTTCGGCATGGTCATCCCGACGCCGACGCAACCGAAACTGAATGAGATGCCGCGCGACTTCTTCAAAGCCCTGGGCGTTTACACGCAATCGAAGAAGCGCATGTTTCCGCAGTCGAAGTTGATGCCGATGATGTTCCCGCCGGGCGGATTCGGCGGCCCGCGCATGGCGGCGGAGAAGGCGGGCAAAGGCGGCGGTCCCATCGCGCCCGAAGAAGAAAAAACCACCGTCGAAGTCCTCGAAGTCGGCCTGGTCGGCAACCTCGACTACAAGATCATCGCCGCCGGCCGATCCGACGACCTCTTCAAATGGCTCAAGGACAATCGCTACACCTACTCCGGCGATGAAGCCACACTGAACTACTACGTTCAACGCAAGTATGTCTTCACGGTCATGAAGATCGACACCCTGCAGATGAAGCGCAACAAAGACGGCACCTTCACCGGTGATGTCACCCCGACGCGCTTCACCTTCAGCTCCGAAAAGCTCGTCTATCCGACGCGCATTACGCAAGTCTCCGTCAAGGACACGACCGACGCTCTGTTCTATGTCCAGGCTCCGTTCAAGGTCGATCTCGAAGGCGACATGAGCTACCAGTACAACTGGGTTTCCACGCTCAACCACATCGTGCAACAAATGGGGCCAGGCGAACTCGCCGACGCCAACCAGAAATGGCGGCAGAAAATCCAACCGAGCACCGGCGCCTTGTTGCAGCGGGCGAACGAGCTCAACTTCGGCTTCCAGATGAATCAGCAGCTCCGACCCAACGCCAAGGGACAGCGCGCCACCTTGCTCGAATGGGCCAAGCGCGTCACAGAAGACGACATCGGCATCCTCAGCGGGACTCGGCCCTACTCCGACAAGGTTCCCGATCCGGACGACGGCTTCACCCATGCCGACATGCGCGATCCGCAACGCTCGATCGCCATCCAAAAGATCATTCAGCATCGCCTCGCCAAGTCCCAAAAAGAACAGCCGCGCGGGTATCTCGTCCGCGAAGGCAAGAAGGACGACCTGGCCACGCTGTCGCTCTTGAAGGGACACGTGCAGGCGAATCAGTATATCACGAAGTTCCGACACGTCTTCAGTCGCGCCGAGATGAATGACGATCTCGTCATGGTTGAAGCGCGCGTCGGCGATGTCGCGGACACGTCGGAGCACGAGGAAGTGCTGCGGTCGATGCTCTTCGGCCGAGGCCGCTTCGGCCCATTCCCCGGCGGCGGTCCTGGCGTCTTCCCGGGGCCGGGCGGCCTGAAGGGCGGATTCTAGGCCTACGCCGAGAAATCGAAAATTGTGTGGCCGCACCCTTCTGGGTGCGGCTGTTTTTTTGGTCGATCCGAATGCCCTACTTCTCTTCGGCCCTCCCCTTCAGGTAATTTTCCGCCTAAATAACAACATCGGTCAAGCAACCGGGAAAAGGAGCATTCATGATGAACGCGACGACCGCAACGCGATTACTTGGCATCCTCCTGGCGCTGGGACTTGCCTGGGTCCCCTCATGGCTCGTCACCGAGTCAATCGGTGGCGGTCCCGAGGTCGACATCGTCCAGCGGGCGCAAGTGCTTAACAGCACGAACGCGTTCTACACGCCGCCGACGGTGCCGCGCGACGATAAGAAGAAGCTGGTCGACGCGCAATTGACCGTTGCGATGACGGATCATTTAATCGAATCAAAAACGAGCACGTTGGAAAAGCAAATCGTGCAGTTACGCTCCTACAACAACAAAATCGTCGGGCCCACCATTCGCGTTCGGCCGGGCGACACCTTGAAGATCAAGCTCGACAACAAGATTCCACTTGCCGAGAAGGAAGCCCTGTTCGGCAAAGGGCACAATCGGCCCAACGGCGCCAACATCACCAATCTGCATCCGCACGGACTGAAAGTTTCGCCCCGGCGCCCCGCGGACGACGTCTTCATCGAGGTTGGGCCGCAGCAGTCGTTTGCTTATGAGTTCAAGATTCCCGAGGATCACCCGGCCGGGACGTTCTGGTATCATCCGCATCGGCACGGGTCGGCGGCGTTTCAGTTGTGCAGCGGTCTGGCCGGCGCCCTCATCGTCGATCCCGGCGCGGCGGGCGGCCTGGACGATGTGCCCGAAATCAAAGCCGCCATGCAAGACGGCCGCGAGAAGATCCTTGTTTTCCAGGACCTGACCTACAGCCGCACCTTGGCGGAGAACAAGAAGGCAGTCGTGCGCGAACATGACGCTTACACCATCGACCCTCGCATGGACGGCAAGACGCAGTTCCCGCGCATCGTGATCAACGGCGTGTTATCTCCGGTCATCACCATGAAACCCGGCGAGGTGCAGCGGTGGCGCTGCGTGTTTGCCGGCATCACGCAGACGCTGAAGCTTGCCATCGAAGATCGCAGCGACCCGCGCCGCCGTCTCAAGCTGCATGAGATTGCCGTCGACGGCTTGCCGCTCGGAACGATGAACGAGCAGGGTTTCGTCATACTGCAACCGGGCAACCGCTCGGACTTTCTGGTGCAGGCCCCGGAGACGCCGGGCGAGTATCTTCTCTTGACCACGTCCGTCGAACAGATCGACAACAACCGGTCGCTCGATCAAACCAAAAACGTCTATCTGGCACGCGTCAAGATCGAAGGGCCCAAGACGCCGATGAAGCTGCCCGACCCCAAGGCGCTGGCCAAATACCGCCTCCCGTGGGTGCAGGACAGCGAAATCAAAGTGGAGCGAGAACTGGTTTTCAAAGGCCACGAGTTGATGATCAAGGGCAAGGACATCAAGGACCCGAAATGGGTGAAGTTCGATGCCGACCGCGTGGACATCCGCTGCGAGCTTGGCACGGCTGAGCAATGGGTGCTTCGCTCCGAAGGGGACCCGCATCCGTTCCATATTCACGTCAATCCGTTTGAAGTGATCGCGGGAGGCAAAAGCAACACGCGCGTCTGGCGCGATACTGTTCTCGTTCCTCCGGGTGCGAAGAACGCTGTGACGATCCGCATGCGCTTTGAGCGATTCGACGGCCGCGCCGTGTTGCACTGCCACAATCTCGATCACGAAGATCAAGGCATGATGATGATTGTGGACATCGTGAAGCCCGGCCAGGCGCCGGCGCCGAAGAAGCAAGCGGGGTTGCCGAATGTCCCGATGGCGGCGCCGGACTGGAAGTTGTTTGACGGTCAAGGGCGCACGCACACGCTCAGCGACTTCGCGGGACGCGATCTCGTATTGGTCTTTTCACGTGGCCCATACTGCAGCCATTGCATGACGCAACTTCACGAGTTCGCGCGAAGGCACGCCGATTTTGCCAAGGCGAACACAACTGTTGTCGCCGTTTGCCCAGAAACTCCAGCGGAATTGCGCGATGCGCTCGCGTCGATGCCTCTCGCTCAGCGATTGCCGTTTCTTGTGCTGGCCGACGCTGAGCAAGCGGCTTTTGCGAAGTATGGTTGTCGCTCGGATCGGCTCCTGCATGGCGTCTTTCATATCGATCCGTCCGGCACGGTCCGTTGGCAAACCGTCGGCGACGAAGATGTTTTTCTGGGCGCTTGTCGCATTGAACTTGGGAATCTTGGCGAAATCAAGAAAGTCGGGCAAGCACGTTCGTTAGCCGGACGCGCCAGCGACGGACGCGATTATCCGTCGCTGGCGAGTCCGGCTAACGGGTCGCATCAAATCGGAATTGATACCGCGCTTTGACTTTGGGTATAACCCAACCGGCAAAAACTCGCCCGGCAGGAGGCCCGTCGATGCGCAAGCTCTGGCTGATCGTTCCCGTCGCCGTTCTCGGCATCCTCTACTATACCTCGGCCCAGACGGTGCCCGTTGGACCGCCGCCAACACCTCCAACCCCGGCGCTTGGCGATATCGGCAAAACCGACAGGGCAAAAACGCCTGGTATGCCCAAGCTCTCGGAAGACTCTGAGCCGATCCGCTTCAGCGCTCAGCTAGGCTCGAACTGGCTCAAGCGCGCCGTGACGGCGGAGGGCCGATTCGTGTACGGATTTCAGCCGGCGCTGCGCGTGGAACTCGACGGCGACAACTTCGTCAGCCAGGCCGGCGCCGCGTTTGCGTTGGCGCGTTCGGCACGTGTGTTCCGCGATCAGGAAGGGACCGCGCGGGCACGCCAAGTGCTTTTGACGCTGCTCAATCTCGAAACGATTATCGATCCGGACGACGCGACCAAGTCGGCTCGATTCTGTGCTGCCCCGCCTCAAGCTGTGAATCGCTTGTCCAGCAACGGCCTGCTCATCTCGGCTGTCCACGAACTCGATGGGCACGACAAGAGCCCGAAAGACCTGTTGCGCATGGCCGACGAATTGTGCAATCACGTGCGCCAGTTGCAGCGACCCGACGGCTCGCTGGCCATCACGGCGAACGGCGCGGTGCTCAAGAGCGGCTCCGACGAATTCGACGCGTATCACGCCGGCTTGGGTCTCCAGGGCATTATTCGCAGCCAGCGCCTCGGTCCCGCGGAGTGGAAGCTCGAGATGCTCCGCAAGGCCCGCACACACTACCTGGCCCAATGGTCGGCGCGCAAGAACGTCGGCGCCGCGTGCAGTCATGTGCCTGCCTATGCCGAGGCGTTTATTCGTACCAACGATCCGGCGTTCAAAGAGGCGGTTTTCGCGATGACCGACTGGCTGATCGGTTTACAATACCGTGAGGATCTGGACGCCGTGCGCGGCCAATGGGCAGGCGGATTCCCGCGCTACCGCGATGGGCGAGTCGAGGCGGTCGCTCCCGACATTCAGTCCGCGCTGCCGACGGAAGCGCTCGCCGAGGCGTGCCGCGTGGCCAAACATGCCGGCGACCTGGCCAAATTGCGCGACTACGAGCGGGCGATGGTGCTCAATGCCCGCTTTCTGATGAAATTGCAGTACACCGCCGAGAAGACGAACCACTTCATCGACCGTTTCCGCCCCTATGTGTTGGGGGGATTTTACGTGTCGCCGCAGGACGGGAATCTGCGCATCGACGCCACTCAATACGCCCTTGCCGGCATGGCGATTTATCTCGACGCTGTCGCGGAATAGCACAGGGCAGAAGTCAGAACTCAGAACTCAGAAGTCAGGGGGCAGAAAAGTGCATCCGATGGTGAGGTGAAGTGTGCAGCTTTCGTCTGTGATCTCTGATCTCTGACTTCTGACCTCTGGTACTTGGCCGACCGTTCGTCCGCATCGGGAGGAATGGCCGCGACTGCCCGTACGTCGTATACTGCCTTTTTCCCGCGCTTGCGCCGCTTTTGAATTCTGGCGGCGCCGGATACTGGTTTGGGAACCATGAGCGAAGAACGTCCCCCATCGCCGCGACCTCGCTGCCGTCGTCTGACCGGCGTGCGCATCCTGGCGACGGGAAGCTACGTCCCGGACGCGGTGATCTCGAACGACCATCTGCATCAGCGTCTCGGCTTTGACTCCGACTGGATCATGAAGCGAACCGGCATCCTGGAACGCCGGCATGCACTGCCCCACCAGGCCACCAGCGATCTCTGCTTCGAGGCGGCCAAGCGCTGCATCGACTCTGCCGGCGTCAATCCCGCCGAGATCGACCTGTGCCTGCTCGCTACCTTCACGCCTGACTTCTCCTTCCCGTCGACGGCGTGCCTGGTGCAGGACCAGCTCAAACTGACGTGCCCGGCAATGGATATTCAGGCCGCGTGCGCCGGCTTCATGTATGCACTCATCACCGGGGCGGCGTATGTCGCCTCCGGGGCCAGCAATCTGGCGTTGATTATCGGCGGCGACGCCAACTCACGCATCGTCAATCCCGACGACATCAAGACTTACCCGCTCTTCGGCGATGGCGCGGGCGCGGTCCTGCTGACCCGCGGCCGACCCGACCAGGGCATCCTCAGCTACAGCATGGGGGCCGATGGCTCCGGCGGCGACCTGTTGAGCCGACCCGCCTGCGGCAGCCGCATGCCGCCGACGCCCGAAGCTTTGCAGAAGGGCCTGCATTTCATGTACATGGACGGACGAGCTGTCTTTCGCTGGGCCGTCGCTATTATGTGCGACACGATTCAGGATGTGCTCAATCATGCCGGCATGACCACCGATCAAGTTAGTCTTTATCTGCCGCATCAGGCGAACATCCGCATCGTCAACGCCGCCATCGACGTGCTCAAGATTCCGCGCAACCGCGTGTTCAACAACCTCGAGCGCTACGGCAACACGTCCGCGGGTTCCATTCCGCTCGTTCTCGACGAAGCCATGCAGGAAGGCCGCATCAAGCCGAACGATCTCGTAGTCCTGAGCGGTTTCGGCGCCGGCCTCGCCTGGGGCACTGCGCTCATGCGCTGGTAACGTCAGAGCCTGAAGCGTAAGCGAAGGATTCTCAGAGCCTGAAGCGTAAGCGAAGGATGCACCGGCACGGAGGCCGTCATGTCATTGGCAATGGATGCGTGCGAGCCCGTCACAGCGCCGGCCATCGTCTGGGAAGAAACGCCCTGCCTCTTGTGCGGCGTTTCCGAGCCGCTGCCGATCCTCGAAGCCGACGACGCATACGCATCTCGTATGCGATTTCTCCTGGTTCGGTGCAGGACGTGCGGTCTGTGTTTCACGAATCCACGGCCTGATCCAGCGAGCATTCGCGCGTTCTATCCTGCCGACTATCGTTGCCATCAGAAGAAGAATGAGAGAGGTGCTACTTGGCAGACCGAGCTCGTGCTTGCCGCGCTCCCGACGCCGAGGCAGGGTCGCCTGCTCGATTTCGGCTGCGGGTCCGGCGGATTTGTGCGCCGAATGCGCACGCTCGGCTGGGACGCGATCGGCCTGGACGCGGTGGAGAATGCCGCCACTAGTACATTCGACGTGCCTGTATTCGTCGGCACGCTGCCTCATCCGAATTGGACGTCTCCGTGCTTTGACGTCATCACGATGTGGCAATCGCTTGAACATGTCCATCAGCCGTTGGAAGTGCTACGGGCGGCCCGACAGGTCCTCGTTCCCGGCGGAAAGCTGATCGTGACCGTGCCGAACTTCGATAGTCTTGCGTCGGGCTGGTTCGGGCCGAATTGGTACGGGCTCGACGTGCCCAGACACCTGACCCATTTCACGCCGGCGACACTGGAACGCATGCTCGTCGCCACGGGCTTTTCTTCCGTCCGAGTTGATCAACGCCAGCACAACAGCTGGATACGCCACTGTGCCGCACGCGCCGGAGGCGGCTGGTTGGAGACACGCT
This sequence comes from Planctomycetota bacterium, assembly GCA_016872605.1. Classification (GTDB taxonomy): domain Bacteria; phylum Planctomycetota; class Planctomycetia; order Gemmatales; family Gemmataceae; genus SIAQ01. The sequence goes on from VGZI01000002.1 coordinate 48,588, forward strand.
GGGGCTCGCGGCTCATGGGGTGGTGGGGCCGACTAACGGGACGTGCCGAATCGCTACTCGCCGTTGCAAGGGCATTGCCCGTTTCATGACACATAGAATGAGAGTGCCCAGTTTCTCGGTTCCCCACAAGGAGGGCCGGGGCCGATTCTGCCATGGACGTTTTCTGCCCGACTGTCAATAGCTCCCGCCCGGCTTCCGGCTCGGCAGGAGCCTCGCCCTCCCGTAGCATCGCCAAGCGCTTTTTTTGACGAATGCTAGCAGGGTCAATCATGGACACGATTCGTTTTATCACGCTCCATCCAGGGCATTTTCACGCGTCCCTGGTGCGGAAGGAGATGGTCGACGAGGTCTCGCCCCTCGTTCACGTGGTTGGGCCGCTCGGACCCGACCTCATTGCGCACCTGGGGCGAATCGCGGGTTTCAACACGCGCGGGTGTTTCGCCGACAACGTGGGAGTTAGAAGTACACGCGGGCCGGCTCCTAGTAGTGGCGAGTGACGAGTGGAGAGTGGCGAGAGAGGAAGTCCAATCTTATTCTCGCCACTCTCCACTCGCACTCGCCACTCTCCACTGGCATGAGCGTGCTGGCCGACAAGCCGTGGATTCTCGTGCCGGAGGACCTGCCCAAGCTGCGGCGAGCCCTTGACCTAGCCGCCGTGTGAGTGACGAGTGGTGAGTGCGAGTGGTGAGAATAAGATTGGACTTCTTCTCTCGCCACTCACCACTCGTCACTCACCACTACCATGTTTGCAGCGGGCACTGGTGCAGGACGAGGCCACGTTCGGCACGATGATCGCCGGCTCACCGGAGGATCCGGGCGTCTCGATGGAGAGCGTTCATTTTTTGAAGAAGCTGGTGGCGGACGCTGGTCCGGTGGAGAGTGGCGAGTGCGAGTGGAGAGTGGCGAGAATAAGATTGGACTTCCTCTCTCGCCACTCTCCACTCGTCACTCGCCACTACTAGGAGCCGGCCTGGTTCTTCGACGTTCATCAGCAAGGCGAGGCGCTCAGCGACGTGGGCACGACTTGGTGGTGAGTGACGAGTGGTGAGTGCGAGTGGTGAGAATAAGATTGGACTTCTTCTCTCGCCACTCACCACTCGTCACTCACCACTACCATGGTTGTGCAGTGGATGTTGCACCCCCATCGGCCGGTCGATGTCGATCGCGATGTCAGCATCATGTCCGCCAAGCGTTGGCCGACGGTATTGTCGAAGGCCGACTTGCAGGCGATCACCGGCGAGGCCACGCTGCCGCGCTACCTCAACGACACGCTCGATGGCGAGGACCTGCATTATTACTGCAACTCACTGGTGAATTACTCAATCCAAGGCGTCCATGTCAGGCTCAACGTGCTCTGGGATTTCGAGTCCAGCATTGGCGGCGGCGACACGCACTTCGCGGTCTTTCGCGGAAGCCGATCGCGCGTCGAAGTCCGCCAGGGGCAGGCGGAGAAGTTTCAGCCGGAGCTATTTATCACGCCGAACCGTATGATGGATTACGGCTTGGTTCGTCGCGCCGTGGAGCTGCGAGTGCAAGCGATTCAGCCGGAGTATCCGGGGATCAGCGTGATCGACCTGGGCACGCATTTCCGCATCGCAATCCCCACGGAGTTTCGCGTCGGGCATGAGGCTCATTTCGCGCAGGTCACCAAGCAATTCCTGCGCTACGTTCGCGGCCAGGATCCATTACCCGCTTGGGAGAAGGCCAATATGATGGCCAAGTATTTCACCACGACACGCGGCGTCGAAGCGAGCCGAACGGCGTCGAATCGGGGCCGGTGACCAACCAGCGAGCGGCAGTACATGGCGAGATTCATGGTCAACGCGCGTTACAACCTCCTCGCTGCGGTCGTGTTGTTCGCCACTGGCTGCGGTTTGGCCGACTATCAGGATCGGCTCGACCAGCAAGCCGCTCGCGTCCAGAAGTTCGACGAAGCCAACCGGTTGCTCGACGAGCCGATCGAACTGCCTCGAATGCCGGATCCCGCAGATCCGAATACGGAAAAGAATGCCTGGCCTTTCGATCCCTATCTTCGCCTGCCTCGAGGGTACTCAGCACTCCCGAAAGAAAAGACGCCCTACCCGGACCGATTCACGATGTTCCGCTATGCCGGCGGAGGCGAAGGAGCGACGGCGATATTCGTGACGGCCGCCTGGGTGGCGAGCGGCAAAGACGCCAAGGAAGACGCCGAAACGTTCACGCCGGCGACGTTCCGCAGCCGGATTGCGGTGGGCTTGGCCGACTATTACGCGAAAGAGTACAAAGGCGTCATCAAATTCACCGACAAGGTCGATCCGCAACCGCGCGAAGTCAAAGCGCTCACGTTTTATCCGCATCCAACCAATCCGAGCAAGATCGCCTTCAAGTACTACGCCTACAGCGATCAAGGGCATCGCGAACCTAAGGACGTCTCGATCTTCGAAGTGTACCTGCGCGAGGAGGCGGGAATGCAGATCGCCATCATCGTGCAACGACCGGTGCAACTCTTGAATCCGACGGGTTTCACCAAAGCGATCGAGGCATGTCTCGGTTCGCTCGAGCTGGGCAGCAAGACGGACATGAGACGCACGAGTTTCAGAAAGGCGCGAACCCCGTAGACGCGGGTTTGCCATTCAGGGCGTGCCGTAAGATGCCGCAATTTACAGAGAATGGGTAAAATTTTCGAGCAACACCTTGTGACCCCGTCGTATTCTCGTATTATAACTCCAATCCCACCCGCCCGGCGGCCCTCTGACCATCCTACTACTCCAACTTGGCTGAAACACCCATGAGCACTGGCATCACGACTACCCCCGTTCCCGAGTCGGACCTTCAGACCATCGAAACCCTGCGCCACGCGCACAAGCAGATGCGCAGCGAGATCGGCAAGATCATCATCGGCCAGGAAAAAGTTCTCGACGAACTCTTGATGGCCATCTTCTGCCGAGGCCACGCGCTTCTCGTCGGCGTGCCCGGCCTGGCCAAGACCCTCATGGTCAGCACGCTAGCGCAGGCGCTCGACCTCTCGTTCAAACGCATCCAGTTCACTCCCGACCTGATGCCGACCGACATCACCGGCTCGGAAGTCATTCAGGACGATCCGGTCACTCGGCAGCGCATGTTCAAGTTCCTGCCCGGCCCGATCTTCGCCAACATCGTTCTCGCCGACGAAATCAACCGCACCCCGCCGAAAACCCAAGCTGCTCTCCTCGAAGCCATGCAAGAACGAAAAGCATCGATCGGCGGCACCGACTACCCGATGAAGAGCCCCTTCTTCGTTCTCGCCACGCAGAACCCGATCGAGCAGGAAGGAACGTATCCGCTCCCCGAAGCCCAGCTCGACCGCTTTCTCTTCATGATCAATGTCGAATACCCGACCGATGCCGAGGAAGAGTTGATCATGAAGCAGGGCACGTCCGACGTGCAGCCGACCGTCACGAAGGTGCTGCATGGTGACGACATCCTCCGGCTGCAACAGATTGTGCGCCGCGTGCCGGTCGCCGATCATGTGTTCCATTACGCCAAACGGATCACGCGCATGTCGCGGCCGAACACGCCGGACGCAGCCGACTTCGTGAACAAATGGCTGACCTGGGGCGCCGGCCCGCGTGCCTCGATGAATCTGATTCTCGCCGCCAAGGCTCACGCACTCCTGAACGGCAAGCACCACGTGTCGGCCGACGACGTCGCCGCCGTGTGCAGCCCGATTCTGCGTCATCGCTTGATCCTCAACTTCGCCGCCCAAAGCGAAGGCATCAGCGCCGAAGACGTCATCCGCCGCCTGCTCAAGGCCGTGCCCAAGAATATGGCTGCATAGATTCGCCACGCCTCGAAGAGGCGGGCGTCATCGAATCCGCGCTGTTCACCCGCCTCTTTGAGGCGGGGCAAAACGGTCACTATCTTATGCCGACTTATCTCAATCCTGAAGTCATCGCCAAGGCGCAAGCGCTCGGCATGAAGGCTCGGTCCGTTGTCGAAGGCTTGCGCGTCGGCGATCACAAGAGCCCGTATCGTGGGTTTTCCGTCGAGTTCGTGCAGCACCGCGAGTATGTGCCGGGCGACGACATCCGGCACATCGACTGGAAGGGCTATGGCCGCAGCGAGCGTTATACGATCAAGCAGTACGAGCAAGAGACGAACTTCACGGCCCACCTGATGCTCGACGCCAGCAAGTCGATGCTGTATGGCGCCGGGGATACCAACAAACTCGAGTACGCCAAGACGTTGACGGCGGCGCTGGCGTTTCTGATCGTGCATCAGCGCGATAGCGTGGCGCTGGACATCTTCGATTCGCAATGGCGCGATCGGCTGCCGGCGAGCGGCCAAATGGGGCATGTGCAGACGATCTTGAACACGCTGGTGTCGGTGCAGCCGAACGAGAAGAACACGATGGGGCCGCTGTTGCACGACATCGCTACGCAAGTGCGCCGGCGTGGGCTGTTCTTCCTGATCTCCGATTGCTTCGACGACGTGGAGTCGATCCTCGGCGGATTGCAGCACCTGCGCTTCGGCGGGCATGAAGTCGTTGTGTTCCACATTCTCCATCCCGACGAGATTGATTTTCCGTTCAATGGCATGGTCAAGTTCGACGGCATGGAGGAAAAGCTGCATGTGTTGACTCGCCCGCAACTTGTGAGACCGACCTACTTGCAGGCACTCGAAAAGTACTTGAAGGAACTGCAGGAAGGTTGCGAACGGAATCGCTGCGATTATGTTTTGATGAACACCGGCAAGCCGCTGGCGGAGACATTAACGGCGTACCTGGCGAAGCGTTTGAAGACGAGGATTAAATAGCGTTTAAGTTTTGCGCTTACATCGTGCCCTGCGAGCGCTAAACGTAAACGGCGGAGTTATCATGGGTTTTCTGCTGCCCTACATGTTGTTCGGCTTGCTCGGCGCGGCGATACCGGTGCTCTTGCACTTTTTCTTCCGCACGCGCTATGAGACCGTGCCGTGGGCGGCGATGAAGTTCCTGCTCACCAGCGTCGAGCAGACCAGCCGGCGCCTCAAGTTTCAAGAATACCTGCTGATGATCACGCGCATTGCGGTGCTCGTGTTCCTGGCGATCGCTCTGTCTCGGCCCGCCAATCTCACGGTGCTTGGCAGTTTTTGGTTCGTCGGCGCCGTCGTCATCAGCATCATCGCCGCGAGCTGGGTCCTTTCTCCGCTTTGGCAGGTCTCCGAATCGTCGAACGTAAACCTCGGCGTCTACGGCGTCAGTCAGTTCGTTTGGCTTGGCGTTTGTGCCGCGGCGTGGCTGCTCTTCATCTACGCGATTCCGTCGTCCATCTCCGAACGGCCGCGCGGTGCGGGGGACGCCGTCGATGCGACGTTCGTTTTTGACACGTCCATGAGCATGGGCGCCCGCGACGGCGACAAGAAGACGCGGCTCGATCGCGCCAAGGAACAGGCGCTGGCGCTCATCGATAAGTTGCCCGCGCATTCGACCGTTCATGTGGTCACATGCGCGGGCAAGTCGAAGACTCTGGTCGGCCCGCACTCGCCGGAGGACGCGCGCAAAAGCATCGCAGCGGTGGAACAAACCCAGCTGGGGACCGATCTCTCCGTCGGCGTCGCCGAGGCGAAGCTCGCGCTGGCCCGCGGGCGGTCGCCCAGCAAGGAACTCTACGTCTTCAGCGACATGCAGAAGATTGGCTTCGAACAGCGCACCGGAGAACTCAAAAAGCTTGTCAAGGATATCAAGGAAAACGACAAGGCCACGATCCATTTCGTCCGCTGCGGCAATCGGGCGATTCGCAACGTCGCCATCGTCGGCGTCGAGCCGATCGGCGGCACGCCGCGCCCGGGCGACCGCGTCAACTTCTCAGTCCGCATCTACAACTCCGGCGCCGACCCGGTCGACAAGCTTGAAGTTTCGCTCATGATCGACGGGAACGAACGGACGCTCGAGAAGCAACCGTTGTCAAAACTCGACGGCAAAAAGACAACCTCGGTCACGCTCACCGGCAAGCTCGACAAGGCGGGGCTGCACGTCGTCACGGCTCGCGTCGGCCATGACGATCTCGACGAGGACAATCGCTTCGATAAGGTCGTTTTGGTCCGCGATCAGATCAACATCCTTGTCGTGGACGGCAATCCGCACGAGCGCGAGCCGAACGCCGCGGTTCGCGCGTCGAGTTATTACTTGATGCACGCGCTGCAGCCGGTGCGCGATGATGATCGAGCGACTTACAAGTTCAATCCGCGGATCGTGCCGGCCCGTCTTGCAGCTCCTGCCATGTTGAATAACCAGCAGGTCTGCATCCTCGTCAACTGCGCCGTGCAACCGAAGCAAGGCGTCACCCCTTTGCATGCGGATTTCGTCAAAGCCCTGGGCAGTTTCGTCCGCAACGACGGACACGGCCTGATGGTCATCAGCGGCGACAACGTCGTTCCCGAAGCGTACAACGCCGTGCTCGGCACGGCCCACGGGCTTCTGCCTCTCGCTTTGAAGTCCATCGTCAAGGCCAAGAAAGACGAGCCGTTCCTGATTAGCCGCAAGAGCTTCGGCAATGCTCCGCCGGCGTATGCGAACTTCAAAGATGATCTGCTTTACAAGAGCTTCGATCTGGTCGAAGTTTGGCAGCATGTCGAGGTCGACGAGAAAACGACGCCCGCGTGGCTCTTGGCCAAGAAGAAGGAAGATACGACCGATCCGGCAGCGGCCTTCACGAACGTCATCGTTCGGCTCGATCAGGGTAAAGCGCTGGCCGCAAGCCGAAAGATCGGCAAGGGCGAAGTGATCTTTTTCGGAACCGCGGCGCACGATGAAGGGTTCGATCCCAAAACGCTCGATCCAAATTGGACGAATATCAATCAACTGCCTCCGTTGTTCTTCTTTGTCGATACCTCGATCAATCATCTGATCGATGCTCACGCCGAGACCCACAAGTTTACCGCTGGGCAAAACGTGCGTTGGCAGCCAACAAAGAACGTGGACTCGAATCATGATCTGGTACATCCGAGCAAGGGCAAATCGCAGACGAAACTGCGGGAAGCTCTCACCGCCAGTGCGGCGGAGATCGTCGTCGAAAACGCGGATGCAGTGGCGAATGAGGGGATCATCTATGTTGGAACGGAGCTGGTTCATTATGCTCGAAAATCGGACGCCGGGAAGCTCACGAGCCTGACCCGTGCACTTGCCGGCACGCGAGCGATGGATTGGCCCAAGGGGACTGCGATAGAGACGGCCGAAGTTGTTCGCCTGGGCCGACCGGAGCGCTCAGGAAATCGATTTGCATTGCCATCGACCGAGTTGCGGCGGGCAGGCGTCTATCGGCTATTGGCCAGCTCCAACCTGATTGGGAAAAACACGGTCGGCGAGCCGATCGCTGTCACTCCCGACCCGACGGAGAGCGAGGATTTGACGCCGCTGACCGACCCGGAGATTGATCGAGCGCTCGGGGTGCAGTTGATCCATTTGCAGGCGGGCGCTCCCCAGACGGCGGCACACGCCGCGGAGTTGCGCGAAGACGAAGCGAAGATTTGGCCGCTGTTTTTGGTGATGGTGTTGATCGTCATGGAAGTAGCCTTGGCCTGGTGGTGCGGGCGATCGTGGTAAGCGTGAGTTCGTTTAGCGCCCGCGCGGCGCTGGTTTCGCGCTCGCGATAGGCGAGCGGCTAAACGGAATTGGATCCCTATGAATTTCCTTCTTGATTGGCTGGCGATCACTCCCGAGAAAAACGCGCGGGTGACCACTGTCCACTGGGAGAGCCAATATCCAGCCATCGGCTGGATCATCGCGATCATCTTGTTCGCGCTGTTCGCCTGGGCGATGGTCGGCTTGTTTTACGCGTTCGAACGCGGCACGCTTGGCTGGTTCTCGCGGACGTTCCTCATCGGCCTGCGTTGGGGTATCCTGCTGATCATCGTTCTGTTGCTTTTGTTTCAGCCAAAGCTCGTGGCCAACTTCGAGGCGGAACATCCGGTCGGCGTCCTTTTGCTGATCGACAACAGTCAAAGCATGCAGCAACGCGATCGCCGGCTGAGCAATGCCGACAAGGCCCGCGTTGCGCTGGCGCTGGGCAGGTTGGAACTGAGCGACAAGGCGATTCAGGAGGAAGGGGCGATTCCGGCTGATTTGCCGAGCGATCTCTCGCGATTGGATTTGGTGGAAAAGATTCTTAGGCACAAGAAGCTTAACCTGATCCAAGGCCTGGAAAAGAAGGGCCCCTTGCGGAGCTACTATTTCGGCCACGATATCCGCGGGCTGAAAGACGACAAAAAGGACTCCGTAGAGAACATCCTCGGCGGCTTCAAGGCGGCGGAGAGCCGAACGGCACTGGCAGATTCGATCATCAAGATCGCCGAGGTCGGCGATGCTGAGGCGCCGGTGGCGATCGTGGTGATTACCGATGGGCAGGACAACGCCAGCAAATACACGCTGGAAGAGGCGGCGGAGAAGTGTCGGTTGCGCCGCATTCCGCTGCACATCTATGGTGTCGGCAGCACCGAAGGCGGCCTATTGGAGTTGAAAGAAGTCGGCGGCGCCACCGGGACCCTCTTTGCCGAGGATCAGGTCACCGTCCCCGTTCGCTGGAAAGCGCAAGGGCTGAAAAAAGGCAAAGTCGAGATCACGCTCTCTTTGGGCGGCGAAACCGTCGGCAAGAAAGAGGTCGACGTCAAAGAAGGGGACGATTTGCGCGAAGAGTTCACCTTCCTCGTTCCGAAGAATCCGGACAAGAAAGAGACGCACGACCTTGTCGCGACGATCAAGTACAAAACCGAGGCCGGCGTGCACGAAAAGACGTACGACGGCACGATGACGCGCAGCGTGCGCATCGATGATTCAAAGATCAAGATCCTCTACATCGAGAACCTGCCGCGCTGGGAGTTCAAATTCCTGCAGCCGGCGTTGTCCAATCGTTTCAAAAAGCGTTGCGAGGTCGATTTCATCCTGGTCAACGCAGCGCCCGAGGTCGCCAAGGGAGGGCCGCCGTATCTTCCCGCGTTCTTCGAAACGAAGGAAGCGTTCCTGGCCGCCAAGTACAATCTGATCATCCTGGGCGATGTCGCATCGACGTATTTCAACAAGGATCAGCAGGAGTGGATCAAGACGTTTGTCGAGAACGGCGGCGGCATGATCGTCATGGCGGGTCGGCAGAACATGCCCGCCAGCTACGACGAGAAGTCGCCGATCGCCGAGATGCTGCCGATCGAGTATCGCAAGGAAAAGTTCGGCATCGATCAAGACAAGGCGACGGAGGAATACAAGCCGACACTGACGGACGCCGGCCAGCGCACCGATTGGCTATTCATGGGAGAGACGCCACCAGAGAGCACCGAAGTTTGGGAAAATAAGCTCGTCGGCTTCCATTGGAGCTATCCGGTGCAGAAGCTCAAGCCGGTCGCACAGGCGCTCATCGTCAATCCGCGCGTGCAGGTACCGGTCGATGGGAATACGACCCAGCCGATGCCGATCCTCGCCACCCACCTGTTCGGCAAGGGCCGCGTCGTTTGGCTCGGCACCGACGAAACCTGGCGCTGGCGCTGGAACCATCAGGACAAGTATTTCGACCGCTTCTGGGGTCAGCTCATCTACAAGCTCGGTTCGCCCAGCCTGTCCGGCAGCGGCATCGAGCGGACGCAGATCGCTCTCAATCGCTCCCAGGCGCTCGTCGGCTCCGAAAGCACTGTGTATGTCACGCTGCTCGACAAGGACTTCAATCCGCGCAAGGACTTGAAAGTCGAAGCGGAACTGGAGTACATGGACGCCAAGCAGGGCGACGCCAAGCGGCTGGTCACGCTGATCGCCAAGCTCAACGCCAAGGGGGAGCCGATCGGGCAGTACACGCTGACGGAACGGCACAATGACGCGGGCCGCTTTGAGCTGCGGATTCGCAATCCGGAGCAGCATACGTTCTCCTTCCGCGTCGATCTGCCGCCCAAACACGAGCTGGAGCAATCCGGGTTGGCCGAGAAGGCGCTGCGCGACGCGGCGAAATTGTCAGGCGGGAAGTTCTATCGCGAGGATCGCGGCGCCGGTACGCCGCCTAGCCATCACAGCATCAGCGAGCTCGTGAGCAGCTTGGAGTCGCGCACGGTCAAGTCGATCCCGCGGCCGCTTGAAGTGACGAAAGTCCGCTACGTGCTCGCCATGCTCGCTTTGTTCACGTTCCTGGCCGTTATTACCTTGGAATGGGTGATACGAAAGTTTTCTGATTTGAGTTGAAGAAAATTAACCAAAGAGGCACAGAGAGCACGGAGATAGAATTCATGGGCGAATGCCTGACTATGTCGATCAACGCTGTATTCTCTTTGTGCTCTCTGTGTCTCTGTGGTTAATAAACTGGAAGAACCATGGTTCCCGCTTCGATTACCGACAACCTGGCAGGCTTGCGATACCGCGAACGGCTCCTCGTGCTCGCCTGGGGCGCGGCTTGCTGGCTGACGATCACGCTCGTCCTGTTGGCGATTTGCGCGTTCGTTGACTGGTTCATCGACCGCACCCGCGATACGCCGACGGGCGTTCGTCTCGGCATGTTCTTCGTTCAACTTTCCGTGGCCGGGCTCGGCGGCGTCCTGCTTCTGGCGTTGCCGCAAATCCGCTGGCTGCCCGATGCCATGCTCGCGCTGTGGGTCGAGGAGAAGGTCCACAAGTACGATCATCGGCTCATCTCGGCTGTGCAACTCAATGAGCCGAACGCGGACCTTGGGGGCATGTCGCGGGAACTGGTGGGCGTGGTCACGAAGGAAGCGGAACAGATCACGGACCAGGTTGGCAACTTTGCTCAGTTCGCCGATCATGCTCGCCTGGGCTGGGCGGCCGGCGTGTTGACGCCGGCGGTCGTGCTCCTGGCCATCCCCGTGCTGATTTGGCCGAGCGTTTGTTTCGCGTTGATCGCTCGTCAATTCATGCTGAACGTGGACATCCCGCATTCGGTGACGATCGTCAGCGTGTCGCCGCAGCATTGGCCGAGCGACGAGGAGATACCGCTGCGGTTTCGCGTGACGGGCGAGGTCGATGAGAAAGCCGTCGGCACCGCGCAAATCGACGCCGATGGCATGGAGACTCGCGACGTGGAAATCCGCTTTATCCACCGCGACGCCAAGGGCGCCATTTTCGGCGCGGACATCAGCAAGTCGCCCGCCAAGGTGACGTACTCGGCTCGCCTGGGCGACGGTCGAACCAAATACGCCAGCGAAGTCAACATCGTCGAGCGGCCGATTGTCAAGGAAAACGTGGCGTATCTGCTCTTGCCTGGCTACTGCGGCCTGAAGGAGGCGGACGACAAGAAAGTGCCTATCGAGCAGCGCCGCTACGAAGTCAAGCAGCCGCAGGGTGAAGTGCAGGGCATCTACGGATCGAGCGTCCGGGTGCAGGCGCGAGTGCAAGACGGCGTGGAGATTCATGGGGCGTGGCTGGAGATTCTGGCCGCTGACTTCGAGCTCGGTCCGTATGTCTTCGAGAATATCGTCGAAAGGCGGCCGATGACGATCTCAAGCGATCGCCGATCGGTGAGTGCGTCGTTCGACCTCGCCGTATGGCAGGAGGCGTACCGCGTGATCGTGGAAGACCAGCATCAGTTCGCGAACAAAACGCCGCAGACGCGCGAGCTGCGCCTCGTGACGGAGGAGAATCCGAGCGTCGTGCTGTTGCGGCATTCGTTCAGCGATGACACGTCGGCCGGCGGATTCGATCTCGATCCGCCGATTCCTCTTGGAGGCCGCATCCCGGTCCCGTATTTTGCCAGCCACCAGTACGGCATCGGCCGCGCGGAACTTTTGTACCGTTTCAAGGAAAAGCACGACAGCGATAAAGCCGAAAAAAAGGAGAACGAGAAAAAAGACGGCGAGCAACTGAAAAACGGCGAGAAGGAAGAGGTGAAGGATCCGGAATGGACGCGCGTGCCCTTGCCCAGACTCGAGAGGACGCCCTATGCGATCGGCGCCATCAGCGAGGTGAAGGGCGTGGACGGCGAATCAGCCACCGTAACGACGGTTCAACCGCATGGCCTGGTCTCCGACGAAGTCGTCGTGTTGCGCGACGTTGTGGGCTTGCCTGGCGCCAACCGAGCGTTTCCGATCAAGGTGCTCAACGCCACCCAGTTCGTGCTTGAACGCTCGCGCCTCGTCGGTACGGGCAAAGGCGGGCTCTTTGTCTGGGTGGCCGTTTTCGATGCCAAGACGGGCGTGTTTCGGCACACCAAGTTCGATCAGCAGGTTCCGTTCTATGCGGCTCCTTCACCCTTGGCCGATCAGCTGGGCCACGTCACTGGAGGCGGACGGTATTTTTTGGAAACGAAGGTAACGTACAAAAAAGATGATTTGGGCAACATCGTCAAGAACAAGGATGGCACGCCGATCATCGAACGCTACTCGCTAATCGACAGCAAGGGCAAGGGCATCGAACTTCAGGCGGGCGACCAGCTGCAGTATTGCGTTCGGGTGTACGCCGCCAACGATCCCGAGAGCCCGCGACCGCCTGGGATGCGCGTGCCGTTTGCCGAATCCGAGACGCGAATTGCCACCATGGTGCGTTTTGAGGAATTCGATGCTTTCTTGCGTGCCGCCCACGAAGAAGGCAAGCGCATCGAGCGATTGGAACTGGAACAATCCGGCGTCTTCGCTCCGAAGTAGCTCAGGCTTTCTAGCCTGACGGAATCTGCAAAAAGTCAGGTTAGAAGGCCTGACCTACTAAAAAAGAGCGAAACTTCGGCCCCGTACTGGTGTTCAAGTGTTTTGGTGCAATGTGTTCACGTTTGGCGCTTGACTGGCCCTGGGTGGACGTAGCTCGTAAGTGGCAAAAACTTTGCGTTTTGCGCCGATTTGTCCGTGACCTGCGTGCAGAATTCCGGTATACTCGACTAGAATGAGGCTGAGCCTGCCGTTAATATCGGTCGTTCAGGATTGACGAATATCGCGAGGCCATCCGCCTTCGCACACCTTCTTGGGGGGAACTCATGAAGTCCATCCGCCAATTGTCGTGGCTTGTCGCCGCCGTTCTGGCCATCGGTACCGCGTCGAGCGCCGTCGCTCAGCAAACCGACGACCTCCGCGATCAGCAGGAACGCCAACGCCAAGTGCAAGCGCAGACCGACCAGGTCGTCAAGCGCCTCAGCACGATGCTTCGCGTGATGCAGTTCTACGGCATCGAATCGGTTGAAGTGAAGCAGCAGATGCAAGAGATGTCCGGTGCGTTGGCCTCGCTCAGCAAAGAGCAGATGGAAGAAGTCATCCGCCAGCTCGAAACTGCCGCGGTGGCCAAGACCGAGAAGCAGTCCGATGAGGCCTACGCTCGTGCCAAAGAGACGCATCGCAAGGTGCTCGATGAGTTGCACGCCCTCAGCATGCGATTCCACAGTGTCAAGAGCCTCGAAAAAGCCGCTGACGATTTCGATCGTTACGCCAAGCAACAGTTGGAGCTTCACCTCCGTTCGACTCGGCCATTGCAGGACGTTCATGAACTCGCCAAGGACGATCTTCCGGCCACCGTGCGTCAGATCCTGCTCAAGCGCATGCTCAATCAAGGCGATGTGATGGTCGATCAGAGCCACAAGCAGAAGACGCTGCACGGCGACGTGAACCGCCTGATTCAGCACGTGCACAATCTCGCCGCCGGCAAAGTCGACGGCGAAAAGAAGGGCGAGAAGCTGTCGCTGAACGAGGAGCAAAAGACGCGAGTCAAGGCGATGGACAAGCTTATCGCTGACTACCGGCTGACCGACAATATCTGGATCGCGTCGCAGAAGCTGCTGACAAAGGGCGACCCGCGTTTCCGCATCCCAAGCTATCAGGAAGCCAACGACAAACAATGGAAGAGCGCTCAGCAAATGCGCGAGATCGCTCGCGTGCTGCGCGTCCCCGGCGACGCTCTTGATGTTCTGAGAGAAGCCAGCAAGAAGGTCGAAGAAGCGATCGTCAAGCAAGAAGATCTCAAACAGGAGATCGCCAAGCAAGAAGAAGATCGTAAGATCGCCGAGAAGAAGGAGAAGGACAAAGCGGCCAATGAACAGCCCAAGGACCCGAACAAGCTCGTCATTCCAGGCCTGGAACAATTGCCGAAGTTGACACCAGCGCAGGTGAAAACCGCCGAAGCGAAGGCCGCCCTCGAGAAAGCCAGCGCGGACGCCACCAATGCCGAGAAGAACGCCAAGCTCGCCGAGAAGCAAGCGCAGATCGCCTTCGACACCAAGGATACCGCCAGTCTCGTCAAACCGATCGCCGATCAGGCGGCCAAGAAGTTGGAATCCGCTGAGCAAGTAATGAAGGCGGCCAAGGAAAACATCGTCAAGAACGAAACGATCAAGGCGGTCGACCCTCTAGGCAAGGCGACCGACGAGTTGAAGGCTGCCAAGGCCGAACTCGACAAGATGATCGCTGCCGCCGAGAAGGCCAAGGTCGATCCGCTCGCCGCCGTCAAGAACGCCATCGACAAGCTCGACAACATCATTCAAGAACAAACGAAGAATCGCGACGACACCAAGGCCACCGTCGGCGACAAGCAGAACCTCAAGCTGCCCGAGCTTGCCGACACGCAGAAGCAACTCGCCAACAAGACCGAGGATGTCAAGAACGCGGCGCTGCCCAACAAAGAGAAAGTCGAGAACGCCCTGGCCAAAGCGACCGACGCCATGAAGCAAGCCGCCAAGAATCTCGACAACAAAAAGTCCCCGGAAGCCGTGGCCAAGCAAGACATGGCTCTGGAAAACCTGAAGCAAGCTCGCAATGAGCTGGTCGAAAAGGCTGCCGAAATCGAAAAACGCATGGCCGACATCGCCAAGCTCGAAGACGCGGAAAAGAAGCTCGGCGATTTGTCCAAACAAGAAAAGAACATCGCCAATGACGCGGCCAAGAACGCCCAGCAGGCCAAGGCCGATCCCATGGCCAATAAAGAGTTGGCCAAGGAGCAAGCCGGATTGACGCCGAAAGCGAATGAGATCGCCAAGGAAGTCAACAGCGCCGCTCCTAAGGCGGCCGAGAAGATCGGCGAAAGCACCAAGAACATGGAGGCGGCCAAGAACGCGCTGGACAAGAACGATGCCAAGCCGGGCGCCGATCAAGCGAAGCAAGCCGCTCAAAAGCTCGACGATGCCGCGAAGGAACTGAAAAACGCCATCGCCGATCTCAAGGGCAAGCAAGCCGCCGACGAGATCGCCATGCAGAAGAACACTGATCCGGCCGCGGCTGCCAAGCAAATCGCCGAAGCAATCAAGGAGGCCCAGAAAGCTGCCGACGCCGCCAAGCAAGCCGCCGACACCGCCAAGGCCGACCCGATGCTGGCAAAAGCCGACCCGATGAATCCGAATCAGCCGATGGGGCCGGATGCCAAGGCGGACCTCGCCAAGCAACAAGCCGAGATCGCCAAGCAAGCCGAAGCCGCCAAGCTCCCCGAAGCCGCCAAGGAAGCCCAGAAGGCGGCTGAAGCGATCAAGGCCGGCGACATTCAAAAGGCGCTCGAGAAGCAGGCGAACGCGCTGAAGCAGTTGCAAGAAGCCGCCAAGAACAATCCGATGCCTCAGGGCGACCCGATGAAGGGCGACCCGATGGCAGCGAAGGGCGATCCAATGAAGGGTGACCCCATGAAGGGCGATCCGATGGCAGCGAAGGGCGACCCGATGAAGGGTGACCCCATGAAGGGCGATCCGATGGCCGCGAAGCCGGGCGATGCCAAGCCGGCTGGCGAAGCCAAGAAGGGGGACATGCCGGCGCAGGCCAAAGAGAACATGGCCCAACCGGGCGAAGCCAAAGGTAACGAGCCGATGGCCAAGGGCGACCAGCCGATGGGCCAGGCCAAGCCGCAGCAAGCGCCGATGAAGGGCGATCAGCCGATGGCCCAGGCCAAGGGGGATCAACCGAAGGGCCCGATGGCCGGCGGCGACAAGCCGATGGCTCAGGCCAAGCCCGATCAGCCCAAGCAAGGTGGCCAGCCGATGGCCAAGGGCGATCAGCCCAAGGCCGGTGAGGCTAAGGCGGGCGAAGCCAAGGCTGCGCAAGCCAAGGCCGATCCGATGGGTGGTCAGCCGATGGCGCAGGCCAAGCCCGGCGCCGATCAACCGAAGGGCGACCCGATGGCGGCGAAGGGCGACCCAATGGGCGGCCAGCCCATGGCGCAAGCCAAGGGCGATCCGATGGCCGGCCAAAAGGGCGACAAGGGTATGGGGCAAGGCGACAAGGGCATGGGCCAAGGTCAGGGACAAGGCAAAGGTCAAGGCCAGCCTCAGCCTGGTCAACTTGCTCAGCAACAAAAGCAATTGATGGACGCGACCAAAGCGCTCGGCCAATCGCAGGAAGCGACGCAAGCCGCCCAGGCCGCTCTCGCGCAAGCCCAAGCGCAGGCGCCGCAAGCCGTGCAGCCGCAGTTGCAGCAAGCTCAGCAACAACTGCAGCAGGCCCAGCAGAATCTGCAGCAAGGCCAGCCAGGACAAGCCGGTCAGGCTCAGCAGCAGGCTGCCGATCAACTAGGCCAGGCGCTGCAAGCCCTCGAAAACGCTCTCGGTCAGCAACCGGGCCAGCAGTCCGCAAAGGCAGACCCCGGCATGGGCCAGGGCGACAAGGGCATGGGCCAAGGTGACAAAGGCATGGGCAAGGGCATGGGTGAAGGCCAGGGCATGGGCGAGGGTCAAGGCATGGGCGAGGGTCAAGGCATGGGCCAAGGTCAAGGCCAAGCTCAAGGACAAGGCCAGGGCCAGGGCAAGAGCGACAAGCAGGGCAAGGGCAATGAGATGAACACTGCCAAGGGCGAAGGCAACCGCCAGGCCGACGGCAATGTCAGCAACAAGAAGTCGCAGCTCAACGACGTCACCGGCGACGGTAGCTTCCTCCACCTGCCGCCGCGCCAGCGCGAAATCATCCGGGCGGCGATGAGCGGCAACTTGCCTCCGGAGTACGCCCAGATGATTCAGCAGTACTACATCAACATCGCGCGCGGCCGTCCCGCCTCCGGCACCGCGCCGGCTGCCCCGCCGATGCCCAAGTAAGTTCTCACCGATTAGCCTTGTTTAGCCCCGCCTCGTAGAGGTGGGCGGAAGTAACGCAACGACCGCCCGCCTCTTCGAGGCGGGGCTAAACATTTTCCCGAGTGGCTTCCTATGCGCTTTCTCATCCTGTCGATCGTTTTCACCATCACCTCCGCCGGTGTGGCCGCCCAGGAGAAGGAAAAAAAAGTCGAAATGGATGAGGCCACCAAGAAGGCCACGGCCAAGGCTCTCGCTTGGCTCAAGAATCGGCAGAATCCCGACGGATCATTTTCCGACGGCGCCTACGCCCACAATACGGCCATCACGGCTTACGCCATGCTCGCCTTCATGTCACAGGGACACCTGCCGGGCCAAGGGACGTATGGCCCCGAAGTCGCCAAGGCCGGCCGATTCCTGGTCGCTGCCCAGCGCGAGATCGATGGCTATCTGGTCGGCGCTCGCGGGGGCAACATGTATTGCCACGCGATGGCGACGCTGGCCCTTGCCGAACTCTATGGCCAAACCGGCGACGACGCGCTCAAGCCCGTCGTCAAGAAAGCGACCGATCTCATCGTTCGTTCGCAGGCGCCCAACGGGGGCTGGCGCTATGAACCCCACCCGACAGGCGCCGACATCTCGGTAACCATTATGCAAGTGATGGCCCTGCGCGCCGCCAAGAACTCCGGTCTGCACGTGCCCGACACCACAATGAAAAAGGCGCTTGCTTATATCAATTCGTGTTATCGACCGCAGGCAGGTGGCTTCGCCTATATGCCTGGCAGCACGCCCGGCTTCGCTCGCACCGCCGCCGGCGTCTGCGTTCTCTATCTCGCGGGTGAATACAACGACGACCGCCTCAAGAAAATGCGCGATGAGAAGAAGCCGAACCCCGTCGACTACCTGCACCGCCACTTTGAGTCGCCGATTCACTTCTACTACGGCCATTACTACGCCGCCCACGCAATGCACCAGGTCGGCGGCAAGGACTGGGAGGAGTGGTACGGCCGACTTGTAAAGTACTTCGTCGCCTCCGGCATCCAGCAACAAGACGGCAGCTGGTCCACGACGCGCCACCGGGAAGTCGGGCCCGTTTACCAAACCAGCATTGCGGTCATCATCCTCTCGGTGCCGGCGCACTATCTGCCCATCTTCCAACGATAATCGCGCAGTGGGCGCCAGAAAGTCAACGGCCAACAGATTGCTGCAGACAGTACTCGTCGCATGGCGTGGCGTCTTTTCAATGTGCCGCGGCAGTGAAGATTCACCCCGTCGGTTGGTGCGATTCTTTCTCGCCGACGTCCGACCGTCAGAAAGTGACATCGTACGCGTCTGCTCCTCGGCCCACGCAGCACATTGCGAATTCAACGAAGAATTGCCGGACCACGTGCTCACGTCGAGTTGAGCATCTGCTTGCCCGGCCCCGTGCGAGGCATGAACCCGGAAGCGGCGCACTGCGTATTCGGAACAGCGATTACAAAACAACAAACCGGCCGGTGGCTTGGCACGGCTCGCCGACTCGTTCATGCTGATGCGTTGACAGAATGCCGACTTAGCGGGTAAGATAAAGGTAATCGTGCATCGCTTACCCGCACCCTTGCTTTCGGTTCGCCATGACTGAGGAAACGAACCACAAATCGGCCCCGCAGCGAACCGAGCGAATCGGCAGGTATGAGATCCTCGATCATATCGCCACCGGCGGGATGGGGGTCATCTACAAGGCGCGCGATGTCGATCTCGATCGCCTCGTCGCGCTCAAGATTCTACCCCCCGACCTGGCCGACCAGCAAACGACGCTCATTCGCTTTCAGCGTGAAGCCAGGGCGGCGGCCCAGCTTCGGCACGACAACATCGTCTCGATCTTTGACGTCGGCGAAGCGGACGGAATGTACTACATCGCGCTCGAATTCGTCGAAGGCACCGACCTCCAAGACTACATCACCCGCAACTGCAAGCTCGATCCGGAGGAAGCTCGCCAGATCATGATCCAGGCGACGCGGGCGCTCGTTCACGCCCACGAGCAGGGCATCGTCCATCGCGACATCAAGCCGTCCAACCTGATGCTGACGCGCAAAGGCAACCGCCTCATCGTCAAGCTCACCGACTTCGGCCTGGCGATTCGCCACGAGAACGACGCCGAGTTCCGCATCACCAAAGACAAGACAACAGTCGGCACCGTCGATTACATGTCGCCGGAGCAGGCGTGCGACAGCCGATCGGCCGACATTCGCAGCGACATCTATTCGCTCGGTTGCACGTTCTATCACATGTTGGCCGGGCAGGCGCCGTTCGCGAAGGGGACGCTGCCGGAGCGCATCATTCATCACATGAGGACGCTGCCGCCGGACGTGCGGAAGTTCAACAAGATTGTGCCTGAGGCGTTTGTCGTCATTATCAATCGCATGCTGGCCAAAAAGCCGGACGAGCGGTATCAGACGCCGTCGGAGTTGCTCAGCGATCTGGAGCATCCGGATCAGGTCGCGCCGCCGGAGAAAAATGGGACGCCGTCCGGCAGAACGGCAAAGAAGCGCGAGCCGACGCAGGTGATCGATCAAACGGAGGTTGAAGCAACGCCTGAAGAGCCGAAACAGCTTAAAGTGTCTCGGCTGCGCAAGCGGACGCCGGGCCGCAACGGCGAAGAACCGAAGGTGAAGGACGAAGCGCCCGACGCGGCGCCGGAGAACGAGTCCCAGGAGCATTGGCCCGCGCTGGCGGGTCCGAAAAAGAAGGAGGACGACAAGCCGACGCCGCCGTGGATGATTGTCGCGGGAGCGTCGGTGGGGGTGCTGGCGTTGGTGTTGATCCTGGCAATTGCGATGGGCACTGGGAATCCGCCGCCGCCGAAGGAAATGGATCGCCCCGCGCCGCCGCCGATCGCAGCCAAGCAGAATCTTCCGATCAAGACGCCGCCGGAGCCGAAGAAAATCGACACCTCGGCGGCGAAAATGACGGTGCGTCTGCCGGAGTTGCCGGTCATCGCCCCACCGCCGGGCAACCTGGACGTGGCTGGGCTGGTGCGCGAGATTCGTGGACCGTTCGGTGCGTTCCCAGAATCGCCGCAGTCGGCGCCGGTGTTGCGCGTGAGCCGATTGATGACGCCGGGGCCGCAAGCATTTCGCACGCTTGGCGAGGCGTTTGGGGCTACCAAGGAAAACGAGTTCACGGTCATCGAAATCGCCGACAGCGGCCCGATTTTTGTGCCCAACGTGCCAAGTCTGTCGCGGCGAACGATTCTCTTGCGCGGTGGCGATGGGCATCGTCCGCTCATCGTCTGGGATGTGCCGAACCGTGCCGCCCCGGACAAGACGCCGTCGGCCCTGTGCACGCTGGCGCAGGGAAAACTGATCCTCGAGAAGGCCGATCTCGTCGCTCGATGGACCAGCAACTCGCCCGGCGCGATCTTCGATCTGCCCGAAACCGATTTCTATGCACGAGAGTGTACGTTCTCGCTCACGGGAAAGTCGAAGGACGGCTTCGCTCTGGTGCAACGAACGCGAACGCAGAAGACCGAGGGCGGCCGAGCGGCACAGACATGGTTCAAGCGCTGCTTCGTGCGTGGCCCCAACGCTTCGCTTGTTCGCTCGCACGAGACCGCTGCCGAGGTGTTGCTTGACGAATCGCTCGTCGTGGTAGATCAGCATCCGATATTCGATTTGCGCGGCAAGACGCTCGACGCGTTTAACCTGTCTTGCATGCGTTCGTCCCTGATCGCGGGGCAAGTCATGCTGCGCTGGCAGTCGATGGGAGGAGCGAGCGTCGATGCGCCGATCGCCGTGAAGATGCTCGACTCGATCGTAAGTTGCGACGACATCACGAGCAGTCAGGGGGACATGGTGCAGATCGTCGATGGCGGATTGTCGGTGATGCGTTGGCGTGGCGTCAACTGCGTGTATGCGGGCTGGAAGCAACTGGCGAAGTCCGATTCCAAGAGCATCGGCGGGACCGATTTGGCGGGATGGCAAGCTCAAGTCGGCAACCCCGCAGGCGAGCAAGCGCTGGGAGAACGCTGGCCCGCCAGTCCGCCTTCGGGACTTGAGGAGCAACCGGCGTCGACGTTCTTGCCGGGCGAAGCGCCCGTGGCGCACGTTGCGCTCGGTGGCGCCGGATCGATTGGGGCGGTCGTCGGCTGGCTACCGCCGGTGCCCGAGGAGTGGCTCCAACGCACCTATGAGCAGCGCGTCTTGGCTGGCGTCCCTTTCGCCGACCCGGAACCGCCGGCAATTCCACTCGCCAAGGACAATCTTTATCATGGCGAGCGGATCGATCTTTCGAAGGGCGGCGATCTGGGCGCGTATCTTAGTGGAGTGCTGCACCGCGAGAAGGACCGGTTGGCGCCACGCATCGTCGTCCGCATCACCGGGCGGGGCCCAACTCCAACGAGTCCGATTCGCTTTGGCGATGGCAGGGACGTCGTTTTGTATTTCGAGCACGACCTGAAGGATCCAATTACGCTTGAGCCCAATGCCGAGGCCGCGTTGAAGCGTGTGCCGCTGGTTGAAATCGTCGGCGGGAATCTGGAGATCATCGGCGCGCGCATGCGGCTCAGCGCCGGAACTTTGGTTCCGGCGCTGATTCGTGCCGAGGACGCGAATCTGACGTTGACGCGCTGCACGCTGCAAGGACCTCACGTGAAGGCCAACGACGGATTTTCGAGCCTGGTGACGATTTCCGGTCAATCGGCCGGTCCAACAACACTGTTGCTTCGCGACAATGTCATGATCGCCGCCAAGCTCCTGATCGACGTTCAGAACCACGCGCAGCTTAGAGCGCGGAACAACATTTTCTTGGCGCTAACCGACGGCATTCAATTCGACGTACGCAGCCTCACGGCGCCCCTGGTACACGTTCTCGATCACAACACACTGGCGGCCAAGAATACCTTCGTGGCGCTACGAACCGGCTTGGAACCGTCCGTTCCAGGTTCCGTTCTGGTCCATGCCAATAGCAACGCGTTTCTGTTTCCTTTCTCAAGCGACGCGGACACGTCGGCGCTCGTGCGTGGAATCGATGCCTGGACATTGCGAGGCCGATTCGCCTGGCAGGGGCGCAACAACGTCTTCGACGCGCGCATGCACGCATTTGTCGGCCAGTCGGAGCGTGCGGTGGTAGCCAGGCAGACGCGGTTCGAATGGCAGACGATTTGGGGCCAACTCGGCGAGCAGGATGCCTTGTTGCTGGCCGATCCGAAAACGTTCAAGACAATTACCGTGGACGTGGGAGCGCCGAGCGCGGTGTTGCCGCAGTTGGATCGGCTGGCGTTGCCGGGCGAGTTGCGTGGCGATCGCAGCCAGCCGCCGCCCGGAGCAGACTTGACGATGCTTCTCGGATTGAAAAAGAAGTAGACCTCCCCCGCAAACGCGGGAGGTTCGCTGGATTGGCTCGCAATAATGCGCATCGCACTGTTAGGCGATCATCGGGACGGCTTGGAGTTGGCGTGCGCCTTCGTGGCTTCGGGCCGTCACGAGATTCGGCTGTATTCCGGGCCGGTATCCGGGCTTGCATATCTGCAAAGGCATAACATCACGCCGCGACCGATCGGTGATCTCGAAGAGGTGCTTGCCGATCCCGATCTAGACGTGGTGATCGTGGCCAGCAACCCGTCGGTGCGTCCAGCCCAGTTGCGCCGCGCGCTTCAAGCCGAATGTCACGTCATCTGCGTGCACCCTGCCGATCCGTCTCCGGACGTGGCCTACGAGGCGGCGATGATTCAGGCCGACACGGGGCGCGTTTTGCTGCCGGCGTTGCCCATCACGCTGCATCCGGGGGTTCTTCGACTGGCGGAGTTGGCACGCGCCGCGGAGCCTCGCCTCGTAGAGCTTGAAGTCTGGTCGCGTGACGATGTTCTGCTGGAGAGCAATCAGGTCGATCTGAAGCCGAGCCTGCCGGGCTGGGACGCGTTGCGCTACGTCGGCGGCGAGATCGGTGAAATCTACCTGCAGGCGTCGCAGGCCGAAGTGGCTCCGGGGGAGCCGTTGGTCGTCGTGGGTCGATTTGTCTCCGGGCGATTGCTGCAAGCCACCTACGTACCGAACCAGGCGAACGCTCTGTGGCGAATTTCGCTGGTCACAGCCGTCGGCCGAGCGACGCTGTCCTTTGCCGAGGGTTGGCCCGGGCCCGCGACGCTCCACTATGCGGACGAGGCCGGCGCGAGCAAGACCGAAGCGTGGGAGGCGATGAATCCCTGGCCGGCGTTGGTCGAGCGCTTCGAGGAGGCGGTTGTCGATCAATCGCTGCGCAAGCGTCAGCCGGGCCAACCCGCGGACGACTCGCTGACCATGCCCGTGCCGGCGCTCGGCTGGCACGACGAGCTTCGCGCCCTGGAGCTCGACGACGCCTCGCGCCGCAGTGCCGAACATGGCCGGGGCAGCACCCTTGACCTGCAGGAAACGACGGAGGAGGCCACCTTCAAGGGGACGATGACGCTCGTCGGCTGTACGCTTATTTGGCTGTCGGCAATCGTGTTGATCCTCTCGGCATGGGTCCCGTGGCTCTTCTGGTTCTTGGTCCCGCTGTTCGGCGTTTTTCTGACGCTGCAAGCACTCCGCTGGGTCGTGCCGCCCCAGCTCGAATCAGTCCGCGACACCGTCGGCGCCCCACAACCGACCCCGTCCACGCCGGACGCTCGGCCAGCGGCGGCCACGAAATCCGAAACGCCCGTCACGTCAATCCGCGAGCACCGCGACGCATAGTTACGCCGCTTGATAAGAGTATCCTCCACCAAGGACACGAAGAATCACGAAGAGAATCGGTTTGACTCGATAGCCCTCGTGAGGCACTCGCCTATTTGCTCTCTATGGTCAATTACTTCGGGTTTCTTCGTGGCCTTCGTGGATAACGGCTTTTTGCGTGTTGCCTTCAGCGAGAAGTCCCGATCATCCACGCAGCGTCGCTCGCAATGCGTCGCCACTGACGATCGGCGACTGGCACACGAAGTTCTCGCAGATGTACGTCGTTACCGCGCCTTGGGCCGGGCGACCTTTCAACAGCGGCAACGGACCATCGTCGCTGTCGGACTTCCATGCGATCACCTGATGCGGGCGAAATGGCCGGCGCAGTAGTTTCAAGGCGTCGATCACCTCAGGCTGCGTCGCCGAGCCGACGACAGCTATCTCTTTCACCGGTCCGATGTAGAAATCGAAGGCGCTTAGCATCTGCCCCGCGGCCATCGGAGAGCGCTCCATGAGACCGCGGAACAAGTGCAGCGTCCGCTCGGCTTTGTCGAACAGGTCGGCGTCGCCGGTGAGTTTCGCGAGACGCAACAAGCCGGTCACCGCCATCGCGTTGCCGGACGGCGTGGCATTGTCGTGCGGATCCTTGTTGCGAGCGATAAGCGTTTCGTGGTCCTTGCCGGTGTAAAAGAACCCGCCGTCGGCATCGTCCCAAAATTGCTCGATCATGACCTGGGCCAGCGACTGGGCCGATTCGATCCAGTGCGACTCGAACGTCGCTTCATAGAGCGTGACGAGCGCGTCGATGAGATAGGCGTAATCTTCGAGATAGGCGTTAAGTTTCGCGGTCGCCGTCGAGCCAGCAACCGAGGCGGTGCGATAGAGCTGCCGGTCGTCGCGGCGCATCTTGGTCAACACAAACACGGCGGCGCGGCTGGCGGCGCGGGCGTACTCTGGATTGTCCAATACCTGGGCCGCCTTCGCGAAACTCGCGATCATCATTGCGTTCCAGGAGGTCAGAATCTTCTCGTCGCGCCCCGGCCAGATTCGCGTGCTCCGCGCATCGAAGAGCGTCTGCTTGCACCGCGCGAGCCTCGCCTTCAAATCACCCAGCGGCATCGACAACATCTTCGCTTCGACATCGAGCCCGCGCGATAGGTGCAGGATGTTGTGATGCTCCCAGTTGCCCTGCGGCGTGACATCGTAGACATCTGCAAACAACTTGGCGTCATCAGGGCCAAGCAACTGCTCGATCTGGCCGCGCGTCCAAACGAAAAACTTCCCCTCGATACCCTCGCTATCGGCATCCTGCGTGCTGAAGAACGCGCCGAGCGGGCTGGTCATCTCGCGCATGACATAGGCCAGCGTCTCTTCGGCGACTTCGCGGTACGTTTCGTTGTTGGTGGCCTGGAACGCTTCGAGGTAGGTCATCGAGAGCAGGGCGTTGTCATAGAGCATTTTCTCGAAGTGCGGGACGAGCCAATACTGATCCGTGGAGTAGCGATGGAAGCCGCCGCCGAGGTGATCGTAGATGCCGCCCATGGCCATGTGGTCGAGCGTCGTGCGGACAATGGCGAGGGCATTGTCATCGTTGAAGCGATGGGCAATGCGCAGGAGCAAGCGCAACTCCGTCGGATGCGGGAATTTGGGCGCCTGTCCGAAGCCGCCGAAACGTGGATCGAACGCGCGGTCCAGCAGGCGCCCGGCGTTCTGAAGAAGCCCAGGGGAGAGCGCAGCGAACCCCTGGGATCCCGATGGCGCAAGTTGCATCGAGTCGCGCACGGCGGCGGCGATGTTGCCGGCATTTGCGTCAATCTCCGCTCTCCGCGTCTGCCAGGCGTTCGCCAGCGCCGTTATGAGCTTCTTGAACGACGGCATCCCGTAGCGATCCACGGGCGGAAAGTACGTGCCGCCGTAGAACGGCTCGAGCTTCGGCGTCAGAAAGACGGACATCGGCCACCCGCCATGTTGCGTCAAAAGCTGAACGGCGGTCATGTAAATCTGATCAAGATCGGGACGCTCCTCGCGATCGACCTTTATACTGATGAAATAGTCGCTGAGAATCTTGCCGACTTCGGGATCCTCAAAGCTCTCGTGCTCCATGACGTGACACCAATGGCACGCCGAGTAGCCGATGCTGAGGAAGATGGGCCGATCAAGCGACTTGGCCTTGGCGAGGGCTTCATCGCCCCACGGATGCCAGTCGACGGGATTATGGGCGTGCTGTTTGAGGTAGGGGCTCGATTCGTGGATGAGTCGATTGGTCATGGGAGCGCATCCGTGGATGGGATTGGGCGGATGCGCTCATGATATCGCGCGGGGCCGATTGTGGGGCACATTCTCAATGTGCCGGCGCCCGCGGTCGGGCACGTTGAAAACGCGCCCCACGGACTGTGGCTATGTCGGCAATACGGCCGCGGGCTTCGCTTCGGGCGGCACCGGAGCCGGGTCGGCAGCCACCTTCGGCTTGGGCTCGCGAATCCGGTCGGGAACTTCCTTGATGTTCCACACCAATCCGAGCAATTGCATGAACAGCAGGATGTAATACGTGATGTCGATCTCCCACCAGTAGAAGCCCTGGCGCGTTGAATTGGGATAGTAGTGGTGGTTGTTGTGCCAGCCTTCGCCGAAGGTGAGCAGGGCGATGATCAGGCTATTACGGCTATCATCCTTCGTTTCATAGCGTCGCGTGCCGATCAGGTGCGTCGCGGAGTTCACGAGGTAGGTCACGTGATAGACGGCAATGGTCGAGAGGAAAAAGCCCCAGACCAGAAGCTGGAAGCCATCGGCGCCCCACTCCGGAGCGCCGTAGGCCACGAGTTCGCCGAAGCCGAACAGAGCCAGCGCCAGGGCGATCGGGACGAGCAGGTCCCAGCGATCAAGGAAGCGCAGCTCGGGATACTTCGCAAAGTCGGGGATGATCTTGTAGTTCGTCTTGAGCGCCTTCGGGCTCAAGAACCAGCCGAAATGGCTGTACAAAATACCCTTTTCACGCGGCGAATGCAAGTCTTCCGGATCGTCCGAATGTACATGATGGTGACGGTGATGCGCCGCCCACCAGAGGGGACCACGTTGCACCGACGAGCAGCCGATGACGGCGAAAATGAACTGCACGATCCGCCAGGTCTTGAAACTGCGGTGCGAGAAGTAGCGATGATAGAACCCGGTCAGCGTGAAAACACGGAGTGCGTAGAGAAAGGCTGCGACCGAAACGGCCAGCCAGCTCCAGCCGGCGAAGAAAACCAAAAAACAGCCCAGGTGCATGCCGATAAAGGGAATCGCGCGATACCAATCGATGCGCTCATCGTTTTCATCCGGCAGTTCTTGATCGTTCGACGGAACAAACCAAAGATACAGCGACTTGAAAAAACTGGGTTGCGCGGGTTGGGGAGCTTCGTTCATGTTGTGTGTGGGTATCCGATTGCTGCGAAAAAACGTCCGCCTTTCGGAGGACGGGGCAAAGTGCAGATCGACCGTCGTGTAACTTTACGTGAAAACGGACTGAATACAAGGCGAATCTCGCGTTTGCCGCCCTTTCCTACGAAAGAATCTCGTGCAGCACCTCGCCGTGCACGTTCGTCAAGCGGCGGCGGATGCCGTTGTGGTAAAAGGTCAGACGTTCGTGGTTGACTCCTAGCAAATGCAGTACCGTGGCGTGAAAATCGTACCAGTTGACGACTTTCTCCTCGGCTTTCCATCCTATCTCGTCCGTGGCGCCATACTTAAGGCCATGCTTCAGCCCGGCGCCGGCGAGCCAGACGCTGAAGCCGTACTGGTTGTGATCACGTCCCAGGCCGACAACGTTGGCAGCCGACTGCGTAAATGGCGTACGGCCAAACTCGGTAGTGAACAAAACAAGCGTATCGTCGAGCATGCCCCGACGGCGTAGATCACGCAGCAAGCCGGCGACAGGCTTGTCGATGCGTGGCGCCTCCTGGCCGTGGTTCTGACGCATGTTCTCGTGCCCGTCCCAGTTGATGCGCGGATTGCCGAACGACCCGCCGCTGAAGAGCTGTACGAAGCGAACGCCGCGTTCGAGCAAGCGCCGAGCGAGCAGGCAACCGCGGCCGAACTCGGCGGACTCCGGACGATCGAGCCCGTAGAGCGACTGGGTGGCTTGCGTTTCCTGGCGAAGGTCGGCGACTTCGGGGACCGCGATCTGCATGCGAGCCGCCAACTCGTAACTTCGGATACGCGCAGCGAGTGCGTCGTCGCCAGGACGCTGCAGTTGATGCTGCTGGTTCAGAGCGGCGACGAGATCGCGCGTCGCCCGATCCGCATCCGCAGGCTGCTCACGAGCCGGGAACAAATCGTCGATCGGCGTCCCCTGGCTGCGCATGGTGACGCCTTGATGCCGTGCGGGGAGAAAGCCGTTCGTCCAATTGATGCTGCCTCCCGCAGGCTGGCCGCGCGTATCGGGAATTACGACGAACGCAGGCAGATTGTCAGTCTCGCTGCCGAGACCATACGACAGCCAGGCGCCCAGAGTAGGGAAGCCATTCAGGCGAAAGCCAGTGTTTTCTTGGAACGTCGCTGGCGTGTGGTTCGACGTCTCGGCGACCATCGAGTTGATCACCGTCAGCTCGTCGGCGACCTGAGCGATTTCGGGAAAGAGGTCGGAGACCCACAGCCCGCTCTGGCCGCGCTGGCGAAAGCGCCAGTCGTTTTGCCGAAGCAGTCCGATCTGGCCGAAGAAGACGTCGGGGCGTTCGCTCGATTGTAGCGATCGGCCGTGGAGGCGAGCCAGTTCCGGCTTGTAATCGAACGAATCGACCTGGCTCAGGGCGCCGCACAAACAGATGTGGATCGCTCGCCGTGCACTGGGCGGATGGTGCGGCGGCGGATCGGACGCTTCGCCCGGAGCGGTTTTCCCGTCGCGCGCTAGTAGGGCGGCAAGTGCGGCGCCTCCGAGCCCGTGCGTAGTCCAGTTCAGAAAGTCGCGGCGATTCATGCGAGCATTCCCCCCTCGTGTAGCGTCCGTCAGGCCCATTCGGCAGGGCAGGGTGTGGCGCGGGTGCTAAATGAACTCAATCCACGTAGACAAACTCATTGCTGTTGAACACCGCTCTGCAAAAAACCGCCAGGCCGTGCCGCTCGATCACCGGACGCGCACGAGCAATATCCTCGTCGGTGGGGCGACGGCTGTAGGCGAGCTCATACGCCCGCATGACCTGCGTACCTATTTCATTGCCCGCTTCCTTCCTTAGACGCTCGGCAAAACGATCCGACATTCGCAGGACGAACGCGTTGTTCAGCATGGACAGCGCCTGCAAGGGTGTCGTTGTCACCGCGCGGCGCGGCGCTACAACCGACGGATCGGGGCAGTCGAGAGCGTCGAGCAGACCATTACGCCCCGAACGGGCCCACGTGCGGTAGATGCTGCGGCGAAACAGAGCTGGATCGTCGCGATCGATCGGGTTGTAGTAGTGCGTCGCGCCGCGGATCGTGAGCTGGAAGTCTTGATACCCAGGTCCGCCGCGTGCAAGGTTCAGTTGCCCGGCGACCGACAAGATGCTGTCGCGCAACGCTTCCGCTTCGAGCCGCATCGGGCTCTTGCGCCAAAGGAGACGATTGTTTGCGTCGTGTTTGGCAGTGTCGACGCGATGACGCGACGATTGCCGATACGTCGCGGAGTTGACGATCAGGCGATGGATGTGCTTGACGCTGTAGCCGTTCTTGATGAACTCGTCGGCCAGCCAATCGAGCAATTCAGGATGCGACGGTCGGCCGCCGTTGAAGCCGAAGTCGCTGGGGGTATCGACGAGCCCGGCGCCGAAGTGGTGATGCCAGAGGCGATTGACCATGACGCGAGCGAAGAGCGGGTTGTTCGGTCCGGTGATCCATTCGGCGAGCGTTCGGCGTCTGTCCATGTCGGAAGCGTCAGCCCGCAGGCCGAAATCGTGCTTGATACCGAGCGCCGCAACGCCGCTGGGCGCGAGCACCATGCCCTTCTGCGCCGGATTGCCGCGATGCAACAAATAGGTAGGCTCAGGCACGCGCGGCGCGACAGCGTAAACGCGTTGGGCGGGCGGCCCTTGGGAGAGTACCGCGTTGGCCAGAGCGATCCCTTTCAATAGTTCCGCGCGTTTCGCCTTCGTGGCTGCATCGAGTCGGCGTTCGATTTCGTCGTCCGTGATGTAGTCAGCAGTCGCGCCCGCACTGGCGGCAATCTCCATCGCGGAAAGCGCTCGGCCAAACACCTCGGCGCGGACGATCGTGCCATCGAGGTGCTTACTGCCGCCGGCCGGCGAATGACGCAATCCGAACAGCAGCATCGCCTGATCCGCATCGAATGATTGCAAGCCGCTTGCCTTGTATGGCTTGCCATAGGCGATACCGTTGCGAAACGCAGCGATCGTGCCGTCGGCGTGGTAGACGATGGCGATGTGAATCGGCTTGTCCACCTCGGTCTCCGCCGGGCCGTCGAGATCCTTCGTACGGCGAAAGAACTCGCTGCCGGACATCCAGCGGCCCGGTTGACGTTCGCCGAACACGACGGCGTCGAAGCGGTCGCCGTCGAGGGACTGCAAGCTAATCGCGGCCCCACCTTTCTGATTGAGTTGTCGTAACCTCACGATGGCCACGAGCGTCTTGGCGCCGATGCGCGTTTTTAGCGGCGGCGTGCTTGCGTAGCTCGTGCCGGCGGGGAGGTCGAGGCCTCCGGGCTTTAACGCGGCGCCATTGTGCAGCTTGATTTCCAGGCCGGCAATTTGATCCTTGCCGCTCTTGGTGAAATCCCAGCGATGCAGCGCATCGGCCACGGCAATCGGCTCTTTCGGTCGCTTCCCATGATCGGCGAGGATCTTGGCGCGGATGGGCCGTTCCAACTCGGCGAGGGCGCTGTGAAGTTTCTCGAACTGGGCCCGTGTCTCCGCATGGCGTTTCTCGAATGCTAAACGGACCGTTGGCGTGGCGACATCGCGCACGCCGTGACGCACCCCTGCGACCGCCGCGGTCAGGCGATAATACTCCTCCATGCGCACCGGATCGAACTTGTGATCGTGGCAGCGGGCACATTGCACCGTTAAGCCGAGGAATGTTTGGCCGATCGTGCCAACAATGTCCTCGAGTTCGTCCTGGCGAACAACGGCTTTCATCGCCGCGCTCTGTTGCCCCTGGCCGACGGAATCGTACCCGCCCGCAACGAGAAACCCGGTAGCGGCGATCGCGTCCGGATCGCCAAGCTTCAGCACGTCGCCTGCGATTTGAAGCCGGGCGAATTCGTCGTAGGGCATATCCTTGTTGATCGCGTCGATTACCCAGTCGCGGTAGGGCCAGGCGTTTTTGCGCAGTTCGTCATGCTCGAATCCGTGGCTCTCGCCGAAGCGAACGACGTCCAGCCAATGCCTCGCCCAGCGTTCGCCGTACGCTTGGCTCGAAAGCAGTTTGTCGACGAGTGCCACGTGCACCTTTTCGCCGGCGTGATAGGCCTTGATGAAATCGACGGCGTCATCGGGCGACGGCGGCAGGCCGGTCAGGTCGAAGGAGAGCCGACGCCTCAGCGTCATTGCCTCTTCTTCACGTGACGGCGATAAGCCCTCGGCTTCCATCCTGGCCAGAATGAACTGGTCGATCGAATTGCGAGCCCAGTCCTTGTTCTTTACACCTGGCAATGTGGGCCGTTTGATCGGCTGCAGGGCCCACCAGTCGTAACCGGCCCGTCTCGAGGTCGTGACACGAAATGGGTCGATGGGATCGCTTCCCCACTTGGCGCCGTTTTCGATCCACGCCTTCAGGAGCGCCTTTTCCTTGTCGTCGAGCGGCTTCTTCGGCGGCATCTCGCCGGCCTCGACCCGTTGCCACAATGTGCTCTCCTTCAGATTCTTCGGCGTGACAACACTCATCGCCGACGCCTTTTTCGTGAGGTCGAGCTTCCCTTTCGGCTTGGTCCCGCTGTGGCAATCGATGCAGCGATCGATCAATAGTGGAGCGATGGCCTGATCAAACTGCCGATCCTGTGCCGACGCCGCGACGGGCGCGATTAAGATACAGATACTTGTCAGGTAGCGCATTATTCGGCCTCGATTCAGACATTCGACCCTGCCAAACAACTTATGCGGTGTGTTCCGCGTGGACAACCATGCGGCCGGGCTTATCATGAAGGTGACGACCCCGCCAGCGTTGGCTTTCATACCGCCATTCCGGAGACGCTACCGATGTTTCGCTTTGTCCTCATTCCTGGTTTTTTCATCATTGCACTTTCGCCGGTCCTATCGAACGACAAGAAGGAGCCGGACAAGTCCGACAAAAAGCCAGCCAAAGATGCCAACCTTCTGGTGATCCCGCCGACCGGAGGCAAGAGCGTCCCGCTGGCCGACTGGCGCTTCTCGCAGGGCACGCGGCATCTCGCATTCACCGGCGAGAAAAGCACGCCCAAGGGCAAAGCGGGGCCCGAATACCTCGAATTCCGCGAAGAGAAATCGACCACCTACAAGAATGGCATCTACACCTACATCCCGCTCACGAGTGTCCGCACGCTCGATTATGATCGCGAGAAAAAGACCGTCACCGCGGTCGCCGTCGCGGAATCTGGCGATGTCACGCTCGTCGGCTCGACCAAGTTCACCAGCAACAAGATCACCATCGAAGGTGACGCGATCCTCGAAGGCCTCGGCTCCGCCACGGTCAAGTTTCAAGGCGGCATCGACAAGGGACTGCAGCGCGTCACCTTTCCCAACCCGAAATCGGCCGACAAAGTCAATGGCTCCGCCGCCGTCATCACTGCCGACGATAAGGAGAAGAACAAGCATACTGTTCACGATGTTCAGCCGGTGTTCCTCGTCGACGGGCAATACCGCACGATGCCATACATGATGTTCAAGAAGGCGGTAAAAGTCGACTTCGACAAGCTTGCCGCGCTGCGCTGGGCCCCCTCTGACGAAAAGAAAAAGACGGCCAACGAGTACGAAGTCACCCTCAAGGATGGCAACAAGCACACGCTGTCCATACTCATCGTCGTGGAGCTCGAGAAGAAGAAAACGATGAGCTTCGTCGGCCTGGTCGGCCGCGTGCCGGTCGGATACAAGCTGTTCATGCTCGATGCGATCGCGGAATACCGTGCGGTCGCCAACGACGAGAAGAAATGAGCAACGGCAGGTAACCACAGAGTCAAAGAGGTCACAGAGAAAAACCCAGCCTCAGATTGTGAATCGTGAGCCGGCAAGGGTATCGGCTTTTTTTAGCCTTTTCTCTGTGTGCTCTATGACTCGGTGGCTAGTATTGTTGCTCGATCTGCAGCGGGGTTTGCATGGCTACGCGCGCTTCGTTTCTCCTTATCACGCTGATCCTGATCGAATCGTACGCTGGCGCAGGCGATGATTTCGCCAAGAATCGGCTGCGCGAGTTGCAAACGCGCGTTGTCAAGCAAGAGTTTCAAGGCGACAAGCTGCGCCGCGAAATCGTCGCCTTCGCCCGCGAACAAGTCGGCACTCCGCTCTATGCCAAAGCAATCGAAGCACTCTCAGCGTGTCCGGCGCCGATCGATCGGCTCGACGTCAAAGCCATTGACGACGGCGATTTCGCGGCGGCCGGCATCGATCAACTCGTCGCCCTGGCGCGATCGCACACGCGAGCCGTCGCCCACGTGGCATTCTCGTTTGACGGAGACCTGATGGCCTCGGCGAGCTGGGACAACACGGTAGACATCTACAAGCTCGGCGGCAAGGCGCCGAACTCGCTGGCGACCCTCGACGCCAGTCCGAGCGGCATCTCGTTCAGTCCCGACGGGAAGCAACTCGGAACCGGTTGTGCCGACACCCAGACGATCGTTTGGGACCTCACCGGCGACAAGCCGAAGCAACAACACAAGCTCAGCGGGCATTTCAATCGACCCTTCGCGCTGGCGTTCGCGCCAAAGGGGAAAATGCTTGCCAGCGGCTGTTTTGAACCGTTGTTGCGCGTGTTCAAGCTCGATGATCTAACTCCGGAGGTCTTTGCCGTCGTCACGAAGGAGTCAACCGCGGCCCGAGGCGTCTGGTCGCTGGCGTTCAGCTATGACGCCAAGCATCTCATCGGCGGCAGCCATTTCGGCAAGGAAACACTGCGTGTCTGGGACGTGTCGGGCAAGACACTTCAGACCCGCGCCATTGCGCCGGCGCTGGCCCGCGTCGTAGTCAGCTCGCCGGTTGACCCAACGTTCGCGTTTGCGGGAGATTCGCCTGCGATTCAGATTTGGACTTGCGAGAAAGATCGTATCGAGAAGATCCGTACCCTCACGGGGCACAAGGGCGAGGGATTACCCCCTGCCGTCAAGGCACTGGCATTCTCGCCGGACGGCAAGCTGCTCGCCAGCGCGGGGCAAGACAAGCACGTCCGGCTCTGGACCGTTGCCACCGGCGTCAAAGCGCGCGAATGGAAGCACAACGCCGAGCCGCGTGCGTTGGCATTCTCGTCCGATGGCCGGCATCTCGCCATCGGCAATAGCGATGGCACGCTGTACGTCGTCCGGTTGCAGGCTCTGAAGATCAAGCAAGACTGATCACACGTTGCAGCGAGCGTCCTTGAGCACGTGCAGATTAACCGGATTGCGCACTTTTTCGCCGAGCGCGATTCGGCGTGCCTCCTCCGCCCCTTTCGAACGCATCTCTTGGTAGCCTTCAATCGAATAGAACGCGGTGTGCGGTGTCAGGACGATGCGCGGGTGTTGGCGCAACCGCTCATCGTTGAGCGGTTCGACCTCAACGACATCCAGCGCGGCATAGGCGACCTGGCCTGATTCGAGCGCTTCGAGCAAACCGTTCGCGTCGACGCACGGACCACGAGCCGTATTGACGACGTAGGCGCCGCGAGGCAACTGCGACAAAGTCCTGGCGTTGAGGATGTGCCTTGTCTCCGGCGTAAGCGGGCAGTGAACGCTGACGATGTGCGATTGCCTGAGCAAGTCGTCGAGCCGATGAACCCGTTCGACGCCAAGCGCCTTCTCGAGACCATCCGGTTTGTACGGATCGAAGATGACGACGCGCAAGCCGACCGCTTTGGCGCGAAGCGCCATGGCGGTGCCGATGCGGCCGCAACCGATAATGCCGAGCGTGCGGCCTCGCAGACGCGGCGTGTCGATGGCGATGGTGTAGTTCCAGTTACCCGCCGATACCGATTGCTGGGAAGGAAGGAAGCGGCGCACGATCGCCAGGAGCATCAGGAGCGCGTGATCGGCGACCTCCTCGGTGCCATAGTCGGGCACGTTGCAGACGACGATGCCCCGGCTGCCGGCCGCGTGAATGTCGACGTTGTCATACCCAACGCCACAGCGGATGATCCCCTTGCACTTGTGCAGCGTGGCGATCGTTTTTTCGGTGATCTTGATCGTGTGGTAGACAAGCAACACGTCGGCGTCCGAGCCGAGCCGGGCGACATCGGCTTCGTCGTACGTTTGCAGCAGCCGCACGTCGGCGACATCATCGAGAATCCTGCACTCCGAGCCAATCTCGGGGAGCGTATCGGTAACGACGACCTGAAAACGTTGTGGCATGGATGGATTCAGAGCCTAAAGGCGGCATCCTCGTGGAACGAGATTCCAAGCCAGGGATTCGCCGCGCTCATCCCTGGGCTTCCGGTTGAATATGTTATGAATATCGGCGTGATGAAAACAAACCACGTTCGGGAGTTGCCATGTTCGCTTGTGCATTTACACTCGCCATTGTGATTTTTCCACCCAGCGGCGACGAAAAGCTCTTTGTCGCCAAGCCGTTCACCGAAGAAAAGAGCTTCACCCCCGGCATCGAGGGGCCCAACTGCGATGCCGACGGAAACATCTATGCCGTCAACTTCGGCAAGGAGCAGACCATCGGCAAAACGACGCCCGATGGCAAGACGACGATCTTCGTCACCCTGCCAGGCAAAAGCACGGGCAACGGAATTGTCTTCGACAAGAAGGGCTACATGTATGTCGCCGACTACGTTGAGCACAAAGTCTGGAAGATCGTCCTCAAGACCAAAAAGATGTCCGTCTTCGCCTATAATCCCAAGATGAACCAGCCCAACGATCTCGCCATCGCCCCCGACGGCACGCTCTATGCCAGCGACCCGAACTGGACCAAAGGCACAGGCCAAGTCTGGCGCATCGACCGCCAAGGCAAAACGCACATCGTTGCCGAGAACATGGGCACGACCAACGGCATCGAAGTCAGCCCCGACGGCAGAACGCTTTATGTCAACGAAAGCGTCCAACGCAACGTCTGGGCCTTTCCCATCAACGACAACGGCTCGCTCGGCGAAAAACGCTTACTCAAAAAGTTCGACGATCACGGCTTCGACGGCATGCGCTGCGACAACGCGGGCAACCTCTACATCACCCGCTACGGCAAAGGAACCGTCGCTGTCCTGTCGCCCAAGGGCGAAATCTTGCGCGAGATCGACGTGCTCGGCAAACAACCGAGCAACCTCTGCTTCGGCGGCGCCGACGGAAAGACGGTGTATGTGACAGAAGTGACTAAGCAACGGCTGGTGTCGTTTCGCGTCGACGTGCCGGGATTGGCGTGGCAGCGCTGGCAGGAAAGGTAATCGGATACTTCGTTTGGCGCTCGCGCGGCGTCCGGTGAGCGCTAGACGAAACATGCAAACATTCTCGCCCAAGGAGACTCGCACATGTCGCATCGCATCGTTCTCGTTGTAGTGGCAGTGCTGATTGGACTCGGCGCGCTCGTGGCCAAGCCGATACGGCCACCGGAGCCTCCGGACTTCGGCAAGGTCAAGGAGGAATCGATCAAGAAATGGGCCGGCGCCGAGGTGCTGCTATTGGGCAAGCTGACGCAGGTCATTGCCGGTCCGGTCGGCCTGTCCAATCCGCCGCTGCGAACCTACCGCATGACGATCACGCCGGAGAAGGTGCTGCGCGGGTCGGCCAAGCTCGACAAGGCGTTCGTCGCGAATTACTCCGTGCGCCAGGACGCTGAGCCGAAGTTTCCACAGCCCGACGCGGAGTGCGTGGTTGCGCTGAAGTTCGTGCAGAATAGCTGGATACTTCAGAGCGTCGAACAAGTCGCTGGGGAGAATGTCGAGCAGGCGAAACTGGCGACATCATTCCCGCTGGGCTGGACCCTCAAACAGGGCAATCTCGTCTCTCCGTGGGCGAGCGTCGGCAAGCCGGGGCAACCCAAAGGGATCGCCTGCTCGGTGACCGGCCGGCCCGTCCTGCCCGCTGGCGACGCGGTGCGATTCAGCGTCGAACCAGCCCCGCCCGCCGTCAAACTCAAGTATGGCAATCCCGACGGCGACGGTGAATACAAGATGATCGTCAAAAACGAAAGCGATCTCGAAATCGAAGTTCCCGCCTTGCTCACCGACGGCAAGTCCATCCGCTGGGAGGAGTCCATCGTCATCCGCTGCCAAGACAAGCCCTATCCAGTCCCCGGCTCCACCGGCGACGTGAAGTCGCTCAAGTCGGTCATCCTCAAGCCGGGCGAAACGGTAAGCGGAACGCTCCACGCTTTCGCCCTCAACGGTCCCGAATGGCCGCGCGGCGGCTATCGCATCGAGTTCCAGTTCTGTCTGGCGGAGAAGAGCGCGACGCATTCGTTTTACTATCTGTCCAAGCACCACGACCCGATTCGCGACGCGGTGCAGAAGAAGTTGAAGAAGTGAATGTGGAGCATTCCATCCCAGGGATTCGCTGCGCTCACCCCTGGGTTTCTTGGTCTCTAGGGCATTCGGCGCGAGGAAAAGAACGTCAACGGCGGCGGCGATGGCTCGGTGAAGGGCGTCGCCGCCACCGCCCCGGCGACCGTCTTCGATTCCACAACCTTGCGATCGGCGAACAACGGATCGCCCGGCAAACCCGCGCTGCGGCATCCCGCCGTGGTCAGAAGTGCCAGGAAAAACAACAATCGCCCCATGTGCGATTCATCGAATCATGTCCCCCAAGGACATGATCAGAGACTGTTTGCGAAGACGTTGGCAGCGCGAAGTTGGCGAAGACTTGCCGATTTTGCCGTTTGGCCGCTCGCATATGGTGATTGGCCAATCATCGAGCGGCTGAACGTCAATACGACCACGTGCGCGATTGCTCCATCTCCTCGGAAAGTAGTTCGACGGCCTCGCGCGCAAAGAGCGTGACTTCAGGATGGTCGGTGTCGAGAAGGCGATCGAGGTCGGGCCAAAGAAGCGTGAGGCCTTCCTCGGCAATAAGCAACGCGGCGCTGGCGATCTGCTGCGGATCGTCGCCTATGAGGGCCTGGCGGAACCATTGCAGCGACCCGCGTTCGCCGAGCCGGGCCAGCGCGGCACGGGCGGCCTGGCGAACGTCTGGATTCGGATCGCGCCGGCATCGCATCAAGCCTTCGCGCACTTCCTGCGTCAGGATCGGCTCCCACCAGCCCAGGCTGCTTACCGCCGCCGTCCGAATCGCCGGGTCCCAATCCTGGCACGCCAAGAGCAGGAACCGCTCCGTCTCCACCGACGCGTGGCCGCGCAGACTGAAGAGAACGTTGGCGTACGGCACCTCGTCGGGGATGGACGGGCGAGGCGGTGTCTCCTCTTCGAGCCGATGGTTCGCCCGTTTTTCCATGGCGATCTCGACGGCGGCGAACTCGCGCAGCCAATGCCCCGCCTGCAGGTCGCGCGACCAGCGCAACAGGTCGATCATCAACGCCCGATTTTCACATAGCTCGCGCCGCACCAAGGGCAGCAGTTCGGCGGCCGCATCGACGCGCAGGTCGGCGAGCGCCCGCAGTATTTCCTGCTGTTCTACTCCCGACGTGGATGCCACGCGGGCCAACAGCGGCCCCGGCGCTTCCTTCAAATACTCCCGCATCGCGCTCTCCAGCGCCACCATGCGCGACACCTGCAAATCGAACGTCTCGTTGTCTGCCATTTCTTCGGGCAGCATCGTTCGCAAATGGGGCGTCCGCCGAAGGAACCGCAACGTCTCGTGGGCGATGCGCACGTGCAGCGGCGCGGCGCCCGGTGGACGATGGTCCCAGAGCGATTCAAGAATATCTCCCATCCGCGTCTCGACAATGAACTGCGGCGACACCCCGTGGCGCATGCCCTCCAGCGCTCGATGCACGAGCCTCAGCGCCGCCTGGCCCAACGGCGTTTCCGGCTCGCGCACATAACTGGCGAAACCGAGCACGCCCATCGTCTCGGCCGCGAAATAATGCCCGAGCGGCGATTGACAGGCGGGTTCCGAGGCCTGTAGCAAGGCCGGCAAGCTCTCGTGATGATTCAGCACACGCAACCCGGCTGCCAGGTCGACCCAGTACCAGGCCTGTTCCAACGGGTCGTCGGTGAGGGTCCGCGTGAGAAGTTTTTCGAGAACGTGCCGGGCCGTCTCGGTGCCGATCTCGGCGAGGGCGCGGACCTGGAAGACGAACGCCAGGCCGGGCCCGATGCTGGCTTCGACGGCCTTCTGACCGCCGCGATCGAACAGGGCGCGGAAACGCCGCTTCCAGATTTCGACCTCGGCCTGGCTGAATTCGCCGGTTTGGAAGATATCGAAATGCTGGCGCACCACGTCGGTAAGCAGCTCGCGAGCGGCCTGCATGCGCTGAAGCCAGCGTGCAATCAACAACGCGCCGGCGATCGCCAGCGGCGTGAAGGTCGCAACCAAGATGAATAGGATGATCCACATGCGTCATCGCCAATCGCGCTCGCCAAAAGCGAGCGGCTAGAAATCGGTTTTATTGAGACTTCTCGCTGAACACGACACTCGACAGAGCAGTTGTCCACGAAGGACACGAAAAAACACGAAGAACTGCACAATAGAAATCAATCAGTGGAGTGCATCACGAACGCTATCGAGTTTCCGCATTGCCAACTGCTTCATCTTCGTGATTCTTCGTGTCCTTCGTGGATGATTCTTGGTATCGTGGTCGCCTCGAGCAAGAAGCGTCATTTTACTCGCGAATTTGTCCATTGCCATAGACAACGTACTTGTAGCTGCACAATTCCCGTAAGCCGCAGGGACCGCGGGCATGGAACTTGTCCGTGCTGATGCCGATCTCCGCGCCGAGACCAAACTCAAAACCGTCGTTGAAACGCGTGCTGGCGTTGACCAGAACGGCCGACGAATCAACCTCGGCGGTGAAGCGTCGGGCCGCGGCCAGATCGTTCGTCACGATCGTCTCAGTATGTTGCGAGCCGTAGCGTGCGATGTGATCGATCGCCTCGTCCAGGCTTTGCACGATCTTAACTGACAAGATCAGATCGAGAAACTCGGCGGCGAAATCGGCATCCGTGGCCGGCCTCACGATTGGGAGGAGCGCGCATGTCGCGGGGCAGCCGCGCAATTCAACGCCTTTGGCAATGAGCGCCGCAGCGGCGTGGGGCAGAAACGTCGGCGCGATGTCGACGTGCACCAGCAGACTCTCGGCCGCGTTGCAAACGCCGGGGCGCTGACACTTCGCGTTGACGATGATGCGTTCGGCCATTGCCAAATCGGCGGCGCAGTCGACGTACACGTGGCAATTGCCCATGTAGTGCTTCAGCACAGGCATCGTGGCTTCCTCGGCCACACGGCGAATTAGACTTTCGCCTCCGCGCGGAATCGCTAGGTCGATATGACGGTTCAATTGCAACAGCTGGCCGACGACCTCGCGATCGGAGGTATTGACGAGTTGCACGGCGTCGGCGGGCAACTCACACGCCCGTAGCGAATCTTGCAGGATTGCGTGCAGGATCGTGTTCGAGGCGAGTGCTTCTTTACCGCCGCGCAGGATGATGGCGTTCCCGCTCTTGACGCACAATCCGGCAGCATCGACGGTGACGTTGGGCCGCGACTCGTAGATGAAGAAGATCACACCGAGGGGAACGCCGACCTTGTGCACCTGCAATCCGTTGGGGCGCACGTTGCTGTCGAGGATGCTCCCCACTGGATCGGGCAAAGCTGCGATTTCGTGCAGGCCATTGGCGGCGGCTTCAATGCGCGCAGGCGTCAAACGCAGCCGATCGACGTTCGGTGCGGACATGCCGGCCCTGGTGGCCGCTTCGATGTCGTTGGCGTTGGCGGCGAGAATCTCTGCCGTCCGCGTGACGAGTGCGTTTGCCGCGTGGCCGAGCCAACGGTTCTTGCGTTCGCCCAGCGCCGGCGCCAACAAGCGCGACGCCGCACGAGCGCGGCGGGCCAGGTCATCGGCATAACTCGTGGGATTCATCGTTCAGCCAGGCGTGGAATCGGAGTGCGGCAGGTCTTCAGTTATTGTAGCAGATGTTACACGAACGTAGGGACAAGCTGGTACCAGAGGTCAGAGGTCGGAGGTCAGCGGCAAAGGTCACAAAGCTGCGCGTCGCCTGCGGGTGCTTTTTCCCGACGTCTGATCTCTGACCTCTGGTACCAGCTTGTCCCTACGATCGCAACACCTCCCAAACGCGGACCAGGTCGCGCGTTTCAGCGACGTCATGGACGCGCAGGATGTGCACGGCGTTCTGCGCCAATCCGAATGCGGCAGCGGCGAGCGAACCCGCCAACCGTTGGTCGACGGGCCGATCGAGCAGCTTGCCGAGAAATCCCTTGCGCGAGACGCCGAGACAGATCGGTCGACCAAGGTCCACGAACCGCGCCAGATGAGCCAGCAGAGAGATGTTGTGCTCGCGGGTTTTTCCAAAGCCAATGCCAGGATCGAGGGCGATGAAGTCGTGAGCGATCCCGTGCGCCATGAGGGCTTGCAATCGCCGCGCAAAAAAAGCGTGAATTTCCGCCACCACGTCGTCATATGCCGGCGCGACTTGCATGGTCGGCGGCGTGCCTTGCATGTGCATGACAATCGCACCGGCGCCATGATCGCGGACCACGTCGGCCATCCGTGCGTCGCCCGCCAGCCCCGTGACGTCGTTGACGATGCGGGCGCCGGCGCGCAAACATGCGTCGGCGACTTCGGATTTCGATGTGTCGACCGAGATCGGCACATCGGTTTGGTGCGCGAGAGCCGTGACCACGGGCACCACTCGCTTCAACTCTTCGTCGAGCGACACCGGTTGGCTGCCCGGCCGCGTCGATTCGCCGCCGATATCCAAGAGGTCGGCCCCTTGTCGCACCATCTCCAGGCCATGAACGATGGCCGCATCGGTCTGAACGAAGCGCCCGCCGTCGGAAAAACTATCCGGCGTCACGTTGACGATGCCCATCACCAGACAGCGCCTGTCGATAGCTAGCTCCCGCCCTCGTATCCACCACGCATTCATGACTCAGCCCGCTGTCGATTTCGATTCGTTCACGCCAGTAACTTACCGCGTCGGCGACATCGCTTCAACCGAGACGCACAAAAACTACAGTGCGGAAACCCGGAACGCATTTCCACGGTAAGATGTATAGACCGGCGCGGCGGCGGACGCTTCGCCGTTTCATACCTTACCCGATCGCATTCGAGGCATGATCCATGATTCGCATCACCATCATCGCCTTTCTGGCCATCGTCTTCCCACTGGCCGGGCAGGACGCGCCCAAGGGCAAGACCCAGTCCCGCATCCAGAAACGAACATACGAATTCAAAGAAGCCGGCAAAGAGATGGAGTACGCACTCTTCGTCCCGACCAGCTACGACAAGGCGAAAAAATCGCCCCTTATCGTCGCATTGCACGGCCTCGGCAGCAACCCTCAACAAATCATGAAGTATCGCGGCCTAACCGACCTGGCCGAGAAGCACGGTTACATCGTCGTCGCGCCGATGGGCTACAACTCCAGCGGCTGGTATGGCCAGAAGGGCCCGACCAAGTTCAACAAGGACAAAAACGCCCCCGCCAATCTCGCCGAGCTGAGCGAGAAGGACGTCATGAACGTTCTTGGGATCGCGCGCAAGGACTTCAACGTCGACGACAATCGCATTTACCTCATGGGTCATTCGATGGGGGGCGGCGGCGCGGTTCACCTTGCTCTGAAAAACCCCGACGTCTGGGCCGCCCTCGCCCCCATCGCGCCGGCCCTTTTCATGAAGGTCGGCGAACTGCAGAAAATCAAGCACATCCCCATCATCCTGGTGCAAGGGGACAAGGACAACCTCGTGAAGGTCGAGCGCGTCCGACCCTGGGCCGAGGAGATGAAGCGTCTAATGATGACGCACCAATACGTCGAAGTAGCCGGCGGCGATCACGTGAGCATTGCGTTCACCAAGATGCCCGACATCTTCGAGTTCTTCAACAAGCACAAGAAGGGTGAATCGCCGAAGTGATTCTCTGGCGAGCCGAGCGCCGTAAGCCGCCGGTCTGATGACGTCAACCGGCGGCATCCGCCGCTCGGCTTGCCTCGGTCATTTCCAGGCCGAACACTGTCAAGTCGTCGCTCTGCTGGGTTTGCGTGAACAGATCGGTCGAGAGCCGATCGACGATCTCCTCGATCGGCAACGTGCTGAATCGCTCGGCGGCGGCGAGCAAGCTGGCTAGTCCGACCGCGTGGTTCTCAAACGCCGCTCCATCCATGCCGTCGGTGTAAAACACGACCTTATCGCCGGGATTTAGTCGATGCGTCTGCACGCGGAACTTCGTCTCGAAGACGCCGAGCAAGCTCCCTTCGATCTGCCAAAGCACCGGCTTGCCCCCCTTCGGAAGGTACAGCGGATACGGATGGCCGGCGCGCGAAAATTGCAACATCCCGTCGGCGCTGTTGAACAGCACATACACCATCGTGATAAAAGGCAAATCGGGGATTTGTTGATCGATCAGCTCGCGATTTAGCTCGTAAAGCACCTCCGTCGGCGGAACGAGGCGATAGCTCTTGTCCGCGATCTCCTTGCCCTTGACGCCTTTCTTGATGAAGATCGTCAGCAAACTCGCGGGAACGCCGTGGCCCATGGCGTCGGCGACGTAGAAGCCCAGATGTGTTTCGTCGAGGCGTGTGATGTCATAGAAATCACCGCCAACCCGCGATGCCGGCTTGTATTTCACCGCGAAGCGAACACCGGCCAAACTCGGCAACGTCTGTGGTAAGAAACTTTGCTGGACGCGGCGGGCCAGCTCGAGTTCCATGTCGATGCGCTGGTTGGCCGCCTGCAAGCGTTGCGACATGGTCTGAGCCTCGGCCGCCTTCTGGGCGAGCCGATCGTGCCGAACCTTCACGCGAAAAAGCGCTTGCACCGCGGCTTTGAGCATTGCCGGCTCGTACGGTCGAACCAGGATCGCATCGGCACCGCATTCGAGGCTCGCCAGTTTCGCGGCCGTCGATGCATCCGACGTAAGGAACAGCAGCGGGATGAAGCCATCGGATTTGTCCTGCAACTGCTTGCATTGCCTGAGCGCCGGCTCGAGAGCCGCGTCGACGATCGATACCTGCGCGTCCCCGGATGGTGAGGCCGGTTGCCCGAGCGCGCGCAGACGCACGACAAAACCCATATCGGTCAACGCACGCTGCAAGCCCTGATCGGGCGGCTGCTCCGCGTACAGATCGATGTGCCCCAACGATACCATGCGTTCCTTTCGGTGAACTACCCCGTCCCACTATCGCAAAAAACCTCGCCTATGACAAGGGGGACAGCCCGCCTTCGTTTCACACCCGCATCGCGTCCGGAGTGATAAAATTCCTCAACCTGTCACGACACGTTTCGCACGAAAGGAGAATCCGATGGTCAAGCTCTCTCCCAAACCAGTCCTCGAATTGACCGGGCCCAACGGCAACGTGCAGGCCGTCGTGGAAACCGATGCTCGCTCGCTGCATTTCTACCTGTTCTTCCCCGATGCACCCGATCCTGAGGCGAAGGTGAGGAATTGCTGGGTGCGCAATCTTCAGCCGGCGCCGAAGGGCCATCAGGTTGCTCCGATGAAAAAAGGCCAGGCGCCGATGCTTCCCGCGGCATTCTGTAAACATCCAGGCGGCGCTCCTTTGCCGAATTTCATGGACGTCGAAGTTGTCTGGTTTGAAGAAGGCAACGGCGCCGCGCTACTCGAAGCCGGCGAGCCGCTGGCGATCATCCCGCCCTGGTCCGGCATCGGCGGGTTTCACGGCTATGCTCGCGATTGCACGGCCGAGAACAACTTGTGCTGGCCGATGCCGACGAGCGATATCATGCCGGATCGCATTCGCGCCGCTCAGCAATACTGGTCGCTCTGGGACGACGAGGACTTCTGGACCAAGTTCCGCGATTCGCTCACCGCGCCAATCGGGAAGGCCCTCGGCGGTCCGGAGACGAAGTACTACGCCATCGACGGAG
This sequence comes from Planctomycetota bacterium, assembly GCA_016872605.1. Classification (GTDB taxonomy): domain Bacteria; phylum Planctomycetota; class Planctomycetia; order Gemmatales; family Gemmataceae; genus SIAQ01. The sequence continues at coordinate 93,198 of VGZI01000002.1, forward strand.
GCAATTGGCCGCCCCGCGCCCTGTTGCTCTTCGACCGCGGCGATCACTGGCTCTACATCACGGTCGGCATGTCGGTCCGGCCTCAGCCCAATGTCGAGATGGCGATGGACGATCCGTCGATAGCGCGGCGCATCGAACTCGCGGCCGCGCTTGACAAGACTTGTCCCGACGATGAGCTCTTGCGCTTTGGCGGTTACCTGAGCGCTCAGTCGAACTACCCGTGGAGCTTCTATCAGTGGTTCGGCGAGGGCCACACCGTGCCATGCGATGCGACGCCACCGGGCCTAGGGGGCAAGACGTTCCCGGCCGCCCTGTTGACGAGCAAGATGCCCGGCATACCGCCAATCAAGCTGCCCCCCTTCCGTGGCGATCCGATCAACATCCTCTGGGTGGTGCCGATCACCAACGCCGAGCGTACGCTCGCGATGAAAACCGATTCGACGACGCTGATGAAGAAGATGAAGCAAGCGAATGCGGGCTTCGTGCACTGCAAGCGCCACAGCGTCGCATGATCGTGCTGCACCGTAGTGGCGAGCAGCTCGCTTGCCATGCGCTTACCTGAATGCTCACCTGTACGTCTTCGCTGGGCTGATGAAAACCATCGACAATTCGCCGCTCTGGATCGCAACCGATTCGTCAGAAATCGTTGCGCAGTCAGCTCCCTCTTCTCCTGTACTCAGGGGGAGAGGGCGGAGTGAGGGGGTTCAGAAGGCCACGCAGAATCGTAGTGGTTTCGCGAGGCGCTTCCCCCCTCACGCCCGCCCCCTCTGCCCCCGGAGCACCGGGGGGAGAGGGGAGAAATGTACAACACATCCCGGATGAACGCATTCGTTTGTTTTCATCAACCCACGGCTTCGCTATTGTCGAAGAAGCCGGTCCGGCTTACCGTAGCCGATGCCATCGCCGGAAGATTCTGGAGCGGATGATGAGCTTGACCAGGCCAAGACTATTGGCGTTCGTGGTACTCGTTGTCTTCCTCGCGATCGCAATCGCGTACTGTCTCTTTCCCTCGAACGACGTGCCCATCAACGAATCCCTCTAACAACGGCTGGCATTGGGCATGACAGCGCAGCAGGTCGATTCGGTGATCGGCTACGCACCGGGCGACAACTCGGGCGCGTATGTGTTCACCACCACGAAGCCGTTGCGGGAAGGCGAGTTGCCCGTGCTGGGGACTGACCAATGCGACTATACAAATGGACGGGTGTCGGCCCCTCATCCGGCGACAGGCAAGCAGACCGGTGGGAAGCTGTGGAGGGGCAAGGAAGGGGTGTTGCTCGTCTTCTTTGGAGATGATAATCGCGTGATCGAGCGACGCTTCTACCCAGGCTACGGGCGCACCTGGCTTCTGTATCATCTGGAGCGCCTTACGAGATGAGTCGCTGGTGCAGTGCCTCGGTCGCGAGACCGTACCACAACTCGGGCGTCGCAGTCGCCGATACTAATGATTGCTGTGCGACCACAGTTGTCGCGGAGTAATCGGATGGAGAAAAGGCCAACGATCACCGGATCGGCCGGCGATCTCGTGCTTCGGTTGAAGCCAGCCGAGAAAGGCGCAAGTGCCGAAGACGTGCGGCCCGGAGGAATACAATGCGATGCGCTTCGTGCGGTTGTGAGGTCAGTGAATCAGACGTCGCGTGGACGCGCGGCACTGGATATTGCCCGGAGTGCGCCGCAACGGGCCGCGCAGTTGGTCGCGCGTTTCTTGGCTGTTGGCTCGTATTCGCATTGATGACCTTTGGTTTTGTCGCAATTGTGTTTGCTCTGATACTCGCTACCGTTTTCGGTGTTTTCAATTGAGCGCGCGCAACTCCGGCACGGCCTGGCTTTGCTCGTTTGGTGGAAGCCCTGCCGGACCTCCTTCTGGCCTTTCCAAAGTGAACATGAACAAAGCGGACGGTTCCTCCGTCGCTTCTTAACGACGTGTGGCGTTGTTTTTTCCCAGCCCTCTCGTGTCGACGCTGTGTGTGAACGGGTCCTTGCGTGTAGATCGAAGCCGACATAGAATTGGCTTGCCTGATTGCAGTGCAACAGCTCGTCCTGTTCTTGCATCGTAAAACCGGCGTCCTTGCAGCAGCCAGCGCGGTGCGCTTCGTTGTCATGCCCCTTCATCGTCTGGGCGGCCAAACTGGCCGAACGTTCTATGGCTAGAAAAGTGACATCCAAGAAGGCAACGAAGTCCAAGCCGGCGAAGAAAAAACCAACGCAGGCACGGGCCAAGAGCATGCGTGGAGGGCCCCGGCCAGCCGAAGCAGCCACGAAGCCTCGCCACTACGTTTTTGCAATGAAATTTGCAAAGGTCTATCCGCTCTATGTCCTGAAGGCGGAAGGAAAGAACCGGACGAAAAAAGAAGTCGACCAGATCATCTGCTGGCTGACCGGCTATGACCAAGCTGGATTACAGAAGCAGATCGACCAGGAAACCGACATTGAGACGTTTTTCAATCAAGCTCCAGCCTTTCATCCAAATAGTTCGCTGATCACAGGCGTCGTATGCGGCATTCGTGTGGAAGAAATCAATGATCCACTGATGAAGAAAATCCGCTACTTGGACAAGCTGATCGATGAGCTCGCAAAAGGAAAAACGATGGAAAAGATTCTGCGGCAGTAAGTTCGATCGTGAGCCAGCGGCGTCGACCCGCGGAACTCATGGCGATTGAGTCACTCTCTCGGCGAGCCGAGCGGCGTAAGCCGCCGGGTTATCAGGCGACACCCTAACCCGGCTCCTTGCGAAGCTCGGCTCGCCGGTTCTCGCCGGTCTGAGGCGCAGTCTCGTTAGGATCATCTGATGACGTTCAGTGTTCTCAATCGCAAGGTGCATTACTGGCTGGCGATTTTGGTTGCAGTCCCGGCAATCATAATCATCGTTACGGGATTGATTCTATCCCTTCGCAAGCACGTTGCGTGGGTGCAGCCGCCTGAACAAGCCGGCGCCGGTAGGGAGCCTACGCTTACCATGCCGCAGGTGCTCGAGATCATGCGCGCCGTGCCCGAGGCGGAGGTCAAGACGTGGAAAGACGTCAGCCGCGTCGAGTACCGGCCCACCAAGGGAATGTGCAAGGTCTGGTGCAAGAACAGCTGGGAAGTGCAACTGGACACGTCGACCGGCGACGTCCTGCAGGTGGCCTATCGGCGTTCGGACATGATCAAGACTATCCACGAAGGGACGTGGTTTCACGAAGGCGTGCAACTGGCAATCTTTTTGCCCGCGGGGATCATCTTGCTTACGCTGTGGTTGACCGGGATGTACCTATTCTGGCTGCCTATCTACGTCAAAAGCACTCGCAAATCGGCCGCTGCCGCGGATGGCAAGGCGACGGAAGCGAAGCCGCCGGCATCATCGCCGCCGGCGTGATGGGTTGTCCGAGCCCGAGCGCCTGCGAGGGGCAGCGGCTTGCCCTTCGCTGGCGCTCAGCCTCGGAAATACTGCCGGCGGCTTCGCGATTTTTTTGAGATTTTGTTCGACTTACGGTGGCGCGGGGGTTAAACTCAGCGAGCGTCCACGAATTGCTTTCATGTCCACGCTGAGGCCTTCACCATGTCGACTGCTGAGCCGTTTGCGCCGGTGTGTTCGGTTTGTCAAACACCGCTCGATCCGAATGGGACGTGCCCGCTGTGCCGAGCGCCGGATGAATGGAACGATCAGATCGAGGCGGCCGATTTCATCGTGCGCCGGCTCAGGGAATGGCATCAAGACGGCCGAATGACCGATCGCCAGCTCGAGATGCTCACCGCCCATTACGAAACACGCAAGCAGGCGATGGCACAATCGGCGGCGGCCAAGCAACTTTTCACCTCCGACCCGACGTTTCCACGCCGCGACGAATGCTGGAGTTGCCAGAAGTACCTCTACCAGAGCTCGTCGCATTGCCAGGAATGCGGGGCGCCGATCACCGATCCCGGTGTCAAATCGCTGCGCTACATGGAATACCTGGCTGCCGAGTTGCAGGCCCATGAACAGACCGGCCTCTTGACGCTTCGCCAAGTGCATGAGTTCGTGGCGGACGCTACCGAGCGCATCGACGCCTTGCGCCGGCGGCTGGAGCGCGAACGGGCGCCGATGGTCTTGCCCGTCGTCGAAGGCGCCGAGGGCGAACGCGAACCTCGGCCGCGGCGGCGCCACCGCGATGTCGACTACGAGGACGAAGGGCCACACCGCTCGTTCCTGGAGATTCTTCTCGATCCGCAGACAATTCATTGGTTGCTGGCCGGCGGCGGGGCGCTCATCGTGCTCGGTCTGGTGATCTGGCTGGCAAGCCTTGGACTCTTCGACAACGCCCCCTTCGTCGCCGTTGGATTGGGTGTCGGTAACCTCGCGCTCTTAGGCGGCGGGTGGGCGCTCATGCTGCAAACGCGCCACGACACTGCGGGCCGGGCGTTGACGCTCCTGGCCTGCCTGGTCATGCCGCTCAACCTGTGGTTCTACGATTCGAAGCACCTCTTGGAATTGAAGGACCACCTTTGGATCGCCGGCGCCGTCTGCTGCCTGTTCTATGTCGCGTCGGCATTGATTCTGAAGGACCCGCTTTTTGTTTATGTCCTTGTCGGCGGCATCACACTCACGGGCATCCTCTTCCTGGCTCAGATGAACCGCTTCGGCGAAGTCCTTGCCCCGGTCACCTGGTACATCATCCTCGGCATGATCTGCCTGCATGCCGAACGCCTTTTTCCCGAGAGCGACGGCGACTTCTCGCGGGCCAAGTTCGGCATGGCGTTTTACTGGTGCTCCGTCGTTCTGGTCGCAATCGGCCTGATCATCCTCCTATCGGCCCAGATCATCGGCTGGCTGCATTACCAGTTCGTCCGCAACGAGCAACATGCTTTTGAGGTCGTCAAGTCGGCCAACTTGCCGTGGACCTTGTGCCTTGTGCTGGCGGGAACCTACGCCTACATCTATTCCGATCTCGTGGTCCGCAAGATCGGCCTGTACATGTACTTCGCGGGGATCACCATCCTCTGGGCGGAAATCCTCGTCCTGGCATTGAGCGATCTGGGCAAGGTCGAGGCAGTAGTCCTTGTCGTCATGGCGCTGACGGCACTTGCGGTGGACGTCTTTCACGTCACCTTCCAGGAAGAGCATGTTTTCTTGCGCATCGTGTCGCCGCTGGGAGTGCTGTTGAGCCTGGTGCCGACGGCATATGCGACGCTCTTGCATTTCCGGGCGACCAACAACGTATTGCATCACTTTTGGCGGTTCGAGATCTCATGGGAGTATGTTGGCACCTTGGCGGCGGTGGCCATTTGCTGTCGAGCGGGGGCGTTTCTGTATCGCCATTCGGCTCGCGAAATCTCGGTGATCTACTTCTTCCTGACGGCGGTCGTGACGCTGCTTTTCGCGGCCGGCTTGACATGGATGATGGGCCTAACGTTGTGGGAGGAACAGGCGCCGCTGATCATGATCGTGCCCATCCTCTACCTTGGCGCGTCGTACCTGTATCAAGGCCAGTCGCCGGAAGATCCGCTCATCTGGTGCGCCCACGCAGCGGTCGCGGTGATGATCTTCTTCAGCGTGTGGGTGGCCCTCGGGATAACGCCGCAGGTGGCGCAGCAAGGAGTGAACCAGGCAATCCAACTCGTCGCGGGTGATAAGCGCAACTTGCTCCTGGCGCTCTTCTGTCTGGAGGCGGCGATGTTCTATGGCGTGGCAGCCATCTTGCGGCGCACCGACTGGACGATTTACCTCGCCACCGTCATGATCTGCGGCGCCATCTGGCAGTTCTTGCGTTATGTCAACACTCCGGATGAGCTCTATCCCATCGCTTTCGGTCTGCCTGGATTTCTCCTGCTCGTCCTGTATCGCTTCGGCATCTTCGAACGCCTGGAGATGCCGGAGCTCGAGCGCACGATGTTTCAGTCGGCCAACGCCCTGATGACGCTCGGTTTCGTGTCCGGCGGCGTCCTGGCATTGCACCGCATCTTGGCTCATGATTTCGACCTTGGGAACCACGGCCGTGACGATTGGAGAAAGCCGGTTTGGCTCGCACTCTATCTCACAATCTTCCTCGCCGTCGTCAGCGCGCTCAGTGCGATTCTCGTCCAGCATCAGACGTGGCGGCGCGTCTACGTAGTCTTTGGCTTCGTCAACGGATTCCTCATGTTGCTGCTGATCCACAAACTCAGCACCCTGTCGCCCTGGCAACGTCTTGAGGTCATCAGCATCATTGCCGGCATCGCGATGCTCGGCTTCGCCTACACGGGCTGGTACTGGGAAACGGAGCGCAACAGCGACCTGGTGAGCATGGGCTTCATCTTCGGCAGCCTTGCGCTGATGGGGCCGCTCTTGCTCGCGGTCATCGTGCATCGCATCAACCGCAATTTCCAACCCGGGTGGGACGACCTTGGACTCATCGTCAGCGGTGTGGCGCTGTTCGGCAGTGGTGTCGCCTGCCGCATCAAGGCGACCACGCTGATCGGTTCGGGCGGATTGATCGCCTACATTCTGGTGATCTTGATCGGCTTGCATCGCCATCTGGCCGAGCAATGGATCATCGGCATCTACCTGACGCTGGGGGGCGCGGTGCTCTTCGGGACGGGATTATTCCTGAGTCTGTATCGCGATTATTTGCTGGAGTTGCCCGAGAAGATTCGCCGCCGCGAGGGAGTCTTCCGCATCTTCGATTGGCGGTGACGATCGGCCGCTTGTGGCTCAAACGAGAAACACGGATCGCCAATCCTTCATCGCGATCTCCACGCCTGCGCCATCTTCGACGGCGACGGCGCCGCAATGGAGTTCGCCCAGGTCGAATTGGTGAAATCGCCAATCGGGCGACACCGACGCGTCGAGCGGGTGAAACGCCAGCATGCGCGGGCCGTCGAGGTCGAAGCAAAACGCATCGAGCGGAAACGTCAAGCCGCGGCCGATGCCCTTGACGAACGCTTCCTTTAATGTCCAAATCGCGAAGAAGGCCTCGCTGCGATGGGTATCCGGCAACTTGCAAAGGTGATCCGCCTCGGTCGGGGCGAAGAAGCGTTGAGCGAGCGCCAGGAACTCGACTTCGCGTTCGCGCTGCTCGATGTCGATGCCGACCTGACGGCCTCGACTCACCGCTACTGCCGCCGCGCCTCGGCTGTGTGTCAGGTTGAAATGCACATCGCTCGCGCCGTCTAGAATCGGCTTTCCAAAGTTGTTCGAAGCAAATCGCACATCGCGGGCTCGGCAGCCCAGATAGCTCGCCAGCACGGACCGGATCAATCCGCGCGACAACAGGAACAATCGGCGATCGGAATCGTAGCGAAGCCTGGCCATGCGATCTTGCTCATCGGGGGTGAGCACCGCAAAAATCGCCATCAACGATTCCTGGTTCGTCAACTCATCGGCGAGGACGTGCCAGACGTGCACTTCGCTCGCGCCGATGGAATGGTGCGGCCGTTGCAACATGGTTTTCGGAAATACTCTGGGAATGGTTGGGATCAGGTTCTATTCTATAGCGGATACGACTAATATGCTCGCCGTTTAGCTCTCGGATCGCGCCCTGCGAGCGCTAGACGCCAAGCGGCGTAAGGGAATTCATCATGGACCTGCAAGATATGACCTGGCCGAAGGTGGCGGCCTTGTCGAAGGATACGCCGGTGGTCATTCCGATTGCCGCGCTCGAGCAGCACGGCCGGCACATGCCGGTGTTCACCGACAGCATGCTTCTGGGCGAAGTCCTTCGCCGCGTCAAGGAGACGACGCTCAAGGACCGGGTGTTGTTTGCGCCACTCATGTGGCTCGGCAACTCGCACCACCATCTCGATTTCCCCGGGACCATGACGGCGTCGCCGCGCGTCTATCTGGATCTTCTGATCGACATGGCCGAGAACATGATCTTCCATGGCTTCAAGCGTATCGTCTTCATCAACGGCCACGGTGGCAACATTGTCCCGGCGCAACAGGCGATGTTCGAGCTTCGCCAAAAACTGCGGTCGCGCAGCGACTTGTTGCTCCTGACCACCACCTACTGGACGCTCGGAGGCAAGCCACACGAAGTCGATCCCAATCTCAAGCAAGGCCAGGTCGGCCATGCCTGCGAGTACGAAACGTCGATGATGTTGCGCATCGCTCCCCATCTGGTTGTCGGCGATCTGACGAAGATTCCGGAGGTGCCGTTCGGCAATGCGTTTTCTCCGGCCAATCGCGCCTGGATCACCAAGGATCGGACCGAGCCGGGGCACATCGGCAACCCGGCGATCGCCAGTGCCGAGAAGGGCGAGACGATCTTCCGTGTGTTCACCGCCGATGTTGTGAAGTTTCTGGAGCGCGTGCTCGCCTGGGACGGCAAATCGTGGGAGGGATGAACCGCTCCCCTCTCCCTACGGGAGAGGGGTTGGGGGTGAGGGCGAAGTACGGGTTTTCTGAGTGCATTTTCCCTCCCCCCTGGCCTCTCTCCCGGAGGGAGAGGGGTAGCAAAACGCAAGCGGCGAAACATGCCATGCCGACGGAACGATCCGACACCTGGCGCTGGGGCGTGTGCGGCCTGCTCCTGCTGGCGGCCATGCTCATGTACATGGACCGCCTCACGCTCTCGCAGCTCGCAACGACCATCTGCCGTGAATACGCACTGACCAATGAACGCTTCGGCCTGCTCGCGACCGGATTCAGCATCGCGTTCGCCACCGGCGCCTTGTTCTTCGGCTTCCTTGTCGATCGCGTGGGGCCGCGGTTTCTCTACCCGATCGTTGTCATCGGCTGGTCGGCGGCGGGCGTGGCAACGGCGTACTCGCAGTCCATCGGCGCGTGGTTCATTCCCGACGACCCGGCTGAGGCGCCGATGCTGGCGGCGAGCACGATCGGTCTGATCTCGTCCGCGTTCACGGATGGTCCGATGCAGGCGGCATACGCGCTGTATCCGGGGCGAACGCAGGTCTGCGAACAGGCCTATATCGGGTTCATGGTGTGCCGAATCGCGCTTGGCTTCTTCGAGGCCGGGCATTGGCCTTGCGCCCTCGTAACGACGCGCATCATTCTGTCGCGCGGCGATCGCACGCTGGGCAACGGCATCTTGCAAAGCGGCGCCGCCCTGGGCTCCATTCTCACGCCGTTCGTCGTCCTGCCGATGGTGGTCGAGGAGCTTGGGGGCTGGCGGCCCCCTTTCACGACCATCGGCTTCATCGGCATGTTCTGGATCATTCCCTGGCTGCTCATGATCCGCTCCGGCGACCTCGACCGCACCGAAGACGACAACGCCACGGGCGAATCGGAACCGGCGATGTCGCGCGGCGAGCTCTGGCGCATGGTGGCGGTTCTCGTCGTGATCGTCATCACGATCAATCTCACCTGGCAGTACTTCAGCAACTGGCTCCCAAAATTTCTCCAGGAATCACACGGTTATACGCTGACGCAAGCCGGCTACTTTACGTCGGCCTATTACGTGTCAGCCGAGATCGGCTGCCTGGCAGCGGGCGCCATCGTGAAATGGCTCGTCGATCGCGGCACGGATGTTCATTTCGCGAAGGTAATCATCTTCACGGCCTGTGCGTGCCTTGCGGTCATCGCCGTCATCGCGGCGTTCCTGCCTGACGCAGATGTAAAGAACGCAGGTTTTTGGAATCCCGCATCGCTTTTGCTCCTTGGCCTGTTGCTCCTTGTCGCCGCCGGCACGCTCGGGTTCTATCCGAATTACTATTCATTCACCCAGGAACTCTCGAAGACACACCAAGGCAAAGTGTCCGGCGCTCTCGGCACGGTCGCGTGGATTGGCTCAGCGATCATGCAATGGTTGGTGGGCCGAAGTATCGACGAAACCAAATCGTACGCCACCGGCATCGTCATGGCGGGGCTGGTGCCGATCCTTGGCTGCATCGCGCTGTGGCTGCTTTGGCCGTCGCGGCGGGTAGAATGAAAATGGGGTGGTTGAGTTTCGTTTAGCGTTCGCGTGGCGCCGGGCGAACGCTTAACGAAGAACCGGAGACGCTTCTATGCCGGATGCATTTCTTGTCGCGGCGGTGCGCACGCCGATCGGCAAATACCTGGGGGGATTGGCCGACTTGTCCGCGCCCGAACTCGGCGGCCAGGTGCTGGGCGAGGCGATGGTTCGCGCGAAGATCTCACCGGGGGCGGTCGACGAAGTGATCATGGGCTGCGTTCTGCAAGCGGGCCTGGGCCAAAACCCGGCGCGGCAAGCAGCGCTCAAAGCCGGCCTGCCCGATACCGTTGCCGCGTTCACCGTCAATAAAGTATGTGGCTCCGGGCTAAAGGCGGCCATGCTGGCGGCGCAAGCGATTCGCGCGGGTGACGCCGACATCGTCCTGGCGGGCGGCGTCGAGTCGATGAGCCGAGCGCCGCACCTGTTGTTCGGCGCTCGGCAAGGCTGGAAGATCGGCGATCAAAAAGCCGTCGATGCAATGATCCACGACGGCCTGTGGTGCGCTTTCGAGAATTGGCACATGGGCGAGGCGGCCGAGCATATCGCGACCAAGTGCGGCATTCCGCGCGGCGAGCAGGATCGTTTCGCCGTGCAGAGTCATCAACGCGCGGCGGCAGCCTGGTCGCAAGGCGCATTCACCGCCGAGGTATTGCCGATTACTGTCGGGGCCGGCGCGAAGGCGAAGACGATCGCCCAGGACGACGGCTTTCGCACCGATTCGAGCCGGGAATCGCTCGCCAAGCTCAAGCCGGCGTTCTGTGAAGGCGGCACCGTGACCGCAGGCAACGCGTCGATGCTTTCCGACGGCGCCGCCGCCGTCGCCGTCGTGTCAACGCGCGGCCTCGAAAAGCTCGGCGTCCAGCCGCTCGCTCGCATCGTCGCCTATGCAACCTCCGGAATCGCAGCGAAGGATATTTTTCTCGCTCCCGTCGGCGCGGTGCGCATGGTGCTGGCCAAGGCGAATCTGACGATCAACGACATCGACCTCTTCGAGCTGAACGAAGCGTTCGCGGCTCAGATGCTCGCATGCAATCAGGATTTGAAGATCGACGAGGCAAAGATCAATGTACACGGCGGCGCCATCGCCCTGGGCCATCCGATCGGCGCTTCGGGGACGCGCGTCCTCGTGACGCTTGTTCATGCCCTGGAAAAGCGCAATGCGCGACGCGGACTGGCTTCGCTGTGTTTGGGTGGAGGGAACGCGGTAGCGATGATTGTTGAAAGGGGTGGGTGACCGGACTCGAACCGGCGACAGCCAGATCCACAATCTGGAGCTCTAACCAACTGAGCTACACCCACCGTCGTTTTTCGCGACGAATTTCATCTTAATCGATTCGCGCGCATTGACAAGCATCAGAGCCTGAAGCGTCAGCGAAGGTTCACGAAAATCCTTCGCTAACGCTTCAGGCTCTGAAGAAAGCACCTACTTCTGGGCCGTGACGGCCTCCGCGAGTTCGACGACCTCGCCCGAGCCTTCGAAGATGAGCTTCTTTTCGCCATTGACCTCGCCGACGCGGACGGTGATGCGCGTTTTGCCCTGGAAGGTGCCGCGCAACAAGTCCTCGGCGAGCGGGTCTTCGAGCATCGTCTCGATTGCGCGGCGCAGCGGGCGGGCGCCGAACTCGAGGCTGGAACCCTTCTCGATGATGAAGTCCTTGGCCTCATCGCTGAGTTCGAGCGTCAGAGCCTTGTCCTTGAGCCGTTTGCGGACCTTGCCGAGCTCGATGTCGATGATCTTCTTGAGGTCCTCTTTGGTGAGGCTGCGGAAGACGATGATGTCGTCGAGCCGGCCAAGGAACTCGGGGCGGAACGTCTTTTCCATTTCGCCCTTGAGCGTGTCTTTCATCTTTTCGTAGGTTGTCTCGGCGTCGCGCTTGCCGAATGGGTTGAGCGGCGCCTTGCCCGCGATTTCCGACGCGCCGATGTTCGTCGTCAAGATGATGATCGTGTTCTTGAAATCGACGGTTCGGCCCACGTTGTCGGTAAGGCGGCCTTCCTCGAAGATCTGGAGCAGGATGTTCCAGACGTCCGGATGAGCCTTCTCGATTTCGTCCATGAGGACGACGCTGTAAGGTCGACGGCGGATCTTCTCGGTGAGCTGGCCGCCCTCTTCGTAGCCGATGTAGCCTGGCGGGGCGCCGGTAAGCCGGCTTACGTTGTGCTTTTCCATGTACTCGGACATGTCGAGGGCGACGAGAGCGTTTTCGTCGCCGAACATGAACTGTGCCAGCCGCTTCGCCAAGAGCGTCTTGCCCACGCCGGTCGGCCCGGCAAAGATGAACGTGCCGATCGGGCGTTTCGGATCTTTCATGCCGGCTCGGCTCTTGCGGACCACCTTGGCGATGGCGCAGATCGCTTCGTGCTGGCTGATGACCGTCTTGTGCAGCTCGTCCTCCATTTGCAACAGTCGTTGCGTCTCGTCGGCGCTGATGCGCACGAGAGGCACGCCGGTCATTTTGTTGACGACTTCGCGAATGACCTCGGCATCGACGACACCGTCGACTTCCTTGGCCTTGTCGCGCCATTCCTTGGTGATGCCGTCTTTCTTCTTCTTGAGCTTGTCGGCCTGATCGCGCAGATGGGCCGCCTTTTCGAAGTCTTGCTCGGCAACGGCGGCTTCCTTCTCGGTATTGAGCTTCTCGATCTGGGCGTCGAGGTCCTTCAGATCGGGTGGCCGTGTCATGGCACGCAGGCGAACGCGAGCGCCGCCTTCGTCGATCACGTCGATCGCCTTATCGGGCAGGCATCGGCCCGTGATGTAACGGTCGGATAGCTCGACGGCTTCCTCCAGGGCTTCGTCGGTGATCTGTACGCGGTGGTGCGCTTCATAGCGATCGCGCAGCCCCTTGAGGATGAGCACCGCTTCTTCGCGCGACGGCGGATTGACGATGATTTGCTGGAAGCGGCGTTCGAGAGCGCCGTCTTTTTCGATGTACTTGCGATACTCGTCGAGGGTGGTGGCGCCGATGCACTGGATTTCGCCGCGCGCCAACGCGGGCTTCAGGACGTTGGACGCGTCAATCGCGCCTTCCGCGCCGCCGGCGCCGACGAGCGTGTGCAATTCGTCGATGAAGAGGATGGTGTTCTTGGCCCGGCGCACCTCGTTCATGACGGCCTTGATGCGCTCTTCAAACTGGCCGCGATATTTCGTGCCGGCAACCATCATGGCCAAATCGAGGACGACGATACGGCGATCGCGCAGCATCTCCGGAATGCTGCCTTCGATGATCATCTGGGCCAGGCCTTCGACGATGGCCGTCTTGCCGACTCCCGCCTCGCCCAAGAGCACCGGATTGTTTTTGGTGCGCCGGCTCAGGATTTGAATGACGCGTTCGATCTCGTTCTGCCGGCCGATGACCGGATCGAGCTTGCCCTGGCGGGCGAGTTCGGTGAGGTCGCGGCCGAAGGAGTCGAGGGCCGGAGTTTTGGATTTCGATTTGCTGGTGGTGCGTTCGCCGCCGCCACCGCCGCCTGATTCACTGGATTCCATGTTGTGCCCCAACAGATTGAGTACTTCTTCTCTGACGTCTTCAAGTTTCAGGCCAAGGTTCATGAGAACCTGGGCGGCTACGCCCTCCTGCTCGCGCAACAGGCCGAGCAGAAGGTGTTCCGTGCCGACATAGTTGTGATTGAGGGTACGTGCCTCCTCGATCGAATATTCGATGACTTTCTTGGCACGCGGGGTTTGGGGCAGCTTGCCCATGGTGACCATGTCCGGACCGGCTTGCACGATCTTCTCGACCTCGAGCCGAATCTTGCGCAGATCGATGTCGAGGTTTTTCAAGACATTGGCGGCAACGCCCGTTCCCTCCTTGACCAAGCCGAGGAGGATATGCTCGGTCCCGATGTATTCATGGTTGAAGCGCTGCGCCTCTTGGTTGGCGAGCTGCATCACCTTGCGGGCCCGGTCGGTGAAACGTTCATACATTGGCCAATCACTCTCCGCCATCGAGAGACCACGGTGCTTGGGAAGGAATCGGTCAAAGGATGGACTTTCAATGCATTCTATGCCGCGCAAAAAAACAAATCAAGCCGGGTGAGTAAGCGTTCAGCTACGCGAGTGGTGATGCATCTCGAGTCAACTACGCCAACGGCGTTGCACGAAGCCCAGGGCAAACCCAGAACCATCAAGCCGATGCGTCATTGGCGAGACGCGGCATCGTTACATCCGCTACGCCTTGTTCGGCATGCCGATATGGGGTAGACTGCAACTACTGGAGGACCCTGACCATGAGCAATGCCGCCACCGCGTCTGCGCCTATCGTCGTCGATGTCACTGTGAATCTTGCCGCTATCGTTCTGCCGGAACCCGACGCCGGCGGTTATTCGGCGTCCATTCCCGCGCTTCCCGGTTGCCACACGCAAGGGGAGACGCTTGACGAGGTTCGCGCCAATCTGCGTGAAGCCGCCGAGGGTTGGCTCGCGGTCGCCCACGAGGATGGCCTCGCCCGCGCTGCAGCCGGGGACACCCCGTGAAGATCGTCTCCGGCAAACGCATGTGCCGCATCCTCGAACAACGCGGCTGGACTCTGGCTCGAATCAACGGCGCTCACCACATTTATCGACACGCTGTTACCGGCCGACGGCCTGTCGGGCCGGTGCATGGCAATCAGGATCTGAAGCCAGGAACGCAACGCAGCATTATGCGTGATGCGGGCCTGACCGACGCCGACCTCTGAGATGGGTGTTTCGGCGTCATCCTCGATGATTCTCGCCTTCGTCGGTCGAGCTTCGAAGAATCACAGCCGAGAGCGAAATCGATGTTGTGCCTCATGGGATGAGATCAAGTGTCCGCTGACGCAAAACCAACCAGCGCAGCTATGGCAATTATCAAGAAGCACTGCATGGGTTTCTTCAGCCGTTCTGGCACGAAGAAAAAAACCACAGCAAGGGCAAAGGCGCCGCCCAGTTCAAGGTCTACCTTTTTGATCCACTCCAGCTCGTCGAAACCTTCCAAACGAAACATCATCGCAAAGAATGTCCAGTAAGCGGCCCATCCGGCGAGAAGCACTGCGAGGACGCGCAAGGACCAGACGAGGAGCAGCATCATGGTATGCGCGGGCGGCGGATTGGCGACATTGCTGGTTGGGTCAGTATCGGTGCCATTGTCAGAAAAGTACGGCGCCTCGCCTTCGCGGATCGCGCCATCGTTGGGGTCAGGCGTCGTCAGAGTCGATCGCACCATCAACGTACGGGAGAACCTTGCCAGCGGACAATGGTCCGCATGATCTTCGTTGTTATTGGAACGCGCCCATCGCCGCTTGTCAAGCATTTTCGGGGGCCATTGCGAGCGTCTTGCCGAGACCTCCGCGCTTGGCTCTGCGAGGCGACAACGCGGGCTATTCCCAGTATGACGTGATGGCGGTGAAAGCACAAAGTCGGTGGCCGCGTTTTTTTTGGCGGCTTGATGAGCGCACGGGTGAGCGAGTGGCTGGAAAAACGCCCGAAAAAACGGGAAATTTCGCGAATTCCACCTCCTCATTGGCGGTGAGAAGCTGGCGGCGGTGACGACGCGGAGCGTCCGTCGCTCGCGCGTCCGGCTAACTCAACGCCGCGGGAACATGTCCTTCAGGTTGATCTTGAATTCCGACCGAGGTCGGCTGCGTGTCAATAGTCACGGTTTCCGGCGCCGTTGGGACGCGAAACCGCCGAGCGAGGCCGTGACGGCTGCGGCGCCTGGGCGACTCTTGTCTTGACAGGGGCTGCGGTTCGCCATAAAGTCATACCAACCCCCACCTTGGAGCCCGTTTCATGACGAGCCATCGATCACGTCGCGAGTTTCTGCAGACCCTCGGACTCACTACGGCCGCCTTGCCGTTCGTCGGCAATTTGCCGAGCCTGGCATTCGAGAATCAGACGCGGCGCAAACAGCGCCTGGTCGTGATCTTTAGCCCCAACGGGGTAGTGCCTCCCGCGTTTTGGCCTGACGCCGCCGGCAACCTGGCCGACATGACGCTCAAGGAAAGCCTCAGCCCGCTCGAACCGTTCAAGAATCGAACACTGATCATGCACGGCGTGTGCGATCGCGTGCGCGGCGACGGCGATGCCCACATGCGCGGCATGGGCTGTCTGCTCACGGGCGTCGAGTTGTTCCCGGGCAACGTTCAGGGCGGCAGCGACACGCCCGCCGGCTGGGCCCGTGGCATCTCTATCGATCAGGAAATCAAGAATTATCTGCAGCGCGACGCCGCCACGCGAACCCGCTTCGGCTCGCTCGAGTTCGGCGTCATGGTCCCCAACCGCGCCGACACCTGGACCCGCATGGTCTACGCCGCCGGCAACCAGCCGATTACGCCGATCGACGATCCTTACCAGATGTTCAATCGTCTTTATGGCCGTATGCGTGATCAGGAAGTCGTCGGCAGCGTGCTCGACGATCTGCGCGACGACTTGCAGCGGATCGGGTCGAACGTCAGTGCCGAGGATCGCCGGTTGCTCGATCAGCATGCCACGTTCGTCCGCGAGATGGAGCAGGATTTGCGGACCAATCGCAATGTCGGGCACGCGGCGCCACAGCTGGAGCCGAACGTCCGCAACGAGAACAGCAACATCCCGCGCACCTCGCGTATGCAGATCGATTTGATGGTCAACAGCTTCGTCAACGATTTCGCCCGCGTCGCCACGCTGCAATACACGAACTCGGTCGGCATGGCCCGCATGAACTGGATCAACGTCTCGGAAGGCCATCACGAGCTGTCGCATCGCCCCGACAACGATCGCACCGCCCAGGATCAGCTCACGCGCATCAATCGCTGGTTCTGCGAGCAGATGGCGTACTTGGCTCGCCGCCTGGCCGACACGCCGGAACCGGGCGGTCAGGGCTCGCTACTCGACAATACACTCATCCTCTGGACCAACGAACTCGGCAAAGGCAACTCGCACACGCTCGACAACATCCCGTTCGTCCTGGTCGGCGGCGGTCTCGACTTCCGCATGGGCCGTTCCTTGCGCTACACCCGCGTGCCGCACAACCGCCTGCTCTTGGCGCTCGCGCACGGCTTCGGCCATCGCATCGCACGCTTCGGCAACCCCAACTTCTGCGGCGACGGTGTGCTGAACAATTTGACGTAACGCATCAGAGCCCGAAGCGTAAGCGAGGGACACGTCTATTACCCTCGCTTACGCTTCGGGCGCTGACGACCGCAACACCGGTCACCTCGCGCAACTCGCGCGAACTGATTCCTCCACACGATCACGAGACAGCCGCGCCGGCAGCAACTCGCGCAGGTTGTCGGCGGCAGCGGCCAGGCCAAGGCGCACCGCATCGAGCAGCCCGTCGCCGCGCGACATACCCCAGGCGAGGCCGGCGGCCAGGCAGTCGCCGCAGCCGATGGGGTTGACGATCGGCGTCACCGTCGGCGGCGTGAGTTCCCACATGTCGCGGCCATCCATCACATACACAGCGTCCTTGCCGTGCGTCACGACCACGGCTTGGGCGCCGCGCTCGATCAGCTCGCGCATCGCCGCCAGCACTGCGCTACGATCAGGCAGGGCTCGGCCGACCGTCAGCGCCAGTTCGTCGCGGTTGGGCTTCACGATGCGCGGCCGGGCCGTCAAGGCCGCCAGCAACTCCGGCCCGCGTGCGTCGAGCACCACCGGGCATGGCGTGCGTTCCAGCAAGCGATAGTAGTACGTCGCCGGCGTGCCGGTCGGTAGCGATCCGGTCAACACGACGGCGCTCGCTTGGCCCGCAAGCTTCATGTAAGCCGTCGCAAAGGCATCGAGTTCGACTTTCGCCAGGCCGGCCGCGTTTTCGACTAGCTCCGTGGAAACGTGGTCCTCTTCGTTTAGGATCGTTGTGCACACGCGTGTCGGAGTTGATGCATGTGTCCACGTCGCCGAAAGACCGCGTGCTTGAAACTCGGCCTGAATCGCGGCGCCGGACCACCCGCCCAGCGGCGCCAATGTGTGCGACGGCAGTTCGAGCGATGCCAACGCCATGCCGACGTTGAGGACTTTTCCCGAGGCGCACCAATGCACTTGCTCCGCCCGGTTGACAGCGCCCGGGACCAGGCGGCGAAAGCACATAATCTGTTGCCAAGCAGGAGTCAGGCCCGCGGCGAGGATCACAGGCGTTCCTCCAGGAGGCGCCGAAGCTCGGCCTCGTCGAGTTGCCGCGGGTTGCCGTTCATGCTGTTGCCCCGGGAGCCGCGCACCAGATCGCCGAGTTGATTGGAGCGCACGCCGACTTGCGATAGCCGACTCGGCACGTTGAGAGCACGGCACAATGCGTCGATGTGCTCGATCAGCAGGTCGGCCGCGGCATTGTCATTGGCGGGCACCTCGGCTAAAGATGCGCGAGCCAGTTCCGCCAACGGCTTGCAAGCGACCTCACGATTGACGCGTAGGGCGACCGGGAGCATCATCGCGCAGGCGAGCCCGTGCGGAACATCGGCGAAGACGCCCAGTGCTGCCGCGACGCCGTGCGCGAAGCCGAGCCCGGAGTTCGCCAGCGCCATGCCGCTCAAGAGGGCAGCATGCGCCATGGCTTCACGGGCCGGGCGCGACGTCCCGTCGCGCACCGCGTCGCATACCGCGGGCAGCGCGAGCGTCAGGCCGTGAAGCGCCAACGCTTGCGGGATCGGCTTGGCGAATCGGCATATGTAACTTTCGATAAGCTGCGTGATCGCGTCCATGCCGGTCCAGGCCGTTGTCGTTGCCGGCACGCTGACGGCCAACTCCGGATCGACGAGCACGACGCGTGGGATCATCAGCGGCGAGCGAATGCTCTTTTTGACGGGAGGGTCAGCGACCGAGATGACGGCGTTCTTGGTCGCCTCGGCGCCGGTTCCGCCGGTCGTTGGCATTGCCAAAAGCGGGAGCGGCGGTTCGCTGACGTGCAACCCCTTGCCGACGCCTTCAAGAAAGTCGCGCACGCTGCTTCCATGCCGATTGGCGACAAGGGCGGACGCGGCTTTGGCGAGGTCCATCGCCGCCCCGCCGCCGAGCGCGAGCACAAAGTCGCCTGAACCCGCATTTTCTTGACGCAGGATAGTAACAAGATTGTCGACGTCGGCGATGTCGGGCTCTCGTGTTGCCACGGCGGCGACAATCGGTTCGACGGCGGAATCGCGTAGGTTTTTCGCCAGCTCATCCCAGGCGCCGTTGCGTTGCAATGTGCGCGACCCGAGCACGATGAAGGCGCGTTGGCCGAGCGATCGGCCAAGGGGGCCCAGTTCGCGGCGTCGGCCCCAGCCGAAGACGATGCGTTGCGGCGCGAGGAAGTCGTAGTCAAGCATGGAAATACGTCGCTGATCAGCTGGACACACTACCAACCCGACGCGTGAGCGAGGAACGCTCCTCGCCCACGCGTCGGGTTGGTGGTGATATCGCTCGTGCTGCACGGCACGCTACGCGTCAGCGCGCGTAACGAAACTCCGCCGACGCCAGCAGCGCCTGGCAGAAGCTTGCCCACGCGGCGCCACGCGCGTCCTTGAGCCCCTCCATCGTAGCCACGTCCTCGTATTCCTTGAGATACCGATCAGCTCGCGTCAGTTCCTTGTCGGTGGCCGGTCGAGCTAACGTCAGGCGAAACGCCAGGTGGAGTCGGCCCGTGTCATCGAGCTTGGTTTGCTGGACGCGCTTCGCCAAGCCTTGGGCTTGCTGGCGAACAAACGGATCATTGAGCAAATACAGAGCCTGCGTCGCCACCGTCGTGTTGTCGCGGCTGCCGGTGACCAGGCCTTGCTCGGCGAAATCGAAAACCTCCAGCGAGCGTGGCGTCAGCGTTCGCAGCAGCGGCAGATAGACGCTGCGGTGCGTGCTGGTGGCGGCGAGCTCCTGAATTCGCTTGGCTTCCGGGCTGATGTTGTTCAGCTCAATCACCTTCATGTTCATCGCCGCCGACCCGCTCGGCCGACCGCGCTCGAGTGTTCCGGCGGCGGTGAGCATGGCGTCTCGGATTTCCTCGGCGTCCAGCCGGCGCGGGCTGTGGCGCCAGACCAAGCGATTGGCGGGATCGGCAGCGAGGTGTGCCTCGGTAGTTTCGCCGCCGAGTTGGTACGCGCGCGTCAACACGAGCGAGCGAATGAGCCGCTTCATCGACCATCCCAAACCTTCTCGGTCAGGCTTCTCCGCCTGACGTTTTTCGTCCCCTCGGTCAGGCTGGAAAGCCTGACCTGCGCCCGAGGCGAAGCGTTTGGCGAGATAATCGAGCAACTCCGGATGCGTGGGCGTGTCCCCGGTAACGCCGAAGTTGTCCACCGTGGCGACGATACCCTTGCCGAAGAGGTGCTTCCAGACGCGGTTGACGATGACACGCTGGGACAGTGCATTATTCTCATGGGTCAACCACTGCGCGAGTTCCAATCGGCCGCTTTGTTTCGGGTTGACCTGTGGAGCGCCGGGGAAGTCGAGCAGCGACAGGAAACCGCGCGGCGCTGTCGGGCCGAGCTTCTCGGCTTCGCCGCGAATGCGGATTTCCGTATCGCCGATGATCTTGGCGTCGCGCACGCCCATGGCAACGGGGCCTTGCGCGGCCGGGTCGGTGAGGTTGATCAACTCGGCCTGAATCGACTTGATGCGCTTGCGGACCTCGGTGAGTTTCTTTTCGCGTTCGGGGCCGGCTTTGCTTTTCTTCGGATCGTCCGTGAGGGCGGTCAGCTCGGCCCGGGCGTCTTCGAGAGCGGCCTTGGTCGCCTCAACCTTGCCGGCGCGTTTCGGATCGCTCTTGGCGCCGCCGCTGAGGGTCAGGAACATGGCGGGGTCGTAGTAATCGAGCCCGCCGCCCCCCATCTTGTTGCGCAGACCGCCGCAGTTGTCGCTGGAGTAGAAGATGCCGGCCAGCGCGTAATATTCCTTGATCGAAATCGGATCGAATTTGTGATCATGGCAACGAGCGCAGCTCGCGGTCAGCGCCA
>VGZI01000003.1 GCA_016872605.1 Planctomycetota bacterium
CGGGTTGGATGCGCGCCAGGCTGCGGACGTGCTGCGCCTGAGCGTGGTCATCGCACAACAGGCGCGCGATGATTTTCTGAAGCGCGATCCCAGGGATTCGCCGCCCTCACCGCTGGGCTTGCTGGTGGCAGCGTCGATCGGGTGCTATGGCGCTTTCCTGCACGATGGGTCCGAATATCGCGGCGACTACGGCCTCACTCTGGGGCAGCTCATCGATTGGCATCGTCCACGGCTCGAAATCCTCGCCGATGCCGGCGCCGATCTCATTGCCTGTGAGACAGTACCTTCCTTGCTCGAAGCCGAGGCGTTGGTCACGTTGCTCGCGGAGTTTCCGGATACGCCAGCCTGGCTCAGCTTCAGTTGCCAGGATGAGCGCCGCCTGTGCCATGGCGAACGATTTGCGGAAGCCGTGCGTCTTGCCAATGCGTCGCCGAACATCGTTGCCGTCGGCGTCAACTGCACATCGCCAAGATTCATCGACGGACTCCTCGAGTCGGCCGCGCTCATCGCTCAGAAGCCGCTGTTGGTTTACCCGAACAGCGGTGAATCGTGGAACGCGGCCATGTACCGCTGGCAGGGGACGAATTCGGAAGCGGACTGGAGTCAAGCGGTAAGACGATGGCACGCTCTCGGCGCACGGCTCATCGGCGGATGTTGCCGAACGACGCCGGAAACGATACGCCAGATCGGCGCGGCGTTACACGGGACCTGATCTCAGGGGTTCGGAGTACGTCATCCCTGGGCTTCTCAATTGCATTCCTCTCGCAAACGGGTACAATTCACCCAACCGATTGGGGGGACCAACGCCATGCTATCCATCCTTGGGCATCCACAACGTCAGGCCGACGGTTGGACGCGCCGTGAGATGCTACAGGCGGCCGGCGCGGGTCTCATGGGGCTGTTGCTCCCGAAAACGCTTCAGGCGGAGCAAACGCCGCGGCGTAAGGGCGCTCGCGCCAAGTCGGTCATCTTCATGTTTCTCTTCGGCGGCCCCAGCCAACTCGAAACCTTCGACATGAAGCCGAATGCGATTGCCGAGATTCGCGGCCCGTTCGTGCCGACGCCATGCCGGACTCCGGGCCTGGCCATCTGCGAACATCTGCCGCGGCTTGCTCAGGTGTCGGACAAGTACACCGTCGTGCGGACGATGACGCATTCCTACAACGATCACTCCGGCGCCGGGCACTATTTGCAGACGGGCAAGCGCTGGCACATTCCGATCGGCGGCGGATTCAACGCGACGAGCCGCGATTGGCCGGCGATCGGCTCGGTGGTCGAGTATCTTGGCCAGCGTCGGCAGCTTCCAGGCGAGGCGCGGACGGGCAACCTCTCCGCTCACTACGCCGTCGTGCCGAGCCGATTGGGACACCTCGAGGCTCAGGGCCAATACATCCGCCCTGGCGAATACGCCGGCTGGCTGGGGCAGACGTACAATCCGCTCACGACGCGAGCCATGAACAAACGCGACGGCAACGACAATCCGTTTTGGCGCTTCTGCTCCGATGACGAACTCGACTTCCAGATCGAAGGCCTGGCCTTCCCGCCGGAGCTTCGCCTTGATCGCGTCAACGCTCGGCAATCGCTGTTGCACCAGTTCGAGACGCAGCGAGCGGGCATGTTCGAGAACCAGCGAACGCGCGATCACGATCGCTTTCAGCAGCGTGCCGTCGCCCTGGCAACGTCGGACGCGACGCGCCGCGCTCTCGACATCCGCCAGGAACCGACGCGGCTGCGCGACTTCTATGGCCGGGGACTGTTCGGCCAGGCGACACTGATGGCCCGGCGCCTGATCGCGGCGGGCGTTCGCTTCGTCACGATCCACTACGATTGCTGCGACGGCTATAGCTGGGATTCGCACGTCCACTCCAACGACGTGCGCAATCACCTGCTGCCGACGTTCGATCAAGCCTTGGCCGCGCTGCTCGTCGATCTGGATGACCGTGGATTGCTGGACGAGACGCTGGTAGTCGCGCTGGGCGAGATGGGCCGCACGCCGCGTGGCACGCCGCAATGGGGCCGTAACCACTGGAGCACGCTGTTCCCGGCCGTGCTGGCGGGCGGCGGGATTCGGCGCGGCACGGTGTTCGGCGCTTCCGACCGCGATGCCGCCTATCCGATCGATCGCCCCGTTTCGCCGGAGGACCTGGCGGCGACGATCTATCACGCCCTCGGCATCGATCCGCATCTGCAACTGCCCGACGCAACCGGACGGCCGACGACCATCGTCGAAGGCGGATCGCCTGTGGTGGATTTGTTTGGCTGAGAGAATTATCCCAGGGGTTCGGAGTACTTCACTCCTGGGCTTCCACTCACAACAATTCGACCTTGGTCCGCTCATCGACGGTGACGCTCGACATCTCCTTGTTATCCTTCGTGAAATGAATGACGGGGATGACGATGTCGTCCTCTCGCAAGCGATCCGTCGCCAGGCCGGTCGCCAGCGAGTCGAGGCAGCGAAACGTGCCTTCGACGGTGAACGTCCAGGTCTTCGTGCTGCCGACCTTGACGCCCTGGGTGATGCGAATGCGCTGCCCGGGCTGCAGCGATTTCAATCGCTCCCACACCGCGGCCGGCAGCGGGCGCGTCGAATGCGGCGGCTTGCGCTCGGTCGTCATGCGCTTCCCTCCCGGTTGCGCCGGCCCCGCACCAGGGCGATTCGGCCCGTTCGCGCCAGTTCGATGATCCCGAACGGCCTCATCAAGTCGATGAACGCCTCGATCTTCTGCTCCTGGCCCGAAATCTCAATCATGAATGTGTCGAGGCTGATGTCGACGACTCTGCCGCGAAACATCTCGACGAGCAGTGCGATCTCGCTGCGTTTTTCAGACGGGGCAGAGACCTTGATCAACATCAAGTCGCGTTCGACATAATTTTCGCTGGAAATATCATCGACGCGGACGATGGAGACGATCTTGTCAAGCTGTTTGCGCACCTGGTCGAGGACCGTGGCGTCGCCGTGTACCACGAAGGTCATGCGCGACAGCTGCGGCTGCTCGGTTTCGCCGACGGCGAGGCTATCGATGTTGAACCCGCGCGAGGCGAGCATGCCGGAGACGTGAGCCAGCACGCCCGGCTGGTTTTGCACTAAAGCAGAAAGAACGTGACGCATGCTGACATCATAGGAAAATGCTTGCTTGAAGCCGAGTGACCGCGTATGTCATCTTTGCCGCTCGCGGAGTAGCAAAAGGGCGCTAGGCCGCAAGCGATGCATGGGAGACCTGATCATGTCGAAGCCATCACGACGTCAATTCATTGCCACCAGCGCCGCGGTCGCCAGTGTTGCGACCGTGCCGGCGTTGATCGAAGCGGCCGAGCCGAGGCCGGCGCAACAACAGCCGGAACGCGATCCGTTCGGTGGGTTCACGGTTGGCATCCAGAGCTACAGCTACCGCCAGCTCAGCCTCGAGCGCGCCCTCGAGCAAATCCAGGGGCTCGGCCTGCGCAACGTCGAACTGTACCGCGGCCACGTGCCGCTCGCCGCGACCGAGGCGCAGATTCGAGCTGTGCGCAATCTGCTCGAAAAACACCGCATCACGCCGGTCGCGTTCGGCGTCGAGCGCTTTACGAAGGATCACGCCGCCAACCGCCGGCTTTTCGAGTTCGCCCGCCGCCTGGGCGTGCGCTTTCTCACAGCCGACCCCGATCCCGAAAGCTTCGACAGCCTCGATCAACTCGTCGTCGAGTTCGGCATCGGCATCGCCATCCACCCGCACGGCCCGGTCGGCCAGCAACTGCACCGCTGGTACTCGGCCGAGGAGATCATGAAAACCATCCGCGAGCGCACACTGATCGGCGCCTGCCTCGACACCGGCCATCTCATCCGCAGCGCCCAGAACCCGTTCAACCGCAACCTCGACCCGGCTCAGCAAATTCGCCGCATGGGCGCCCGCAACTTCGGCATGCATCTGAAGGACCACGACAACAAGACGCGCACCGACGTCGTCTTTGGCCGAGGCGTCCTCAACGTCGGCAACGTGCTGCGAGCGCTGCGCGAGGTCCGCTTCGGCGGCTACATCGCCATCGAATACGAAGCCAACCCCGCCAATCCCACGCCCGACATCCGCGCCTGCCTGGATGTGTTTCGCGAAGCCGTGCGCAAGCTGTAGCCTTGGATGGTCCCTGTCCGAGCCTGAACGCCAGTGAAGGCCGTGCGTGCGCCCTTCGCTGGCGCTCCTATTCGCAATAGCGGACGGCACTATTACCGCAGATAGTGCCAATAGATCACCCACGCAATCGCTTGCTTGTAGGTCGCTTGTCTGAATCCCGGAACGAGCTTGCGTACGTGCTCGACGATTTTGCGAGGAGGATTGCCTGCACCATTCACATACGCTGGGACAACCAAGTCCTCGTTGGCTTTGACGACGGCCAAGGCTCGATCGTAGAGGTCAGTGCCTTTCCGGATAGCATTTGCAATTTGCCTGGCCGAGAATCCCGGGCAGCGCCGCCGCAGGCTCGCAATCGCCTTCTCGCGCGACTCGTATCCGCGATAGCGCCATCGACATCGCATGGCCGACAAAAACGCGCGATCCAGCAGTTCGCCTCGCGTGGGTGATGATCTGGAATTTGCCATGCGCCGTTGGTTCCCATCACTCGCCGTCATCGGAGCGCCGTCGTCTCTTCGTAGCCGAACATTTGATTGAAGTTCTGCACTGCCACGCCGCTGGCGCCGCGGACGAGGTTATCCTCGGCAACGAGGACGACGATGCGGCCACGGACGACGCGTGCCGTCATGTCGATGAAGTTGCTGTGCGCGCTGTCCTTGGTCGCCGGTATCTGCTTGGTCACGCGCACGAACGGCGCGTTGCGATAGTACTCGCGATAGAGGTCGAGCAGCTGCGCATCGGTGAAATTTCGATGGGGCGTCACGTAGATCGAGGTGAAGATGCCGCGATCCATCGGGATCAGATGCGGCGTGAAGATGACCTCGACCGGTTCGCCGGCGATTTCGGAAAGCGTTTGCTCGATCTCCGGCGTGTGGCGATGATGGCCGACGTTGTAGGCGGCCACACTCTCATTGCATTCGGGGAAGTGAAAGTTCGGCTTTGGCGTTCGTCCGCCGCCGGAAACGCCGGACTTCGAGTCGATGATAATGTCCTTTAAGCTCACGTATTTCCCCGCCACCAGCGGCGCGAGGCCGAGGATACCGGTCTGCGGATAGCAGCCAGGATTGGCGATGAGCGTTGCGGCTTTGATGTCGTCGCCATAGATCTCTGGGAGCCCATAAACCGCGTGGGCGAGGTTTGCCAGATCGTGATGGGTTTCACCGTACCACTGGGCGTAAACGTTCGGATCGCGCAGGCGATAGTCGGCGCTCAAGTCAACAACTCGGAGCCCTCGATTCAACAACGGGGCGATGGCTTCCATGCTTGCGCCGTGCGGCAAACAGCCGAAGACGCATTGAACACCCTTCTTGACCAGCATGTCGGCGTCGAACGGTTCCATGCGCAGGTCGATGCGCCCCGCCAGGCTCGGATGCGATTCCGCCACGCTCGGCATCTTCTCGTCGCGCGACGTGACGGCGACGATCTCGGCATGCGGATGCCGCAGCAGGATCTTGATCAGTTCACAGGCGGTGTATCCGGTGCCGCCCAAGATGGCGATCTTGGTCATTTGTCGTTGGTCCGTAGGGTGTCAGAGCCTGAAGTGCGAGCCGAGATTTCCTTCGCTCACGCTTCAGCCTCGGAAGGATCTTGCCAACACATCGTACTTTCTACACTACTCTTACCCTCGCGATTTGACTACGGACCACCGACCACGGACAACGGACGACCATGCAGACCATTCACGCGGCCGCCGATGCAATCAAACGGAAAGAGATCACGCCCACGCAACTCGTCGAACAATGTCTAACGGCCATCGAGCGCTGGGAGAAGCACGTGCATGCCTGGGTATTCGTCGATGCCGACTATGCCCGCGGCGAGGCGAAACGGTTGGAAGCCGACCTGGCGAGAGGCTTCTATCGCGGTCCGCTGCACGGCATGCCGATCGGCGTGAAGGACATTTACGACGTGTACGATTGGCCGACGGCGTGCGGGTCGAAGCTCTGGGCCAACAGCATTTCCCGGCAAGATGCGGCCGTCGTTGCGTCGTTGCGCGAGGCCGGCGCGATCTTCCTGGGCAAGACGGTGACGACGCAGTATGCCAGCTTCGATCCGCCCGTGACGAAGAATCCGTGGAACCTGGCGCACACGCCGGGGGGGTCGTCGAGCGGATCAGCAGCCGCGGTCGCAACTGGCATGTGCCTGGCTGCCCTCGGCTCGCAGACCGGCGGGTCGATCACGCGCCCCGCCTCGTACTGCGGCATCGCTGGTTGCAAGCCGACCTATGGCCTGCTCCCGCTCGACGGCATCATGCCGCTGGCTCATTCGATGGATCACCCTGGGCCCATGGCGCACAATGCGACCGACTTGGCGATTCTCCTGCGCGGCATGTGCGACGGCTGGGCGCCGAACGACTCTATCAACTTCGTCGAAAAAGCCGCCGTGCCGGTGAGTCGGCCCCGTTTCGGGCGCCTGCGCCAACTTTTCGACGAGAATGCCGACGATACCACGCGCGATATGATGGATGAGATCGTCCATCGATTTGCCGAGGACGGCGCGAGCGTCGAGGAGTTCGCCCTGCCGGCCGCGTTCTCCGACGTAGTGCGGCGTCATCGCATCGTGATGGCGGTCGAGGCGGCGCAGTACCATGAGCCTCGCTTCCGTCGGCATCCGGAGGACTATTCGCCGCGCATCTCGCAACTCCTCAAGGAAGGCCTCGACTGCCCCGCCAGCGAATACGCTCGCACCAAGCAGCATCAGCAAGAGTTGACGCAAGCGATGGGCCTGTCGATCTATGGCGACCTCGTGCTGCTCTGCCCTGCGACAACGTGCCCGGCGCCGCTGGCCGACACGACCGGTGATCCGGCGTTCAACTCGCCGTGGAGTTACACCGGATTGCCGACGATCTCCCTTCAAACGGGCTATTTTGTCGACGGATTGCCGTTGGCGATTCAGTTGGTCGCTGGGCCGAACCGCGAAGACGTGTTATTCAGCACGGCCGCCTGGTGCGAGAAGCGCCTGGCCGCGACGCCGTTGCAGCCGCCGTATCCGGAGAAATGATCGAATGCAACGAAAGACAGGGTTAGCCGGACACGCAAGCGACGGATGATATCTCGCCCGTCGCTGGCGCGTCCGGCAAACGGGGGAGGTGCAAACGGCCATTGCATACTTCTCAACGTGGACGACTTACGGGAGGTGGCTGCCGAGCGATGCTCGGGGCTGGTTTGATCGCCGCCGCGGCTTGCAGCCCCCTGATCTGCTGCGTGAGTTTGAAGCCGCGTTACAACGGAGGTTCTTGCATGATTGCTTGTGTTATTGTGGCATACATACTCGCCCAACCCGCCGCTGGCTCGCTCGAAGTCGTCGACGCCAAGCTGATGCCGGCGCTCACGAAGCAATTCGCGCAAACCGACGGCTGGACCGGCGGCGACGGCGCGCAATCCATCGTCCTGAGCAAGAACCGCACGCTTTGGCTCTTTGCCGACACCTGGATCGGCAAGATCGAGAACGGCAAGCGCGTCATGCCGCGCATGGTCAACAACACCTTCGCCTGGCAATCGCTCGACAAGCCCGATGAGCCGTTGCGATTCTTCTGGGCGAAGAACGAGAAAGGCCCCGATTCAATCCTGAAGCCGACGCAGAAGGACACCTGGTACTGGCCCGGCGACGGCGGCTTGGTCGACGGCAAGCTCTACATCTTCTGCAAGCTGATTCGCCGACAGGAAAAAGGAGCACCGGGCTTTCAGTTCGACTGGTTCCACAACGAGGTTCTGCAAATTGCCAACCCGCTCGACGAGCCGACCGCGTGGAAGGTCGAACGTTATCGCTTCTCCGATAATGCCGATCAGCCCAGGCTCGGCGTCGCGGCATTGCTGGAAGGCGATTATCTGTATGCCTACGGCCTGTTTCCTACGAGCCAGTCGAAGCCGTTCAACAATCCGCTCGGTGTCGCTCGCATCGAAAAGAAGAAATTGGCGAACATGAATCGTGACGACTGGGAATATTGGTGCGAGACTGAATGGAAAAAATCACCCAGTAAGCTCACTGTACTTTTCCGCGACGCCCCGGCCGAGTTCACCGTCACCAAGGTTCGCGGCATTCCCGGTTATGTCGCCACGTACACCCGGTTCGGCATCGGCGGCAACGTCGCGGTCCGCCACGCCATGCGCCCCGAAGGCCCATGGTCGAAGCCGATCATCGCCTACAAATGTCCGGAAACCGAGAAGAAGATTTTTCAGTATGGCGCCAAAGCTCATCCCGAATTAGCCACGCGTGACGGCCAACTCGTTGTCACGTATTGCCGAAATATCGGCTCCCTCGCGGACCACGTGAACCGCCCGGAAATATACTTTCCCCAAGGCGTCGAGGTGCAGGTACGCTGGAAACGATAGGCCCGCTTAGCCCCGCCGCGTAGAGGCGGGGGGGCACGGCGCTCACCCGCCTCTACGAGGCGGGGCTAAACAACTCGGAGAATCCATGCAACCGACCAAATGGCTCGAACAGAACGACGCGAGCATCATCGCCGACCTTGGCAAGCTCGTCGGCATCCAAAGCATCTCGACCGATGGCGAGCACCAAAAAGAGCTCAGCCACTGCGCGGACGCTACTTGCGAGCTGATGCGGTCCGCCGGCCTGGACAGCGTGACGGTCCTGAAGACGGGCGACTCCAATCCGTATGCCTACGGCGAATGGCTCGGCGCTCCGGGAAAGCCGACAGTGTTCCTGTACGCTCATCACGATGTGCAGCCGGTCAAGGGATTCGAGGACGACTGGCATTCGCCCCCCTGGACGCTGACCGAGCGCGACGGCCGACTCTATGGCCGAGGCGCCGCCGACGACAAAGGCGCCATCGTCACGCAACTCGGCGCCATCGCCTCGCATCTCAAGACGCGAGGCAAACTTCCCGTCAACATCAAGATGCTCGTCGAGGGCGAGGAAGAAGTCGGCTCCGCGAACCTGCAAGGCTTCTTCATCGAGAACAAAGATCGCCTAATGTCAGACGTTATCGTTGTGTGCGACACGGAGAACGTCGAGGTTGGCCTGCCGTGCATCACCTACGCCCTCCGGGGCATCGTCGAGCTGCACGTGGAAGTGCGCACCGCGCAAGCCCCAGTCCATTCGGGCATGGCCGGTGGAGTGCTCCCTGATGCGGCCATCGCGCTCAACGTCATCCTCTCACGCTTGTATTGGGACCACAAGAAACTCCCCGTGCCGGGACTCTACGATAAGGTCCGCAAGATGACCGCGTCCGAAAAGCGAGCGGCGAAGAAAGTCGGCGGAGATGAAACGCAATGGCGCAAGGACCAGGGCATCCTCGACGGCGTCGACCTCGCCTTGGAGAAAAACGTTTCGCCCAACGAGGCGACATGGCGCAAGCCTGCGATCTCCGTCATCGTCCAGGAAGCCAGCTCGATGCGCAACAAGTCGAACCAGGTGCTGCCGTCGGCCCAGGCGTACGTCAGTTGCCGCATTGTGCCCGATCAGGATCCGGATGAAGTGTACGAGAACATCAAAGCAGTGCTCGTCAAGGATCCACCGTGGAACGTCAAAGTAAACGTGAAGCCGACCGCCAAACTCAAGTGGTGGATGACCGACCCGACCGGTCCCGCCTTCACGGCGGCACAGAAAGCGCTCAAGAAGGGTTTCGGCGTCAAACCGATACCGATCGGCTGCGGCGGATCGATCGGGTTCGTCGGTCCGCTCGCTGAGCTGTTCGGCGGCGCGCCGGCATTGCTCCTGGGCATCGAGGACCCCTTGAGCAAAGCCCACGCGCCCAACGAAAGCCTGCACGCCGGCGATTTCCGCAAGCTGACGGCGTCCTTGTCGCACCTCTTCGACCAGCTCGGCGACCTGCCCGACGGCAAAGTCAAGTGACGTATGTTCAGCCGGCGTGGGAAGCGCGCCGCGGGCACGGCGCTCAAACATGATCTGTGTCCGCTTCGTTCGATCATGACGCCGTTTCGACACTATTGGCTTTCGGTTCAATCACCCCGGCGAGCACAAACCCAGAAGCATTGAAAAGAGACAGATAGGTCCATCCCCTAAAACGGGCCAATTTCCTGCCGGTCGACAAGGCACCATGAAAGCGCCTGTTCGCTGGGCCGACCCAGAGAACTCTTGAGCCAATCCAGGCAGTCACCACAATGGGCATACAGCTCATTCGACTAATTGGACAGCGCCACCCTTTCAACTCGTCCAACACCCTGCAACGCAATTCTTGTCCGTAACTACTTTAGTAAACAGCACGTGCGCGCATTCGTTGCACGCACACACCCGCACACCCCCCTCCCGAAATGCAACGAAAGCCGGAACCAGTGTGAGCAACGCTCGTCGCAAGCAGGGGAAGCAGGGCTTCAAAAGTGGCGCTGTCCAACTAACGCGTGCTGTGTTTCGTCGATGCCCAAGATTTTCAGTTTGAAGAACTCGTAGTCGCGAAAGGCGTACGCTCGGCGTTTCATCAACAGGATCTCTGGGTTGCTGCCCTCCTAGCCTCATTTTCCGCACCCCACGCGACGGTTCGGCAGGGGTGCGGAAAATGAGGCTAGGGGCCGGTTGAGTTCGTGAAGTCGTAGTAGTTCAGGACGCCTTCTTGATGGTGGTCCAGGGTGTCGGCGAACTGCTCTAACATGCGACTCCCTGAATCGCGGGCGCGGGCCAGCCAATCGCGGAGCATTCGTCGAGCGGTGCGTTTGTTGGGCTGCGTCCAGGTTTGCCGCAGGTCTTCCTTGAGTTAGTGGGCGATGGCCAGCGGTTGATTGAGCCGCAACGCTTCCCTGAGTCGATCCAAGTCGTTTCGGTGCTCGTCGAGGTTTTCGGGATTCTCGATCACGAGCCAACGGGTGCCCTTGAGGATGCAGCGGTCATGATCGCTGGTGGCCTGGTGGAACAGTTGACTGCGGAAGGCGCCTAATCTTCGCTGGATTCTTGCCCGGGTTGCTCATCAATTTCTGACGCAACTTTCGAGACAGCAAAACATGCAGAGTCCAACTACCGCCGAGGGGCTGCCCACGGACCCGTCTGGCATCTGGATTGACTTCGACACCACGCTCGAAACTGGCATGCGCGCATTGGCACTTTCCCATGGGCGCTGGCATCGCACCGTGATCGTGGGGACTGATGGCGACTATGCCGAGGTGCATTTCATCGGCTGAGATGCATCCTGGGACGATGTGATCCTGCGATCCGAGTTGCACGCCGATCCGGCAGCGCCGCCGGACGACGAACTACCCGTGACCGGCCCAGTGGAAACAGGCATAAAACCGTCGGAGTAGCTGGGGCCGAAGCCGCCGAGACGCTGCGTCAGGATTTGTCCGCAAGTCGGCTGAGCACCGCCTGCCAGATTGCCGTCAGGCCCAGTTTTGTCGCCCATTGCGGGGGCGTAATCTCGATCCACGACCTGGCCGCTGATGCGCAAGATTCCCGTAATATCTCGCAAATGTTTCTCCGAACCGCCTTCCGCGTAGTACCACATCTTGCCGAGAATGACATCTTCGGGTCGAGCAGCGAAGCCGCTTCGATCGGCGAGGAGTTGAATGCGCTGGCGGCGCTCCATCTGCACGCGGCCCCACTCGTCCGCGCGCGGCAAGATCATGTCGATTATGTTGGCGGACGCAGGATGGAGCACGTTGAATTGAAACTGATTCTGAACGGCTTGGCGAACGGCATCTTCATGGATGAAGAACTCAGGCGCCGGAAATGCTGCGCAAAAATCGCAAACCCGATCCAGCGGCAAATCGACAACGATGTCGATGTCCTGAGTGAAGCGGGGTTCGCCGTACGCGGTGCTGGCGAGTGAACCGACAAGCATGTACGGGATCGAAAGGCGTTCAAGCACGTCGATCGTGTAGCGGAGAAGTTCAGCTTGGTCCACCCGTCAGCCTCCGCAATATTTCGCGACAAACGGCTTCGTCCGACCAATCCGGATGCTGAGACCGAATACGGGCCGAGATCATCGCACGTGCCGTGCGATGCGCTGCAGTGGCGAGAGCGATTCGCTCGGCAGGGGTCTTTTGCCGCAAGATCGCGGCAACAGCTTCATCAACGACTTCAATTTGACCTGGGTCAAGACGCCAATTCCCTGGTTCGTGAGTCATTTTGCCATTATATCAATCTATGCTTCCCTACCATCGACTCGAGGTCACCCATGCATTCCTGGCTGTGCCTGGTCCTGACTGCGTTTTTCGTACCGCTGGCAATCGCACAAGAGTTGCCGCGGAAGAGAGCTCTCATCATCGGCATCGACGGCTGCCGTCCCGACGCGCTCCTCGCTGCCAAGGCGCCCCATCTGCACGCGCTCATCAAGAACGGCGCCTTCAGCGACAAGGCCCAGACCGGCGACATGACGGCCAGCGGATCCGGATGGGGCAGCCTGCTCACCGGCGTCTGGCGCGAGAAGCACGGCGTGCGCGGCAACGACTTTTCGCTCTCCAACTTCACCGAGTTCCCGAATGTATTGGCTCGCGTTAAGAAAGCCCGGCCCGATGCGTTCGTCGCTTCCGTCGTGCACTGGGAGCCGATCCAGAAGCAGATCGTTCGCAAGGCCGACATCACGGTGGCGTTCAAGACCGATGCCGAAGTGACCAGAAAAGCGTGCGATATCTTGAAGAATGAGAATCCGGATCTTTTGTTCGTGCACCTCGACGACGTCGACGGCGCGGGGCACAAGCATGGTTTCGATCCGAAGCTTCCGAAGTACCTCGAAGCGATCGCCAAGGCGGACAGCCAGGCCGGCGAGATCCTCAAGGCGATGGAGAGCCGACCGACCTATGCCAAGGAGGATTGGCTTGTCGTCGTCAGCACCGATCACGGTGGGTCCGGCAAAGGGCATGGCCGCGACATCCCGGAGCATCGCACGATTTTCCTGATCGTCAGCGGCAAGTCGGCGGGACGCGGGACGATCGAGCCGGCGCCGGGCATCGTCGATATCGCCCCAACCGTTCTGCATCATCTCGGCATACGCATCGAACCGGACTGGAAGCTGGACGGCAAGGCAGTCGGGCTGACGAAATCTCCGGCCAAGTAACTACTCCCGCCCGCCACTTCGAGGCGGGGCTAAACGAAGAGAAACGACTCTCCTGATGGAACCCTACCTGCAACAACTCGATCCGCTGGCGACCTGGCGGATCTTCGGCAGTGAGATTCCGTTCTCCGCCGTCATCTCGACCATCTTCGCGGCACTACCGGTGCTGGTTTTGTTCTGGCTACTCGTGCCGCAGCGCTGGCTGGCGTCGAACGCCGGAGCGGCGGGCGCGATCGTCGCCCTGCTCATCGCCATCGGCATCTACGGCATGCCGTGGGACAAGGCGCTCTGGTCGTTCGGTTACGGCGTCGGCTTCGGGCTCTTGCCGGTCGGGTGGACTATATTCAACGCGATGTGGCTTTACAACATTACCGTCGAGACCGGACAGTTCGCGATCATCCGGCGTTCGGTGGCCAGCCTGTCGGGCGACGCACGGATTCAGGCAGTGCTGATCGGCTTTTCGTTCGGCGCGTTTCTCGAAGGGGCGGCGGGCGGCGGCACGCCAGTCGCCATCTGCGGCGCCATCATGGTCGGTCTCGGCTTCGATCCCTTTTTGGCGGCGGTCCTGTGCCTGATCGCCAACACATCGCCGGTCGCCTACGGCGGCCTCGGTACGCCGATCCTCGTCTTGAGCGATGTCACCGGCATCGACGGCGGCGTCCTGAGCACCATGGCCGGACACCAACTGCCGATCATGTCGCTCATCATTCCGGCGTACATGGTCAAATGCATGTGCACCTGGCGCCAGACGCTTGCGGTCTGGCCGGCGCTTCTCGTGTCGGGCGGATCGTTCGCCGCCTTTCAGTTCGTTTTCGCGACGATCCACAACTATTATCCGGGCGTCGTCCTTTATCCGATGACCGACATCGGCGGCGGCATTTTTTCCCTCGTCGTGACGGCGATCTTCTTGCAGTTCTGGAAGCCGGCGGAGGAATGGCATTTCACGACCCCCGTCGACGCGCCCGCGGCCGAGGCCCCGGCAACCGCAATCGCCACCGGCGAACCGACGGCGACCGCGCCGACCCCCGCTACGCCGTCCGTCGCGCTCGATCCCGACGACCCTCACGCCGCCGAGGCCAAGGCCATGATGGGCGGCGAATCCGCTCAGGCGGCGGAGAATGAAAAAGTGCCGCTCACCTTCGGCAACGTCACGCTGGCCTGGACCCCCTTTATCCTCATGTCCGTGTTGCTCATGCTCACCGGCATCGTCCGCGAAAAGGAAGGCATGCGCGGCAAGCCGATCGAGAAGGGCAAACCCGAAAAACACGGGCCGATCCACATTCCAGGAACCGGCATCGAGACCAACTATCTCATCGAGGTCCCGACACTCCATAAGCAGGTCCAGCGCGAGGAACGCTTGCGGCCCGAACACAACAAGAATGAACTGGAATCGGCCATGTTCAATTTCGCCTGGCTCACCGCGCCGGGGACGGCCGTGTTCATGGCGGTCATCCTGTCGATGATTCTCTTGCGAATGTCGGCCGGCCAAATCTGGATCGTGACGCAGCGCACCATCGTGCAGATGAAGATCCCGATCCCGACCATTGCCTTCATGCTTGGCCTAAGCTATGTGACGCGCTATGCCGGCATGGACGCAACGCTCGGCATCGCCTTCGCCAACACCGGGGCGCTGTACCCCTTCTTCGCGGCCATCCTCGGCTGGCTCGGAGTTTTCCTCACCGGGACCGATGCGGGCAGCAATGCCCTGTTCGGAAGCCTGCAGAAAATCACCGCGACGGCCATCCATACGCCGGATAGCCAAATCGCGGCCACCTTGAGCAGCGTTGAGCAGACGCAGGTGTTGATTTGCACCGCCAATTCCACGGGCGGCGTGATGGGCAAGATGATTGACGCCCAATCGATTTGCGTCGCCACCGCCGCCACGCATCAACTCGGCAAGGAAGCAGACATCTTCAAGGCCGTCATCTGGCATTCGATCATACTGGCCGCCATCATCGGCGTGATGACGCTCATGCAAGCGTACCTGTACCCGTTTACGCTGATGGTTCCGTCACCGTAGCCGCGGCAGCGTCGGCAGCGGGCGGCAGCTCCTTGTCAGGTGCCTTCTTGCTGTCGTGTACGACGAGCGAATACAAACATGGCACGACCATGAGCGTAGTGACCAGGCCCGCGAGCAAGCCGCCGATCACCGCCCGGCCCAACGGCGCGTTGGCTTCGCTGCCTCGGCCTATCGCCAGGGCCATCGGCAATAGCGCGAAGAACGCCGCCAGCGCCGTCATCACGACCGGCCGCACGCGCACGCTGGCCGCCTTCAGAATCGCCTCCGTTGGCGTCAGTTTCTCTTCATGCCGCAGGTGCTGGGCGAAGTCGACAAGCAGCACCGTGTTCGAGACCACGATGCCGACCATGAAGATGATGCCCAGCAGCGACTGCACATTGAGCGCTGTCTTAGTCAGGAACAATACCAGGACAACGCCGACCAGGCCGACTGGAACGGCCGACAGGATGACGAGCGGCGTGAGCCAGGATTTGAAGAGCGCCACCATGAGGAAGTAGATCAACAGTGCCGCCAGTACCAACCCGATGCCGAGGTTGCGGAACGTCTCCTGCATGCGGGCGTATTCGCCGCTCAAGCGAATTCGGCTGCCGACCATGACTTTCGGTTTTTCCTTCGACCACGTTGTCGGGTCGAACGTTTTCCATTCGCCATCTTCGAAGGCGCCGTAGCGGTTGAGCATGAAGGCGAGGTCGTCGGCGACCTTGCCCAGATCGCGGCCATGCACGCCCATCGTGATATCAAGCGTCGTCTGCAGGTTCTTATGGTTGACCTCGGCTGCAACATTGGCGCGTTCGATTGTGGCAACGTTGCGCAGTGGAATCGAGCGATTCTGGGCCGGGCTGGTGATCAGCATGTCGAGCAGCGTATCAAGCGACTCGATGTCTTCCTCCTTGTACGACACGCCGACGTAGTAAAGGTTGTTGCTGACCGGGTCGATCCAGAAGTTCTTTTTGTGAAACTGAACGCTGGAATTGACCGCGGCAATGACATTACGCATCACATCGGTTTGCGTGAAGCCCAACAAAGCGGCCTTGGCCTGGTCGACATTAATGAAATACTGCGGATAGTCGAGACGCTGAATGATGCGGGCATCGACGACGCCGGGAATCTGGCGAGCCTCGTTGAGAATCGCCTTGGCGACCGGGAACGTCGTCTTGACGTTTTTGGTCGTGATCTGAATGTTGATCGGACTCGATCTGCCCTCATTCATGGCGGCTCGGATCATGCCGCCGGCGTCGAAAGCGAACTCCAGGTCGTTCCAATGCGTGGACCCGGCGAAGCCTTCACGCAGCATGTGAACGTATTCCTGGGCCGAATGGTGCCGGCGATGTTTGAGCTGCACCTTGACGACGGCATCCATGGGCCCGGAGTTCGGCGTGAAGGCGGCCGACCAGTCGGCCGCCACGCCGATCTCGCTGATCACGATCTCCAGGTCGCGCCCGATCGTGGTCTTCACGAATTGTTCGACGGCAGCAACGCGCTGTTCCGTCACCTCGATGCGTGTCCCGGCCTTGCCGCGCACGTAGATTTCAAACGCGCCGGCGTCGACTTCCGGGAAAAACTCACGGCGAAGTTGCGTGCCCAGCCCAAGCACCACGAACACGAGGAGCATTGCGGCCACCCCCAAGATGGTTCCAGGCCTTTCCATCGCCCAGTTGAGAACGCCGCTGTACCACCCGATCGCTGTATTGATCAGCGATTCCCATTTTTCGAAGAGCTCGCTGAGCCAGCCTTTCGCCGGCGGAAGCTCGTGTTTGTTGCGATGCCCGTGATCCTCGCCATGAATCGGGCCGCCGGGCGCTGCATGGCCGTACAGCCAGAGCGAGCACATGGCGGGCACGAAAGTGCAGGACAACAAAAATGCCGCCACCATCGAGAATGTCACGGCCAAGGCCATGGGGCGAAAGAGGAACTTGCCCAACCCGGGAATGAACGCCAAAGGTGCGAGCACAAGCAGCGTGCAACATGCCGCGACCAGGGCCGGCATGGCAACCTCGCTGGCGCCATAAAGCGCGGCTTCCTTCGGATGCGTGCCCAGACCCAGATGCCGGTGCGTGTTCTCCAGGCAAATGATCGCAATATCGATCAATGGGCCGATCGCCAGCGCGAACCCGGCAAGCGTCATGACGTTCAGCGTATTGTCGGTGAAGTGCAAGCCCGCGACCGCTGCAAATACCGCAATCGGGATCGTCAGCACCGCTATCAATGTCATCCGCCACTCGCCCAGGAACACCAAAATCACCAATGAGCAGAGGACCGCTCCCAGGATCCCCTCTTCGACGAGGCTTGTGATCGAGTGCCTCACGTAGATCGACTGATCCATCACCATCTTGACGTTGATGTCGTCGTACGTCAGCCGCGATTTGATGTCGGGCAGCTCATTGCGCAACGCGCTCACGACGGCCAGCGTACTGGCCCCCGTTTGACGATAAATCGGTATGTAGACCTGACGCCGGCCATTGACCCGGACGACCGACATCTGCGGCAAGTTGGTGTCGCGCACCTTGGCGACGTCGCGAAGGTATATCGTCTTGCCGTCCTTGGAGCGCACGGGAATCTCGCCCATCAGATCGACGAGTTCATACATCGAGTTGGATTCGATGGCGTAATCGACTCGGCCGAGGCGCGCCCCTCCGGTGGGGAGAAAGATGTTGTACTCGTCGATGGCACGGAGCAAATCTTGCGGCGCCAGGTTGCGGGCCTGCATTTTTTCGCGATTCATGTAGGCGAGGATGGCACGGGATTTTCCGCCATACATGATCGGCGCATTGACCCCGCGCACCGCCATGGCCATGTTGCGAACTTCAAATCGAGCAACATCCGCGAGCAGTTCTTCCTTGACCGTTCGGCTATCCAGCGCCAGCAGACAAACGGGGGTGACGCTCGTCGGGTCATAGGGCAAGATAATCGGAGGAAGTGTGCCGGGCGGCAGGTAAGGCGTGGCCACCGATGCGAGCGACACGACCTGCGTCAAAGCGCCGCTCGGATCAACGTCGTCGCGGTAGAAGTTTCGAACAATGCTCACGCCAGGAATGGAACGAGACTCCTGGAACGCGACGCCGGCCGACTGCCCCGTCCAGCGTTCCAGGCGGTTGGACAGGTTCTTCTCCACGAGGGTCGCCGGCATGCCGCTGTAGAACGTGAAGACTTGCACGGCCGGGCTGCGATTGGCGGGGAGGATGTCGATCGGAATCGACACGATTGCCAAAGCCCCGATGACGCCAACGGTCAGGACAAGCACAACGACCGCGTGCCAGTTGTTCAGTGAGAACTTGATCAAACCAGTCATGTTGGAATATGTCCTGCATCCTCCGATCCCGCAGCGCATAGGGATCGTGTTGCCATTGCATGTGCTGTCGATGGGTGGTTATGGGGCTGGGTCTAGATTCAACTCGGGCTCCTCGTAGAGAGCCGACTGAACTTCCATGCCGTCCGCCAAACCGGCGGGTGGGGCGAGAATGACGCGGTCGGTGTCTTGCAGGCCAAACACCTCGACGCGTGAGCCATTGTCCATGCCGAAGCGCACCTTGGTGAGAAAGGCTTTGCCGTCGCGCACGACAAACACCGCGCCTTTTCGGGCCTTGGACTTGCCGGCCAGACACGACGAGGGGACCGACAACTGCTTGGACATTTTGTCGAGGAAGATCGTGACCTTGCCGAACATGCCCTGGCGTATTGTGCCGTCCTTATTGGGCAGATCGATTTCGACGTGCATGAGACGAGTCTTGACGTCCTCTGTCTTGGCCACGCGTGAGATTTTCGCTTCGAACTTGGCGCCCGGAAAGGCATCGAGTTCGACGAAGGCTGGCTTGTCTTTCGAGGCAAACGGGACGTCGCTGTCGGGTATCTGAACGACGACTCGCATGCGGTCGGGGCGCTGAATCGCGAAGATCGTTTGGGCAGCGCCTCCCTCGGCCGCGGAGCGGACAAACGCGCCTTCGACGAGGCGGCGTTCGGTGATATGGCCGTCAAACGGGGCGACGATCGTGGCGAACTTGAATTGCTCCGTGGTGCGCTCGTACTCCGCCTGAGCGACCTTGACATTGGCCTTCGCTTCTTCAACGTCGGCCTCGGCAAGCAACACCTTGGCGCCGAATGCGTGGGCGGCGGCTTGCGCCTTGATGATCGCCGCGCGAGCCGCTCGCTCGCTCTCGCGCGCCGACTCGTACTGTTGCTTCGACTCGTCTTCGATTCGTTGTTCAATATTCTTCGCGGCAGCCAGTTCTTTCATGCGCAGGTACACCGCGCCGCGATAAGAAACCCACGCCGTCGCGGCACGCGCTTGAGCATCGGCGTGAATGACTTCCGCATGGGCGGCGTCCAAGTCGGCTTTCGTGGCGGTCACCTTCGCCTTCATCTGCTTGACGCGAGCCTCGGCCTGTTCCACCAGCGCGCCGTTGCGCTGCACCAGCTTTTCCAGCTCGGGAACGTCGATGACCGCCAGCACGTCGCCTTCCTGCACCGTTGCCCCGATATTGACGTACTGCGCCTTCAAATAACCGGACACCTTGGCCTGCAACAGGACCTCGTCTGCCTCGACCGAGCCGACCTGCACCGAGATTCGTTCCATCGCGCCGCGGCGCGGATAGACGACCTTGACATTGGTCGTCTCCGGCGTCTGCGGCGTGTCATCATCATCGTCATCGCTCTGCCCATCTGGGGATTGTCTGCCTGCCGCGTTGGCCGGCGCCCCATGACGTCGCGGTTGCGTGCTTTTCCATAGATAGTAGCATGTGCCGACTACGAGTGCGATGGCCGTGGGCCAGAAGATCCACTGAATCAATCGAGGTGACATTCGCGAGACTCCGTCGTTTGGACTGCTTCGCGGCAAGATGCAACGTCGTGGCTTCTCCCAGCACGTTGCGCGTAGCGGACGAAACTTGGCGGTAGTTATGAAAAACGTTTCATTATTCTAATACGAATGCGGCCTGCGCAGGAAGAGAGAAACCCGTCGGCGTAAAGATTTCTCTTCGGGCGAACCGGGCAGCCAGCGCCGCGCATCGCGATCGTAGCGATCAGCACGCGCATGACTCAGTCGCGTCATCGCAGAACTGTCGGATTCTCCAGCCACTTCGCGAAGTCGGCTTCGTCATCGATGCGTGCTTTGTTATAACGGCCCACGATGCGGACCTTGCCGTCGCGCTGCGGTTCGATGATCACGTAGAGAGGCAATTCCTCGGTGCCAAACACTTTCTTCTGAAACGCCAAGTTGACGCCTTTGGCGTCTTGTTCGGCGCGTTGTCCGACGTCGCTCTGAAGCTCCTTGGCGTAGTACGCGGCCGGAATCGTGTCGGTGTACATCTTGACGACGATGTACTCCTCGAAGCGCAGAGCGATGTTTGTTTTGGTAAAGACGTTCTTCTCATTCAGCTTGCAGTTCGAGCACGTGACGCCGGTGAAGTCGATGAAGATGCGCTTGGCAGGTTCGTCGGGTTTTTTCGCTTCCTCCAGGGCAAGCTTGATGGCGTGCTCGAGGCTGCCGGTGTGCGGCATTTCGTCATCGCCCTCGATCGATTCGGGCAGCAAAAACGAATCGATCCACGCATACACGACGCCGCCGGGGCGCTGCGGCTGCCCAGCCGAGTTGACCTTGAAAAGCGCCGGCGTCAAGTAGACCGCCAGCCCGAGGAACGCGATGCCGAATAAAAGACGCGGGACCCCGACGTGCTCTTCCGGCGTGTCGTGCGGCAACCGGAATAGGCCGATCAGATAGACCGCACACAAGATGCAGAGCGCGACCCAGATGCCCAGAACAAAGTCGAACGTGAAAAACGTCGGATTCGCGGACGAATGAATCAGCTCCGCCTGGCGGAAGAACTTGAACGCGGCCGCGAACTCCAGGAACCCCATGACGACCTTGACCGAGTTGAGCCAGGAGCCACTCTTGGGCAAGGCGCGTAAAAGCGACGGAAAGAGCGCCAGGAAGAAAAACGGCGCCGCGAACGGGATGGCAAATGCCAAACCGCCGAGAATGTTGTGCCAGAACGGCCGGTTGCTCACCGCCGCCCCGAAGCCGCCCAGGAACGGCGCCACGCAGGCAAAGCTGATGATGGTAAACGTCAACGCCATGAAGATCGTGCCGACCAGGCCCCCCTTGCCCTCGTGCTCCGATGTGTATTGAGCGAGGCTCTGCGGCAACTCGATCTCGTACATGCCGAAGAGGCTCAGCGCGAAGAAGATGAACAACCCGCCGATCACGTAGTTGGTGATCGGATGAATGCTCAGAAGCCGGAAGATCGACAACATCAGCGATGCCGCCAATGTCAGGACCACGACAATCGTCAAGGAGTACACGGTAGCCATGACGATCGGCTGGTGGTTCTCTTTCTCGGATTGCTTCAAGAAGAAGCTGACGGTGATCGGGATCATCGGAAAGACGCATGGCGTGATGAGCGAGATGGCGCCGAAGAAGGCGCCGACAAGCAGAAAGCCCAGAAGATCGGAATCGCTGTCCCCCGCTGCACCCCCGGTAAAGCGCTCGGCGAGGGCGCCCATTTTCTTCTTGTAGTCCTCGGGCGAGTCGGTAATTAATCCTTCCGACATGATGGCGCTTTCAGCCTTGCCCTTGGCGCCGACTTCCTTCTTGCGCGACTTCGCGGCCTCGATTTGCACGACGGTAATGCTCGGCTTCGTCAGATTCAGACGTTCTTTGATGTCTGGATTCGGAATGACCGGCTCGTCGCTTATCTCCAGCTTCACCGGAACTGCGTGCTTATACCATTGACAGCCCTTCTCGCAAAGTTGGATGTTCAGTTTAATCGAAACCTGCGCTGGGCCCGGCAGCGCGTTCTCCGCGATGTAGATATCTTGCGACCACGAGAACGTGTTGTAAAACTTGAATTCGGTCGACCGCGACTTGCCGTAAATGGTCGTCCTTTTCTCCGGATTCGTCTCACGCAGCGGCCAAAGCGGCGTGAAACCGGACGTTTTTTCAATTTCCCACTTCGTTAGGGACGACTCTTGTTGCTCGGACGTTCGCTGTGTCAACGGATAGGTATTCCAGCCATCCTTGAGCGTGCCGATTAGCTCGACGCGCACGATTTCGCCGCGCCGGGGTTTCCACTTTTCGTTCTTGTCTTTTTGATAAAACGCGTGGAACGGATCTTCCGGCAAGACGCGATAGTCAAACTTCACCAGGTCGTCGCCACTCTCGGACTTGATGCTGTTGCCGTTTGCGATTGGCGTAAGCGCGATGGCGCAGACCGCAGCAAGGAAAATGCGGAATCGGTTCATGGTCGAGATCAACTCCAGCACTACGAATGACCGTGCACGAATCTGCGGCAATGTAGGGTGCGTGAAACGCACCATCCCGCTCAACGACATTCTCGAATGGTGCGCTTCACGCACCCTACAGCCCCGCAGCGCAAGCAACGGTCGGCCTTTGCTTGTGCTGCGGGCTGGCACAAGTCAC
Organism: Planctomycetota bacterium; assembly: GCA_016872605.1. Lineage (GTDB taxonomy): Bacteria > Planctomycetota > Planctomycetia > Gemmatales > Gemmataceae > SIAQ01. The sequence goes on from VGZI01000003.1 coordinate 22,491, forward strand.
TTGGCGCCGGCTTTCACTTCGCCGCGCGGGACCGGCGGGACGTCTTGCAGGCGCAGAGTCGTCATGACTTTGGTCTTCATATCGACGACCTGGATGCGGTGGTTATTCGTGTCGGCGATGTACATCTTGCCGGCGGCGATGCTGATGCCGCCCGGTTCGTCGAGCATTTTTTCTTTGAGCCAACCGGGCCCGTCGCCCAGAAAGATCGAGCAGATGCCGAGGCTGAAACGTTCCTTCTGTAGCATGCGGTACTCGGCGGCAAGTTTCTTGGCAGCAGGAGCGTCGGCGGGAAGGTCATCCAGTTTGATTTCGATTATGCTCATTTGCTTCTCGATCTTGGCTATCTTGTCGCTCTCCGGATCAATGAGCTTGATCTTGCTGTTGTAGGTGTCGGCAACGTAGAGCATGCCGTCGTGCCGAGCGACGCCGAGGGCATGTTGCAGCCGAACGTCTTTGCCCTTGCCGTTGATGTCGCCGAACTCGAAGAGCCCATCGCCGACGATGGTGGAGACGTTTTCCTTGGTGCCGGGCAGCGGAACGGAGCGGATGGCGCTGATTTCACTGTCGGCAACGAAGAGGCGTTTGCCGTCCGTGGCGAGTCCGCTGGGTTGCGCGAAGGCGCTGCCGCGTAGCGTGCCGTCGATGAGTTGCTCGCTGCCGTTGCCCGCGTAGGCGACGACGGTCTTGGCAGCGGGATCGAATTGCCAGATTTGGTGATGCCCGGCCATCGCGACGTAGATCATCTTGTCGTGCAGCAGCAAATCCCACGGGCTGTTCAGGCCCGTCTTGAGTGCATCGGTTTCCTTGGGCTGTCGGCCGAAGCGATTCTGTTCGCCCGTGCCTGCGACGAGCGTAACGGTTTCCTTCTTGAGATTAAGTGCGCGGATGGCGTGGTTCTTGCGGTCGGCGACGTAGAGCGTGTCGCCGTCCAGACACATGCCTTGCGGATCGCTGAACTGGGCCTGGGCGAACGTGCCGTCCTTCAGCCCTTCCTTGCCCGACCCGGCGATGGCGAGTTTCTTGCCCTCCAGATTCGTGATGACGATGCGGTGATTCGTACTATCCGCAATGAACAGCCGATTGGAGTCGGCATCGGCAAGGACTTTTCCCGGGAAGTAGATCGAATTGTCGAACTTCTCCTTTGCGAGTTTGAAGGGAATGGGATCTTCCTTGAGCTTCCCCTTAAAGTCTTTCATGATCTTGCGTATGTGAAAATCGAGAACTTCAAGATTCCCCTCGCCCGATGCGGTGCCATAGTAGTTGCCGTCCGGGTCGATCAACACCAGCGTAGGCCAGGAGTTGACGCCGTAGGCTTTCCAGATGCGATGGTCTGCGTCGTTGACGACTGGGTGCTTGATTTCGTAACGAAGGATGGCCTTGAAGATGCTGGCCGTTTTCTTTTCATTGTCGAATTTGGGCGAATGAACGCCGATGACGACAAGCACGCCGGGATAGCGGGCCTCGAGTTTGGCGAGATCGGGAAGCGTGTGGATGCAGTTGATGCAGCAGAGGGTCCAAAAGTCAAGCAGGACGATGCGGCCCTTGAGGTCGGCGAGCTTGATTGGCTTGTCGGTGTTGAGCCAGGCGGTGCCGCCGACGAAATCGGACGCGGGGATTTTCTCCTTGGCCTGGGCGGCGTTCAAGGTCGGCTGCGTCGGCAGCCCCGCCCCGGAGATGGCAAGGAATGCGACGATGCCGGCTAACATGGCCCCAGCGACGACCAACGAAACCCACGGACGATTGAATTGATTCAGTACGGTTTTCAGGACGTCATAGCATCGTGACAGCATGAATTGCTCCTGAGCGCCATTGTTTCATCTCGGGCAGTTTGCCCTCCTATTGTACGCGCGCAACCGGCTTTGTGAAAGTGGTAAGTGATCCGTCGTGAACGTGGCTCAGTACGGAGTACCGAGTACTCCCTACACTATTTGCCACTTGCGTCGTCGCTCTCTCCGCGCAACGTACAAATCCATAAAAAGACGGTGTAGATTTCATGACGATCTCGTGCCCCCTGTCCACGGGGAGGATCCCAGCTATGCGGTTTAGTCTCATCCCGCGTGAACTCAAATTCTTCGACATGTTCGACGAGATCGCCGCGACCGTGACGGGTGCGTCGAAGAAGTTCCACGAGATGGTCACGGTTTTTGACAAGCTCGACATCCGCGCCCATGAAATCAAGCGCGCCGAGGACGCCTGCGACGCCTGCGTCGGCAAGATTATCGAGGCTTTGGACACAACATTCATCACGCCGTTTGACCGCGAGGACATCCATACGCTGGCCACGTCCATCGATGACATCATGGACAACATGGAAAAGACTTCCTACCGGTTCGATGTTTTCAAGATCGACAAGCCGACGCCAGAAGCGATCGAAATGGCACGGATCATAAAGGAATGCTGCATCCGTGTGGAGCAAGCGGTGAGCTTGTTGCGCGACATGGGCAACTCCGAGCAGATTTATTCCTTGATCAAAGAGCTTGGTCAGCTGGAAAACGAAGCGGACCGCGTGTACCGAAAAGCCGACGCAGCCCTCTTCGCTCACCTGGTGACCGCCAACGGCAATAGCCATCAACCGATCACGCCGCTCGACATTCTTGGCCTGATCAAGTGGCGTGAACTCTACGAATGGCTGGAGGAGACTGTCGACGCCACCAAGAGCGTTGCCAACGTCATTTCCGAGATCGTCATCAAGGGAACGTAGGATGCACTTTTTCGACACGGTTTGGAAAAACCTCTTCGTCCTTGATTATACCTCGCTGGGTGCGGTCGTCCTCTTGTTGATCGGCCTGGCGTTGGTGTTTGATTATCTGAATGGCCTACATGACGCCGCCAACTCGATCGCGACCGTGGTGTCGACACGCGTATTGACGCCGCAACAAGCGGTTCTCTGGGCGGCGTTCTTCAATTTCATTGCGTTCCTGTTCTTCAATCTGAAAGTCGCGGGGACCATCGGCCGAGGGATCATCGAGCCGAGCGCCGTGTCGAACTCGGTAATTGCTGGGACTCTCATCGGCGCTTGTGCATGGAACATATTGACCTGGTATTGGGGACTGCCGACGAGTTCATCCCATGCGTTGATCGGCGGCCTCGTCGGCGCAGCCCTCGTGCATTCGGGATGGAGTTCGCTGCTCTGGGGCGGCATCGCATCGACTTGCGCCTTTATCGTTATCGCTCCGATGTTGGGCCTTGTCATCGGCCTGGGGATCGTAGTTGCGGTCTATTGGACGGTTCACTGGCTGGAAGCCAAGCCGCGAACGGTCGATGTGTTGTTTCGTCGCGGCCAGCTCGTTTCCGCGGCCCTCTACAGTCTTGGGCACGGCGGAAACGACGCTCAGAAGACGATGGGCATCATCCTCGTTCTCCTCATTGCCGCCACGGCGGTGGACAGTAAACTCGAATGGCGCGATCGCTACCATCTCGACTCGGAAACGATAGAGGAGATCAGCAAGGACAAGAAAAAGGCGATCCCCGTCGAAATCCTCCCCAAGCTCAAGCAGATCATCGTCGCTACGGACGAAGCGGAGGAAACTGCGAAGGCAAAACGCTTTTCGCTGCTGACAGCGTTCGAAGAGAAGGCGCACGCGCTGCTCACCGATACCGAATGGGAACGCCACAAAGAACGCATCATCAAGGCTGCCGACCATTCCGAGGTGCCGACCGAGGTCGTGCTGATGTGCCATCTGGCGATGGGCGCCGGCACGCTCATGGGCGGCTGGCGCATCGTGAAAACCATGGGCCAGCGCATCATCCGCTTGCGCCCGGTCGATGGCTTCTGCGCCGAAACCGGGGCGGCCGTTACCTTGGTACTCACCCTCTTCGGCGGCATCCCCGTGAGCACGACGCACACGATCACCGGCTCGATCGTCGGTGTCGGATCGGTGCAACGCCTTTCCGCGGTCCGCTGGGGCGTCGCCGAACGCGTTGTTTGGGCATGGGTCTTCACGATTCCCGGGGCGGCCATCGTCTCGGCGCTCTGCGTGTTCTTGTGGGAATATATCGAGAAGATGTAATTCCGCGTTTGGCCGTTCGCCCTGGGCGAACGAGCAAGCTCGCCAAAGGCGAGCGGCTAAACGTTGCATTGGCGCATCAAAAAAGCCCGGCGAAGAGTGCCGGGCTTTTTCGAACCTGCCGGGATTACTGAGTTGCGATTGGCATCTGGGCCGCGCCATGCGAGCGCTAAACGCAAACTGATTAGATCAGTTGCCGTACCGGGCGACCAGTTGGCACCAATTCGATCGGTCGGCCATCCTGGGCACGATACCAGGTGTTGAGTGGAATGCCCAGGGCATGGTAGATGGTGGCGGCCAAATCTTGCGGGCGCACCGGCGTATCGACCACGACCTCGGCGCGAGCGTTAGTAGCGCCGACGGTGAGCCCGGTGCGGATGCCGCCGCCGCCCATCGTCGCGACGCCGGCGGTCGACCAGTGATCGCGCCCCGCCGACGGATTGACCACTGGCGTTCGGCCGAAATCGCCGAACCAGACGACCAGCGTGTTTTCCAGTAGTCCACGCGTGTCCAAATCTGCCAGAAGTGCCGCATAAGCACGATCAAGCCGAGGCAGCAGACGGTCCTTGAGGCTGCGGAAGTTCTGCACGTGTGTGTCCCAACCGCCGTCCGTAACCGTCACGAAATGGACACCCGATTCGATCAAACGACGAGCCAATAAGCACGATTGACCCAGCGAATTGCGGCCATACTGATCGCGCACGCGGTCGGGTTCTTGGCCCAAATCGAACGCTCGCTTGGCGGCCGGCGATGTGATCAACGCGTGGGCTCGTTCATAGAACGCATCGCGAGCCTGAACCGTCGCGTTCGCTTCCATTTCACGTTGGTAGCGATCCATTTCCTGCAGCATCGTGTAGCGGCGCTCAAGGCGACGGCGATCGGCTTCGTCCGGGATGCTCAAGTCGCGAACGCGGAAGTTCGGCGAGCTTGGATCATCGTGGACTTCGAACGGGTTGTATTGATCGCCGAGGAATCCGCCGATGCCGCCGTTGAAGCGGCGATCGATGGCACGGCCCATCTGCACGAACGGGAACATGCCGTCGCGATAGCCGCGCTCCTTCGCCACCACGGACCCGAAGCACGGGAACGGCAACGCAGGATTGAAGCGATGGCCGGTCATCATGATGTGATCGGCGACACCGTGGCTGCCGTTCTGCGGATCGTGGCCGCGAATCAGGCTCAACTTGTCGAACTGTTGCGCCAAGAGCGGAAAGTGCTCGACGATGCGAACGCCCGGCTGGCGGGTCTGGATCGTATTGAACTCGCCGCGAATCTCAAGCGGCGCATCCGGCTTTGGATCAAACGTATCGATGTGGCTCGGTCCGCCCTGCATCCACATGAGGATGCAGTTGACGTTGCGGCGATTCTGCGCCGCCGGCGCGTTTTCCTGAGCGACGGCCTGAGCGCGAAAGAAGTTGGCCAAGGTAAGGCCGAGCGCGGATAATCCGCCAACACGCAGCACATCACGACGGGTGTAACCATCGCAATTGGATGACTTGCCGCCAAGTGAGAGATCGAGCATGCGTAACCCCCAAGGAAGGCAGGATGGCGGGAGGATTGAGGCAGTCGGGCGGGCGGTGCTTTCTTAACATAAGGCTGACGTTTTCGGCGCGAAAGTCAATAGGAAAAACCGAATTTCGGCTTGTAGTCGTTTAGCGTTCGCACGGCGCCAAACGGGCGCTAAACGAATACACAGGTACTCCCCATGCGTTTCCCCTTGCGTCTGACCGGCCTCGTTGCCGCCCCGCATACGCCGATGAAGCCCGATGGAAGCCTCAATCCTTCGGTAGTATCGGCACAGGCCGCGCTCTTGCTGGAGTCCGGCGTGCGCGGCGCCTTTGTTTGCGGGACCACGGGGGAAAGCCTATCCCTCACGGTCAGCGAGCGCGTGGCTGTCGCCGAGGCCTGGTGCGATGCCGTGGCCGGCAAAATGCCGATCGTCGTCCACGTCGGCAGCAACAGTTTGATGGAGGCACGCGTGCTTGCCGCTCATGCGGCTCAGTGCGGCGTCGATGCGATCGCCGCCATGGCGCCGAGCTTTTTCCGATCGTCGCTGGACGAGTTGATCGCCTATTGCGCGGCGATCACCGAGGCCGCCCCGGAAACGCCGCTCTATTACTACGACATCCCGACGATGACGCATTTCCCGATTCCGACGGCGCGGTTTCTTGAGCAAGCCGCCAAGGTCATACCCAGCCTGCATGGCGTGAAGTACACGAACAACGATCTGGTCACGCTGCAAGAATGCCTGGCTCTGGGAGAATTTGACATCGTCTTCGGCTACGACGAACTCTTGCTCGCTGGGTTGGCGTTGGGTGTGAACGGGGCGGTCGGCAGCACCTATAACTTTGCCGCTCCGTTGTACCAACGTCTCTTGGCCGCGTTCGCCAACGGCAATCTCACGATGGCCCGACAATGTCAGCTGCAGAGCGTCCGCATGATTCGGACGCTGCAAGACTTCGGCTTCGCCCGCGCGTCCAAAGCGATGATGGAGCTCTTGGGAATCGACTGCGGCCCAGTGCGATTGCCGCTCAAGCCGATGACGGAGGACGAACTTCGCAACCTGCGCTTACGAGCCTTTGGAATGGAAGGGTTGAGTCGCCCCATCAGAGCCTGAAGCGTTGGCGAAGAAAGGTCAAACCTTCGCCAACGCTTCAGGCTCTGAGAAGCGATCCGGTGCGATCAGGGCTTCGCTTGCAGTAGCCAGATGTTGCGGTACTGGACGGGGTTGCCGTGGTCCTGAAGCAAGATCGGTCCGGGAGTGCACGGATCGCCGCCCATGCCGGCGGTAGTGTTGGTGACGATCTCTTCCTTGCCATCCTTTTGCTTGCGAACCAGGCGCTGGCGGTCATGGATGATGACGCCGTTGTGAACGACGGTGATAACGCCGGGTTCGGTAACTTTGCCGTCCGTGCACTTCGGCGCGGTGAAGGAGATGTCGTAAGACTGCCAGACGGTGGGCGCTTTACAAGCGTTGCTAAGGGGTGGGGCGACACTGTAGATGCCGCCGCAATCGTTGTCCTTGCTTTTTAGGCCATAGCTATCGAGAACCTGGACTTCGAAGCGCCCCTGGACATACACGCCGCTATTGCCTCGGCCCTGCCCCTTGGCCGTGGGCATGTAAGGAACGCGGAACTCAACGTGGAGCTTGAATGAGCCGGTGAACTTGTCCTTGGTGATGATATCGCCGCCGCCGGAGACCTGGGCGATGCCGCCGTCGAGGATCTTCCAGTGCGCCGGCGATTTGCCGTCGCGTTTGACCCAATTGTCGAGCGACTTGCCGTCGAACAGAACGATGGCGCCCTTCGGCGCCGGCACGCTCGCCATGGCCTGACCGTCAGCCGGCTTGGCCAGTTTCAAGTCGGCTATGCTGCCGTACGGATCCTGAGCCGAGCTGTTGGCGGCAATGGCAAATGCAACTGCGACCGCGATTAGATAGTGTCGAACCTTCATAGAGTCCCCTTTGAGGATGGTTTTCAGAGCCTGAAGCGTTAGCGAAAGTGGGCCCAACTCTTCGCTTACGCTTCAGGCTCTGATGTTTGACCTTGCGGTAGGCATAACTCCGCGGCGTGCGGCTTCATCGCGTCAATCACGAATTGTATATGCTCCGTGAGATCGACGCCGAACTCAGCCGCGCCGCGAAGGATATCCTCCCGATTGACGGTTCGGGCGAAGCCTTTGGATTTCATTTTCTTTTTCACGCTGGAAGCGGTCATGTCGGTGATGCCGCCGGGGCGAACAAGCGCGGTCGCGGTGATGAAGCCGGCCAATTCATCGCAGGCGTACAGCGCCTTGTCGACGAGGTGGACGCGCGGGTAATCGGTCAGGTAGTCGGCATGCGACAGGATCGCGTAAATGACTTCCTCGGGATAACCGTGCCGGCGGAGAATTTCCGAGCCCTTGAGCGGATGATCGGGCGGATTGGGCCAGCGTTCGTAGTCGAAGTCATGCAAGAGGCCGACGATGCCCCAGAGTTCCTCGTCGGCGGAATGCTTGCGGGCGTAGGCGCGCATGGCGATTTCGACGGCCTGCATGTGCCGAACCAGGCCCGGATCGGTGACGAATTCGTTGAGCAATTGGAAGGCGTCGCGGCGGTTCATGGGAAGAGCGCTTGATTCGCTGGGCTATCCGCGGCCCAAGAAAATACGCCGTCTGGGCCATGGATTGGCGGCAATTTCCAAAAAAACGGCTGGACAGCGTGATATTACTTGTTAACGTGCCGTTTTCGTAGCATGGTAATTATAGAGACTGGGCGCAAAGCGAGCGCGCTGTGGGGCGTATCGTTCCAAATCCTGTCGATGATGGGCGACCCGGTGTGCCTGCTGCTCGCCTTGGCGAAATCGCCGGCGATTACCTATAATGCTCAAATCCCGCCTGAGGGACCAATGGAACGGACCGGAGTCGGAGTCGCCGTGGAGCCCGGAGCCAATCGCATGCCGGACCTCGTTTTGCGCGTGGGAAGCCGATCCGCCCAGGGTGTGCGTTCCAATAATGAAGACAGTTTCGTCGTTGACCTGCCGCAACGTCTCTTCGTTGTCGCCGACGGCATGGGCGGCCAGGAACGCGGCGAAGTCGCCAGCACCATGGCGGTCGAGATCATTCCGCGGGCAGTTCACGCCCGGCTGGCCAGCAACGAACCCGCCGACCAGGCCCTGCTCTACGCCATGAAGGAAGCCAATGCGTTGATCGTCGAGGCGGGCCAAAGCCAGCCCGAAGGCCGCCGCATGGGCACGACCGCCGTCGTCGCCCTCCAGCACAACGGTCAGGTCTTCATCTCAAGCCTGGGCGATAGCCGGGCCTACTTGATTCGCGGCCACGACGTGCATCAGCTGACGGTCGATCATTCCGTCGCGCAAGCTCTCGTTGCCACCGGGGCGCTGACGCGCGAAGAAGCACGCTTCAGCCCGTATCAGCATGTACTGCACAAGTTCTTGGGCTGCTCCGAGTTGAACGGAGCGACGGAAGTGCATCCGTTTACTCCCGAGCCCGGAGATCGGCTCCTGCTCGCCACCGACGGCATGACCAATCACATCAGCGAAGAAGACCTCCGCATCGGCCCGACGCTCTTTCCCAACCCGCAAGACTGGGTCGACCATCTCGTCCAGAAAGCACTCGATCACGGCTCACGCGACAACGTTACCGGCATCGTCATCGCTTTCGAAGAGCGGTGATGCCCACACTTGCTTGCGCTTCGTGCTCAATCCCTGTCACGCCAAGCCGAGATTCCGTAGCACCTCCGCGCTCGACGGCACGCGATTCAAACAGTAGAAGTGAAAGCCTGCCACCCTCGGCATGAGCTTCGCGCAGAGCTCCGTGCACACCTCGACGCCCAACTTGCGCACCGATTCATCGTCCTCGGCGAATTGCTCGATCTTCTTGCGAATCGGGCTCGGCAACTTGGATCCGCATAAGCTCGTGAAGCGTTTGATCTGAGCCGCGTTCAAAAACGGCAAGATACCGGGAACGATCGGAACCTTGATGTTGCGCTTGTTGCGCAAGTAGTCCTCCATGTCGAGAAAATCGCTCCAGTCGTAGAAGAGCTGGGTGATGAGAAACTCCGCGCCGGCTTCTACCTTCTGGGCAGCGATGTCCCAATCGGCATGCTTGAAACGCGCCTCGACGTGGCCCTCCGGGTAACACGCCGCGCCGATGCTGATTTGCGATCGGCCGCGGATAAAGCGAATCAAATCGGTGGCGTAGGAGAAGCCCCCTTCGACCGCCTGGAAGGTCGGCTGATCTTTGGGCGGATCGCCTCGCAGCGCAAGCACATTCTCGAAGCCGAGTTTGAGAATCTCGTCGAGAAAATTGCCGAGCATGCCCTGCGTGGAGCCGACGCAGGTGAGATGGGGCATCGATTCGGTCCCGTGCTGCTCGCGAATGCGTTGGACGATGCGCGTGGTCGTGTCGCGGGTGCTGCCGCCGGCGCCGTAGGTGACCGAGATAAACGCCGGTTTGAGTTGCTTCAGCCCCGGCACCGTGTCGCGAAACAGCACGGCCTCGGCTTCGTCGTTTTTCGGAGGAAAGAACTCAAACGAAATTGTCGGATTCGGGCTGTCATACAAGTCGCGAATTCGCAAGGCAACACCTGAGTAGGGTGCGTGAAACGCACCATTTTGGGTTGGATGCTAGGCAAGGTGCGTTTCACGCACCCGACAGTATTTTATGGGAAATCAGCAATGGCGACGGTATCATGCCTACACCATTACTTTCGGAGGATCTGCCATGTTTCGGTCCGCGTTGACAGTCCTTGTGGTCCTGGGTGCGAGCGGCCTGGCACTCTCCGGCGGCGACGAGCCAAAGGTCGAAACCGCCGCCACCGTCTGTTTCCTCGAAGGCCCCGCGGTCGACGCCGACGGCAACGTCTTCTTCAGCGACATTGCTGGAAATCGCATCATGAAGATGGATTCCAAGGGGGCGCTCAGCGTTTGGCGGGCCGATTCGGGACGCACCAACGGAAACTGCTTTGACGGGAAAGGCCGACTCATCTCTTGCGAAGGCGGCGAGCAGGGCGTCGGCCGACGACGCATCGTCCGCACCGATATGAAGACCGGCAAGATCACTGTGCTCACCGACAAATACCTCGGTCTGCGTTACAACGCTCCCAACGATGTCTGCGTTGACACCAAAGGTCGCGTTTGGTTCACAGATCCGTATTACGGGACCGACCGTACCCATCTCGAAATGGATGTCGAAGGCGTCTATCGCATCGATCAAGTCCCAGTCCCCGCGGAAATCGAAGCGTGGGCGACGACACGCGTCCTGTCGCAAAAAGAAATTCAGCGACCCAACGGCATCGCCATCACCCCCGACGATAAAACCCTCTATGTTGTCGACAGCCATCCCAAGCCTGGCGGTAATCGCAAAATCTGGGCCTTCGACGTCGCCGACAACGGCGCGCTCTCCAAGCAACGCCTCGTTTACGACTTCGGCAAAGGCCGCGGCGGCGATGGCATGAAACTTGACATGGAGGGGAACCTCTGGGTCACCGCCGGCATCTCCGTCAAGCGAGGCCCCGGCGAAACCCTGGACAACCCGCCAGGCGTCTATGTCATCTCGCCCCAAGGCAAGTTGCTCAAGCGCCTCCCGATTCCGGAAAATCTCATCACCAACCTAGCCTTCGGCGGCCCGGAACGCAAGACGCTATACGTGACGGCGGGCAAGACCGTGTACCGCATTCAGACCAGCGTGTCGGGGTACGCCCTATATCCGGCGATCAGCAAATGACCCGTTTGGCCCCGCCTCGAAGAGGCGGACGGTCAACTGATGGCACGGATAAAGAGAAAAGAGATCAATTGGACAGCGCCACTTTTGAAGCCCTGCGACGCCTGCGTACGGCGAACGAGCGTTGCTCACACTGGTTCCCGGTTTCGTTGCATTTCGGAAGGGGGGGCTGAGTGTGTGCGTGCAACGAATGCGCGCACGTGCTCTTTACTAAAGGAGTTACGTACCAAAAATGCGTTGCAGGGTGTTGGCCAAATTGAAAAAATGGCGCTGTCCAATTAAGGAAGTAGGAAAAGCACAAGAGAGTTGGCCTGTTCCGTATCTCCACGCTGCCGGTTGGTCACGGCCGTTTCCGTATCGCGTATCCGTGCGATCAGGTAATCCGTGGTTGGTTCTTGATGTTCGCGGCTCAGCCGCGCTAGGCTCCCGGTGGTTCTTATTTCTGTCGAGTGGGCCGAGAAGTTTCGAAAAAAGGATCCCTGTAAGTTGCATGGCGTTCCATTGATCTACTCTTTTTATCCAACGCCTAAGATGACAGCACATTCTGGTGTATTCACTATCCATGCCTTTCCGTGGACCGATCTACGGACTCCAAAGGCGAATGAGTACAAACTCAGCCACTGCGATATCGAATGCGGCGGCAGGTACGTTGTCCCGGCGTGCGACAAGCCGCAAATCCTCGCAAGTCTAGAGCGTCTTGGCGTCAATTCCCGTACGCTCATGGTAGACCTTGCCGGAATTGCAGAAGGGCTTTGGCGCTGTGAGTTGCCGAGGGACAACCAAGACGAACGAAAAAGACGCGGCTTGGTTTAGTAAACACGACAACTGAGTTCGAAATGATGAAGTGCTTGTGTCGTTTAGTTTACTGTTTAAGTTAATCGCTTCGCTGCGCAATCGAGCGATGTCCCTTCGCAATGTCCTTTACACCGCTCTTGGCCCCGCCTGGCGCACGTCGGCGCTGATTTGGCCTTCGAACGTCTTGAAATTGTTGCGGAAGAGATCGACCAGCTTGCGTGCTTGCTGATCGTAGGCGTGGCCGTCGGGCCAGGCGGCGCGCGGTTGCAGGAATTGGCTGGGAACATCAGGGCAAGACTCGGGGACGAGGACGCCGAAGACCGGGTCGGGCCGAAAAGGCGCGGCATCAAGTTCCCCGGCAAGGGCGGCCGTGATCAAGCGGCGCGTCATCGCCAGGGGAAAGCGCTTGCCCACGCCGTAGGGTCCGCCGGTCCAGCCGGTGTTGACGAGCCAAACCTGGGCGTCGTGCTGGCTGACTCGCTGCTCCAACATGCGAGCGTATTCCACCGCGGGCCGAGGCAGAAACGGGGCGCCGAAGCAACTGCTGAACGTCGCCGTCGGCTCCTTGATCCCCGCCTCCGTGCCGCCGATCTTCGCCGTGTAACCCGAGAGAAAGTGATACTGCGCCTGCGCCGGTGTCAGCTTCGAGATCGGCGGCAGTACGCCAAACGCGTCGCAGGCCAGAAAAAGCAGATTTTTCGGATGCCCTCCACATGAACTCGCCTCGATGTTGTCGATGAAGTCGAGCGGATACGCGCAGCGGGTGTTCTCGGCGAGAGTTCCGTCGTCGTAATCGGGCACGCGCCGGCCATCGAGCACGACGTTTTCAAGAATGCTGCCGAAGCGGATGGCATTCCAAATCTGCGGCTCGCCGGTTTTGGAGAGGTGGATGCACTTGGCGTAGCAGCCTCCTTCGAAGTTGAAGACACCGGTGCTCGACCAGCCGTGCTCGTCGTCGCCGATGAGTTTGCGCGCTGGGTCGGCCGACAGCGTTGTCTTGCCCGTTCCCGACAGGCCGAAGAGCAGCGCCGTATCGCCGACGGCGCCGACCGTGGCCGAGCAATGCATCGGGAAGACGTTGCGTGTCGGCATCCAATAGTTCAGATACGTGAACACCGATTTCTTGATCTCGCCTGCGTACGGCGTCCCCGCGATCAAAACGCGGTGCTCGTCCATGTCGAGTATCACCGCTACATCCGAGCGCGTCTGATCCCGGCTCGGATCCAGCTTCATGTTCGGCACATGCAAAATGAGCAAGCTCGGCGTGAAGGCGGCGCATTCGTCCTCGGTCAACCGCCGCAACAGGCACTGGATGAACAGCACGTGCCAGGCATTCTCGCTGATGACGCGCACGCTGAGGCGTTGGACCGGGTCGGCGCAGGCCCAGGCGTCGTGGACGAAGACCGCGCGGTGCTGATAGTACGCCTTGGCCCGCTCCCAAAGCCTCTCGAAGTTGGCCGGCGTCATCGGCTGATTGACGGCGCCCCAGGCAATCTGCGTTTCGTTGACTGGGCGCCGCACCAGATACTTGTCCTTGGCGGCTCGCCCCGTGTACGGAACCGTATTGGCGACGAACGCTCCGTTGTCGGCCAACACCCCTTCCTTGCGGGCGAGCGCCATCTCGATGAGGACCGCCGGCGAGAGCTGAGCGTGAACTCGGCCAAGATTCACCAGTCCGTGGGTGCGCAAATCCATGCTTATGTCCCGTGCAAGAAAAAATTCGGATCAGAAGGGTCGTCCGTATAATAGTATGATCCCGCCCGCCGCGAAAGAGACGTTTTCCACGACGGCGCGCCGTTTAGCCGCTCGCCTTTGCGAGCGAGCACACAGCGCTCGCCAAAGGCGAGCGGCTAAACGGGTGTCGCCAACCTCCACAGGCCCGACGCATGATTAGCTGGCAATATGGCGAGTTCCTTCTCAAAGGCATCTATTTCGGCCTTCTGGTCACGATCGCCTGGTTTGTGCCACGCTGGGACGAATTGGGCCTTATCGCCGCCTATACCGCCGGCGGCTTGTGTCTTTGCCTCGGCTGGGCGGCGTACGAGAAGATTCGCGAGGGCTATCGCATCGAAGGTCGGCTGCTCGGCTTCTTCATCTTCCTTTTGCTTGACCATCCCTACCTCGTTTATGCCGGGCTCGTCGGAGGCCTGGGCGTTGGGACCTTCTTGACATTTCACAGCCGACCGATCCCCGAAGGCCAGGAAGCAATCCCGCTCGACGCGCTTTGGCCCGTGTTCGGCGGCGCGATTCTCGGCTACGTGTTTTACCAGTTGCGCCACGTGCAAGACACGATGCAGCGCTTCTGGATCAGCCTGGCCATGATCGCCCTCCTCGTCGGCGGAGCAGCGGCGTTCTACTACTACAAGCCCGATGTCCTCCAGGCCGACCAGCGCCAGATGATCGCGATTCTCCTGCTCGTCGGCATTCCCGGGTTCTACCTGCTCACCTTCTCTGGCCTGGTCGAGGAATCGGAAATCGAAATCGCCGCCATGTGTGCCGCGCTCGGCATTGCCATGTGGACGTTTCTCTCCACCATCAGCCCCGCGGTTGGCGGCGCGGTCGTCCTTCTGCCTTTGGCGCTTTACGTCTTCTACGCGGGCAGTTACATGCCGGCGATCCGCGTATTCAAGCATTCCTTGCGCGGCATGAGCTATCGCCAGATGGGACAGACCAAGCTGGCCCTGATCTCCTTGGGCCGAGCACTGCAACTCGACCCGGAGAACGAGTTGGCCCGCGAGCAGATGTGGGTGCTGCATCGCGATCTCGACTTCAACGAGTTGCACAGCCAGCCCGATCTCGTGCAATTCCTTCACTTCGATTTTTGCCTGGAACGGATCAGTCAAATGCTGCAATCCAAACCGACCGAGGAGCAACTCCGCGAAGCGTTCAAGATGCTCGACCTGATCACGAAGGAGCAGCCCGATATGGCCCCGATCTGCGCCTACTGGCGTGCGGTGGCCTATCTGCACCAGAAGGACGACGAAGCCGCCGCCCGCGAACTCGACAGCATCTTGAAACTGCCCCAATATCAAACTGCCGCTCGCACGTCCATACACTATGCCGCCTGGTATCTGGCGATGTTCGGGCATCCCGACATGAAGTGGCGCGTCGCCGACCGCTTGCTGTTCATGCCCGGACATCGCATGGACGCCATCGCCGCCGTCGAAGCGCAGCTCGATGTCACGCCGCACGACACGGAAGCCTGGCGCATGAAGCGGGCGCTTTATGACCAAATCAACGAAGCCGAGTACTATTCGATGGTCCAGCCCGACCAGCCGATGCCACGTTTCCATCATGAGTATGCGAAGGACGTCGGCATGGGGTTGTTGGGTGATCGCACGCGCTGGCAGCGCGGTTGCGAGTATCTGCGCATCGCAGCTCACGGTCTGCCCCTGCAAGCGGCCAATATCTACATCAAGATCGGCCAGACGCACGACCTCTACGGCGACACCGCAGGCATGTGGGGCAACTACACCAAGGCCATGAATCTGGGCCGAACGCTCGGCACCGAGAACATGGAGCAGGCCGATAAGGAAGGCCTCTTCATAAGCGTCAAGACGATCGGCGAGCTGGCCATGAAGCAGAACCAGATCGACGTCGCCCTCGAAGCTTTCAAGTTCTACAGTCAGAGCGAAAACGCCGGCATCGAGACCTATCGCACGCTCGCCGAGCTCTTCGAACGCAAGGCCGAGGCATGCAAGACCGACCACGCCGAGCGCTCGCAGAATCTTTGGATGGCCGTGCATTGCCTGGAACACGCGCTGACCTACAACTCAGCCGATCCCGACTTGGTGGCCCGCAAGGACCGCTACTATTATTCGATCACTCCGGAGGAGTTAAAGGGCAGGCTGGAAAACGTGCACAAGTGGTTCGACGTCGATTATTGCCGGGAGAAGGCGAACTGGATTCTCGAACGCTTCGGAGGCGACTTCGGCCTGCTCGATTGGGCGGTTCACTTGGCCGATCTGGCCCTGGCCGCGCAGCCCGGCAGCCATGCGGCCCGATTCATCAAGGCCCGCGTCCACCGCCTGCGCGGCGAAATCCCCGAGGCGATCGCTGTACTCGAGGAAATCCGTCAGCATCGGCCCGAGAAATTCGCCAACGAGGAGGAATCGAAGGCGTGGTACTTCGCCCATCGCATGCTGGGTGACCTGTATCTCGACGAGAAGCCGGGCGAGGCGATCACGTGCTTTCTGGAGTTCCGCCAGAGCGATGAGGCCGGCGCCGACACGTCCTTCAAGATGGGCAAGGCCTTCGAAGCCCTCGGCGACTTCGCGAAGGCGGCCGCGTGCTACAACGACGTTATCGTCTACGAAAACCATCCGCTCTACTACGAAGCCCGCGACGGGCTTGCTCGCGTCAAACGCGGCGGCGGCGCCGGTGCGGCGTGAGACGGAACGAGGGGCAATCGTGCGAAACGTACTTTGGATTGTTGTGTTGACGCTGTCGGCCCTACCAGTCAGCGCCCAGGAACCTGCCGTCAAGGTTCAAGAATTTGCCGACCATATCCAGATCGACACCGACGCGCTCCAAGCCAGGATTCGTAAGACCGGCTATGTCAGCGGCATCGAAGCGGGCTCGTTTGTTGACAAGAAAACCGGCTCGCGCGACGCCGGCTTCGGGCTGCACATCATGGACTTCCTCCTCGGACCGGGCTACAAGGACGGCGACGAATACGGCCGCGACAAGAAGTATCATGGCGACTTGCCCAAACACTACATCGAAGGCCCGCAAATCTGCACGCAAGCCAAGAAGCTCGAACCGGAGATCGTCCGCGGCGACGGCTTCGTGGCCGTCCGCATGAAGTACCGATTTACCAAAGGGCATAACGGCTACAAGGCCGGCTCGCTCTGGGAGCAGACACTGGTGTTTCTGCCCAAGGTGCGCTACATCGTCTGCAGCGAAACGATTACCAGCGCCAACGATGTCGACAATCTGCTCTATCGCATCGACATGCCGGGCCACGTAAAGCACAAGGGCGGCGACACGTTTGAGCAGATCTACCTCAGCTACCACGGCATGATTCCCGCCAAGGACTTCGCCAGAGATTTCGCGCCGGATGAACGCTTCCTCTATCAACGCAAGGACGACCAGCTGCCGCAGCGGATGATTCGCGCCTACCAGCTGAAGCGCAACGGCAAGGTGGGCCCGTGGATCGCCGGCATGACGCTCGACCCGGGCACCACCGTAGAAGCGTGGTGCCATCAGCGCGGTTATGTTTGCTTCATTCAGGAGCTTCACGGCCGTAAGGTGAAGGCAGGTGAGACATTCGGAGCGGCATACCTCGTCGGCTATTTCGACGATGTCGCATCGATGGGAAGGGAATATGACCGGTACAAAGGTTCACGTCGCATCGAGATTTCAGCCAAGACCTGGACCTTGAAGTAGCGTATTTGACGATAATAGCGGTTTTTCCACCTCTCGATTTGTATCTGGGCCTTTTGCGTTCTATCCTTTGCCAATGGCGTTAACCCGCCGCTGATCGGGTTCCCGTGATCGACCTGCGATGCCTGGAAAGCGCGTCGCGCTGGACGCTTTTTTGAAGCGTCGCGTATCCCCGCATTCGCCCTCGTCCCGTGTCGTTGCACTGAGAAACCTACATCCATGGCAATCTCTACAAGCGGCATGTTCGTCGACGCGCTGCGGCAATATCGCTTGCTGACGGCCGATCAACTCGCACGCCTGCCCCAGCTCGCGCAAGGGCGGTCGGGACACGCACGGTCGCTGGCGAAAGCGCTGGTTCAGCGCAGCTGGCTGACCGTCTATCAGATCAATCAACTCTTGGCAGGGCGAGCGGATGAGCTGGTAATCGGGCCGTATCATGTGCAAGACCGCCTGGGCCAGGGCGGACTGAGCGCCGTTTACCTGGCTCGCCATCAGGAGCATCGCAACCTCGTCGCGATCAAGATCATCAAGCCCGAGGTCTTCGCCGACCCCGCGGGGCGTTCCCAGTTTTTGCAAGAAGTTGAAGCGATGGCCCGGCTCGATCATCCCAACATCGTCCAGTTCTGCGACGCCGATCAATGGCGCGACACCTACTACTTCGCGATGGAGTATGTCGAGGGGACCGACCTCGGCAAAGTCGTGCGTCTTTCCGGCGCCCTGCCCGTGACCGAGGCGTGCGACTTCGTTCGCCAGGCCGCTCTCGGCTTGCAACATGCCTATGAGCGCAATCTGGTGCATCGCGATATCAAGCCCGTGAATCTATTCCTGACGCACACTTCGACGGGACCAAGGAGCGCGCCGACTTCCTTGAGTTCGTCGCGTCCGTCGAGCAAGTTGACGATCCAGCTCAAACCGCTGATCAAAATTCTCGATTGGGGCTTGGCTTACTTGCGCATTCCCACGGGTCAGGCGGGAGTCGACGAAAATGACCGCGGCATCATCGGCACGGTGGATTATCTCGCGCCGGAGCAGGCCCGCAGCGCCCACACGGTCGACACGCGAGGCGATATCTATAGTCTCGGTTGCACGCTTTACTACTTGCTGACGTCCCAGGCGCCGTTTCCGGACGGAACGCTGATGCAGAAGATCATGGCACACCAGACGGCTCAAGCGAAGCCGATCGCCGAGTTCCGCAACGATGTGCCGGCCGACGTGATCGCGGTGGTCGAGCGGATGATGGCGAAAGAGCCTGCCGATCGCTTTCAGACGCCGGCGTCGGCGGCGCTTGCGCTTTTGCCGTTCACTCGCCGCGCCTCGCTGCAAACGGGCAGCAGCGCCATGCTGCCGACGTTGCGCGGCAAGCCGTCACGGACCGGCCGCGACGACACGCCGCTGCCGCCGACCACGAACGCGGCCAAGCATTCCATCGACGCGCAATAACCTTGGCGTCTCATCGCATCCCTCATTCGAGTTGTTCATCGATCAAAATCGCCGTTGCCGTTGCAAGAGGTATCCCATCAGCGCTTTGTCGAAGCCGATGCTGGTGTCGGTGGGGACGAAGTCAATGCCCGCTCTGGCACAATCTTCCTGGTACTTGCCGCGAAACTCTTGGACCGCTTGTAGGTAATCGGGCTTCATGCCCGGGGCATCCACGGTCATCTTGCGGTCTTCTTCCGCGTCCTTGAACTCGACCAGGCCTTCGAACGGGAAATGCACCTCGGCCTCGTCAAGAATGTGAAACACGATGATGTCGTGCCCGCGATGCCGAAGCTGGTGCAGACTCTGCATAATCGGCTCGGGATCGGCCAGCAGATCGCTGAAGAGCATGATCAGGCTCTTGCTGCGGACCATGGCGGCAAGTTGCGTCAACCCGTGGGCGACGTCGGTTTGGCCGGCAGGCTTGAGATTTGCGAGCAGAGCGAGGATATTGCCGAGCTGGGCGCGTTTGCTCTTGGGAGGCAGGGCAGTGCGGATCTGCGTGTCGAAGGCGACTAGGCCGACGGGGTCTTGCTGGTGGATCATCATGTAGCTCAACGCGGCCGCCAGGCAGATGGCGTAATCGAACTTCGTGAGTTCCTGGCGAAAAGTGTAGGCCATCGAGCCGGACAGGTCCATGGCCAGATAGCCGGTGACGTTGGTCTCGGCTTCGTACTTGCGGATGTAGTATTTGTCGGTCTTGGCATAGACGCCCCAGTCGAGGTCTTTGAGGTCATCGCCGGCGGTGTACTTGCGGTGCTCGGAGAATTCGACGGAGAAGCCGTGATAGGGGCTGGCGTGCAGACCTTGCAGAAAACCTTCGACGATGAATTTGGCGCGTAGGTCGAGCCGGCCGACCTGGCGGATGACTTCGGGACGCAGGTACTGTTCGGGTTTTTTCATGCGGCGCCGTTCTGAATTCTAACGACGGCGGCTGGACCGATGTAGGGGATTTCAGCAAATTTCGAAAATCCGCTTTTTTTTGCTTGCGATCGGCGTGGGAATGCGCCATCATGAACCACGTTCAGCTGGGGCTCAATTCATTCGTCCCGCGAGGAGCATTTCCATGGCTACTGTGAGCGACATTCTCGCCGGCAAGGGACTGCGCCTTATCACCGTTTCGCCGCAGGAGACGGTCTATGCGGCCGCCGTCCGCATGAACGAGCACAAGATCGGCGCCGTTCTCGTGATGGAGAACGACCGGCTCGCCGGCATCCTCACGGAGCGCGACATTTTGGTTCGCGTCGTGGCGGAGCAGCGCGATGCCAATCTTACCCACGTCGACGACGTCATGACGCGCGACCTGGTCTGCTGCAGGCTGCACACCGGCTTCGAGGAAGCCAAGAGCGTCATGAGAAATCGCCGCATTCGCCATCTCCCGGTATTGGGTGAGCACGACGAGGTTGTTGGCATCATCTCGATCGGCGACCTGAATGCCTTCCAGGCCGACAGCCAGGAGCGGACGATTTTTCAGATGCAGGAGTACATCCACGGGACGTGGTGAGGGGCGAGGGGCGAGGGGCGAGCGCATTGCGCTCTGCTCATTTCTCGCCCCTCGCCTCACGTCCCTCGCAGAGACGCCGGTGGGAGTTGAACCCACTTGAAGCCGGGTTGCAGCCGGCTGCCTGGCCGTCCAGCCCCAGCGTCGTGGAACCGCTTGTAATCGCGCGAGCGCGAAGCCGCAAGCGGCAAAAAAAGGGTGGCCGGGGGGAATCGAACCCGCCCCTTCGACTTTCACAGAGTCGCGTGCCGAGCCAGTACACACGACCACCATTGGATTGCAGATTTCGGATTGCAGATTGAAACGCAATCTCGGCAATCTGAAGTCTGCAATCTGCAATTCGTCAATGCCCCGACCAGGAGTCGAACCCGGAACGTCTCGTTCGAAGCGAGGTATGATTGTCCATTTCACCATCGGGGCATGGCATGTCAGAGCCTGAAGCGTAAGCGAAGGAATTCTCTTGCTTGCGCGGAGAGTTCGGTAAGCGGAAGGAGAGGGAGTTGAACCCTCAAGGCGTATTTCAGCTCGGCCGTTTTCGGGACGGCTGCCATCACCCATTGGCTTGCCCTTCCAACGATATTCGTCGACACAGGATTCAGTCGGTTGCGAGAAAAGTCGCTTGCGGTTGCGCGAATCGTCACGATGCGCGACAACGCCGATGCGGCGCGGACTTGCATGAATGGATGCGATGCAACATGGCCGTCTCCAGAAGGAGGGTTCCCGCGTGAACTGAAGAAAAGACGGTGCGCGTGGCCCAAGGGTTCGCGCGAAAAAAAAACGCACGACACGCCGACGCGCCGCGGGGAATCGGCGGCGTCGGCGGATCATATCGGATGCTGGCCAGCAGGCTTACGACGCGCTGCCGACGGCCTTGCCGACGGTTGTGAACGTGGTGTTGGCGTTCTGACCGAGCGTCGTGATGGCGCCGATGCACACGACGATGATCAGGGCCAACATGACGGCATATTCCACGGCCGTCGGGCCGTCTTCGCGCTGCAGGAAGTCAACGAACGATTGGGTAAGCTTGGAGAACATGACAAACCTCTCTGGTCCAGAGACGTATCGGCATTGGCGGTCTGGAGTTGCCGAAGCCGGACGGCGCGGACTTTCCGGGCCGTCGAACCGAATCTCCAGACGTTCCCATTCGAACACACGTTCAAACTGGCGGTGCGTGGGACCACTCCATTCGGTAACCTGGCATTCCGATTCTCTGCGGAACCGGACCCATGGCTTTGCGTCCCACCCTTGCGGATGGTTTGCCCTTGTCGTGGATCACGAACCAACGCCTGGTTCTTCTCGAAAAAAATCGAATCAGAAAACGAGCGCGGCCAATTGACGGGATGGTTGGGGCCGCGCGACGCATTGCAACCACATTAACCCTAGATTGTGTTTTTCCCAATGTCAAATCGCCGAGCATTTTTTTGGATTTTTTTCACGATTCAAGCGGGCCCCGGCGATTGTGGTTCGGAGCGTTCTTCGCTATGGCGTTTGCCCCGCAGCGTGAGCCCCAGTGCCGCGCCGCCGATTGCCGCCGCGGCGATCACGGGGCCGCGATAGATTTCCACCTCGTCGTAGCGAAAGACAGCGCCCAGCGCGCCGAAAGTCACGATCACGAAGGCGACGCGGACCAACATGGTCGCCAGCCAATCGGCACACACAACTGCAGCCGCCAGCAGCAACAGCGCGCCATGAAACACGACGAACCCAATTGGTCCATTGCGCGTCGCCTGGGCAAACTGCCAATCGTAGCGCCCGTGCCAAACCATCAACACATGCAGAAGAACGACGGACAAGTTCAATGCCCGAGCGATCGTCGGCACGCGGCCGAAATACGCCCAGATCATCATGCCCGATAATCCGGCATACCCGATCATCGCCAGTACAAACGTCGTAATCATGTCTACTGACGGGCGATTTTCCGCCCTGCTATCGTCCGTTGTGTGATAAACGGCAAGATTCTATAATGAACGCTTTACCACGTGCCCCCTACGGGATTCTACCATGTTCGAAGGGATCATTCGCGGCATCTCCGACGCGATCAAGAGCCTGCGCGGCAAAGGCCGAATCAGTGAATCCAATATCCAAGACGGACTCAAGCAGGTTCGCACCGCCCTTCTCGAAGCCGACGTCAACTATAACGTCGCTGACGAGTTCATCAAGAATGTCTCGACCAAGGCGATGGGGCAAGAAGTCCTGCGCACCATCGATCCCAGCGAGCAGATCATCAACATCATCTATCAGGAACTCGTTCACCTGATGAAAGGCGACGCCGACCGGCCGGAGCCCCTGTTTCATTTCGCCAAAGACCGCCCGACCATCATCATGCTCTGCGGCCTGCAGGGATCAGGCAAGACGACGACGGCCGGGAAGCTGGCGATGCTCCTGCGCGATCGGCACAACAAGCGGCCTCTCTTGGTCGCCGCCGACTTGCAACGCCCCGCGGCCATCGATCAACTGAAAACGCTCGGCCAGCAGATTGGCATTGCCGTCTACACGGAGGGCCCTGCGATCCCTGGCGGCGGTGGGCCGAATCCAGTCAGCGTTTGCCAGAACGCGGTCAACCACGCCAAGAACACTACCCACGACGTCATCATCCTCGACACCGCAGGCCGACTCCACGTCGCCGAGATGCCGATGGACGAGCTCAGGCAGATTGACTCGAAGGTCCGGCCCGACGATGTCTTTTTCGTTTGCGACGCCATGACCGGCCAGGATGCCGTCAATAGCGCCAAGGCCTTCAACGACGCGCTCGATCTCAACGGCGTCATCCTCACCAAGCTCGACGGCGATGCCCGCGGCGGCGCCGCCCTGTCGATCAAGCACGTCACAAAGGTCCCGATCAAGTTCATGGGCGTCGGCGAACGGCTCACCGCCCTGGAGGAATTCGTCCCCGAACGCATGGCCCAGCGTATCATGGGTCAGGGCGACGTCTGGTCGATCGTCGAAAAAGTGCAGCACGCCCAGGCCGAGATGACCAAGGAGGAGATCGAGGCCCAGCGCAAGAAACTCGAGCAAGGCGACTTCAATCTCAACGATTTCCGCAAGCAATTCTCGCAGATGGCGAAGATGGGCGGCATGAAAGAACTCATGGGCAGCATGCCCGGCATGGGCAACATGATTCAGGACGGCGAAGATCCCGACGTCGCCATCAAACGCATCCAGGGCATGATCGACGCCATGACCGCCGAGGAACGCAAGGACCCGGACATCATTGACCTGAGCCGGCGCCGCCGCATCGCCGCCGGCAGCGGCACGCAACCCCATGACATCAAGCAGTTCCTCATTCAGTTCGACCAGGTGCGCGTGATCATGCGGCAAGTCGCCAACATGTCGTTCTTCGATCGCATCAAGATGATGATGGGCATGGGCAACGCCGGCATGTTCGACCCCGGCGCCATGCTCCCCAAAACGAAAATCGGCACGGGTCACCGCAAAACACCCAAAGAACGTGCCGAAGAACGCAAGAAAATGCGCAAGAAGAAAAAACGCTGAGCAAGCTGCTCGGCGCAGGATGGAGTCCTATCAAATCACCCGGCAAATGCAAGAATGCTCGGGTGCACGACATGGTCTGCGTGGCCTGCTTCAGGGAGGGCGAGGCTCCTGCCGAGCCGGAAGCGACAGGATACTCGTCCGAAATCGAGTATTTCGCGGGCTCGCGGCTCGGCAGGAGCCTCGCCCTCCCGTGCCGTTTGCAAACCATCTCGTGCACCAAAAATTCTCCGGGCGCGGCAATTCCTCTTTCTTCGTTTCGGCGACGCTTTATAATGAGGGCTTACCGATTGAGAACAGCCCCTGTGTGATTGGGGGCCGACAGGGATGTCGTCGCCGATTTCTCACGGAGAAGTGCCGATGGATGGCTCGAGCTTTTCCCTCACGTTGCCCAGCGAACCGCGCATGCTGTCGGTGGCGCGGAATTTTGTCGAAGCGGTGTGCCAAGCCTATCGTCTGGATCGCACCACGATGCACGCCTTGGTCATCGTCACCGGCGAAGCGGTCACCAACATCGTGCGTCACGCTCATCAAAATCGGCCCAACTCGCAAATGGAGCTGCATCTGCAGATGCTGGCCGACTCCGTCGTCATCACGTTTCGCGATGAAGGCGCGCCATTCGATCTCGAATCGGTTCCCGACCTGCCCCCAGGCGAAATGCGCATTGGCGGCCGAGGCATCTATTTGATGCGGACCCTGATGGACGAGCTGACGTGCGAGCCGCGCGGCGACGGCCAACCAGGCAACGTCTTGCGCATGATCAAGCGCTGCGCGGCCCTGCGCGAGTGCGGCTAAGGTGCGGCTGCTACACCGCAAGCGGTGCAAACTCGGTTCGTTCGCCTTTATTGGTATGGCTGGTTTGTTGCACGGCCAACGCGAAATTCCATCTGGCGAAACGTTCAATCTCCTTCTTTCCCCAGACGATAAAGTTTGTGTAAATCGGCAGGGTGTAGGCTTGAAAAACACCCCTTGGCAACAAGTCAAGGGAATCGACCTGGTTGCAAGGACATTTCGCGACACATGGGTTGCTTCTCTCTGACGAAACACTTTATGATGAACCTGCGCCGCTTGGAGCATGTCTTCGAAGCCAACAGGCGCCGCAGGGGAGAAGACTCGATGCACGAACACGGCCCCGATGAGCTGGGCGGTCCCGTCCGCGGGACGTCTGCCTGGTGGCGTGGCATGGGCGCCCCAACTGATCCTACCGACGATGGACCGCCAACCCCCGAAGAACCGCGTCGTCGCCGCAAAAAGGACGCAAAACCGATTCGCATGGAACTCGTGGAACGCATTCGCAAGGAAATCGCCGAAGGAACCTACGACACCCAAGAGAAATGGGAAGCCGCCCTCGACCGCCTGCTCGATCGCCTCGAACGAGAGGATTGATTTGCCGCTTGTGGCTTCGCGCTCGCGCGGCGCGGCAAGACGTGAGCGCGAAACCGCAAGCGGCTGGCGAATCACCCGCGAACCGGGTACAATAGGGAGAATCCATTCATCCTGATTTGTCCGGAGAATACGACGCGTGAACATGCTCCCCGCCGTGGAAGTCTCGCAGACCCCCGAAGAGAAGTTCCGCGAGTACCTGGCCAGTCGTCCCAAGCCACAGCGCTTCACGAACCAGCAGCGCGACATGGTCCAATATATCTTCAGCAAGCACAACCACTTCGACGCCGATGAACTGATCGACGAGATGAAACGGGAGAACTTCCAGGTCAGCCGGCCCACTGTCTACCGCACGCTCAAAAAGCTCGTCGACGCCGGCCTGCTGCGCAAGATCAACCTCGGCAAACGCACGGTCTACGAACATGACTACGGCTACGCGCAGCACGACCATCTCTACTGCGATCAGTGTGGATCGATGATCGAGTTTCAGGAATCACGCCTGGATGAGTTGATTCGAGATGTCTGCCAGGATCAGCAATTCCAACTCGGCGGCCACAGCTTCATCATCCGTGGCACCTGCGCCGACTGCAACCGCGCCCGCATGACCAAACGCCGTCTTGACTTGGTGTAAGAATTTGTCCACGAAGGGCCACGAAGAAACACGAAGTAGTGTTCTTGAAGGTCGATGTCAAAAAACGAGGGGGGCTGGTCGCAACGTTGCAACCAACTCCCCCGTCGTGTTTCTTGGTGCCCCTTCGTGGATGTTTTTCAGAACCGAGCGGGCACCACGAAGCCTTCGCGATATTCCCGCGTCAACAGGCGATTCGCTTCGGCGTCGTTGCCGAACGTCTCCGCTCGCACATCGAGCGTCAAGCGTCGGCCCACGGTGAGCATCGCTTGATCGAGATTGACTTCGCGGGCGCGAAGGTGGTCGATCATGCGATTAAGCGTCTCGTTGCCTTCGCGATGTTCGCCGAGGATGCCGTCGCGGCGACTGAAAGCGACGGTGCGGCCCAGGCGATGACTGACGTTGACGATATGGCACAACGCACTGGAGATATGCCCTTCGAGGATTTCGCCCTGGAGATCCTGACGTCGGCCGGAGCGGATTGCGGCGACGAAGTTGCCATAGTGATCGCCGCGCCGGTTGCTGTTGAATCGACGAACAACGTTATTGTTATTGTCGAAGGCGGTGGCAGTGCTGTAGTTGGTCATGACGAGATAGCCGTTGGCGCAGTGGAAGACATTGCCGACTTGTGCGGTGCGGTAATCGCCCATAGGGAATAGGCCGCGGACTTCGAAGATCAACTCGCAATCGCCATAATCGAAAAGACCGACTTGCGTGTTGGGTGTTTCGCCGTCGTCGACGTAGCCGAACCGGCCGCCAAGGCTCATGACGGAGCGGGAGAGTTCGGATTTGCCCAAGCCCCAGCGTGCGACGTCCATCTGGTGAATGCCCTGGTTGCCCAGGTCGCCGTTGCCGTACTCCCAAATCCAGTGCCAGTCGTAGTGAACCGGTCCGAAAGCGGGGTTATTGCGGCGCGGCGCGGCATTGGACGCGGGGCCGCACCAGAGATTGTAGTCCATCGTCCGAGGCGCCTGTTGCGGGCCGTTCACTCGGCCGATCGTATTGCGACGCTTGTAGCACAGGCCGCGAGCGACGCTGCATCGGCCCAAACCACCGGAACGAAGGAACTCGATGGCCTCCCGGATGTTCGGCTCGCTACGGATCTGCGTGCCGGCCTGGCAGATCTTGTCGTAGTGCCGAGATGCTTCGACGAGACGGCGACCTTCCCAAACGTTGTGGCTCACGGGCTTCTCGACGTAGACATGCTTGCCATTCTGCATGGCCCAGATGCCAGCCAGCGCGTGCCAATGGTTCGGCGTGGCGATGGAGACGGCATGGATGTCGCGATTTTCCATGATCCGGCGAAGGTCTTGCACGACCGTCGGCGCCGAGCCTTGCCGTTGCCGAGCGAGCTCGACCGCTCCGCCAACAACGGCGGTATCGACATCGCACACATGCGTGACGACGCAATTATGCCGACCGGCCAAGCCGGTGATGTGGTCCCGTCCGCGGCTGCGAACGCCGATGACCGCGACGTTGATCCGCTCGTTGGCGCCGCGCGGCGTTGCCTGCGCTTGCGGTCGATCGTTGGCTTCTGTTTCCGAGAGGAAGAACCCGGAACCGATCACCCCCGCCAACCCGGCGGATTGCTGCATGAATTCACGACGATCGAGAAAATGCATAGTTCGCACTCCTGCTGAAGGTGAAATTTGCTTGGTGTGTGTGATACCAATGTAGCTGTTGCGACGGGGCGGCGTCAATCAGAAATGAGAATTTCTCACGATGCCGTTGAGACGTTAGCTCGGACCCTGTCTCCGTCCCTCCGCTGATTTTCTTGGCTACGTCACCCGGGGAGTCGGGAGAAAGGCACGGACGCTACGGAGATCCTGACCGAATCAAAGCAGAAAGCGGCCCCGGTCGTGCCGCTGGCGTAACGCGAGGCACTTTGGACGTTACCCTTGATTGCGGCCGCGGGCATCGTACATTCTTCCTCATTTCATGACATGAAAGGAACCGCCGCATGACTGTCGCTGAATTGATGACCACCAAGCTCTTCACCGTTGGGCCCGACGACTCCGTCGAAGGCGCCGTCCGCATGCTGCAACAGCGCGGCGTGCGCCACCTGCTCGTGCTCGATGGCCACGATCTCGTCGGCATTCTCTCCGCTCGATCCACAGAAGAGCAAACGCAAGAAGCTCCTCAACCTCGGCGGGTTGTTCTTCTTGCTCGAGCCGATCCTGGTGCGCGAGATCATGACGAAGAATCCGGTCACCGTCGCTCCGACGGCGTCGGCGCAGGACGCTGCCAAGCTCATGGTGTCCAATCGCTTCGGCGCCTTGCCCGTCGTCAAGGCGGGCAAGCTCGTCGGAATCGTCACCGAGACTGATCTCCTGCGGCATTTCGCGTCGCTGTGAGCGCGCTTACGTCTAGAAGCAGTTCAGAACCCCTTTCCCTTCGGGAGAGGGGCAGCGGTGAGGATGGGTCGTCATGCTTTTGCTAGTTCAAACCTCTCCCCTTTCCCTCCGGGAGAGGGGAGTTTTGAATTAGCCGCTAAACGTAATCCTTTGCGTTTCACTGTGTGGCTTGATACGATGAGGGAAACGTTCACGCCATGCAGGATCCCACCATGATTCGTATCCTTCTCGCGTCCCTCCTACTTCTCATTCCCGCCACGACGCAAGCTCAAGAGGCAGTCCGCTTCGTGCGGTCGCCGGACATTTCGCCCGACGGCAAAACCGTCGCCTTCAGCTATCTCGGCGACATCTGGCTCGTCGACGTCAACGGCGGCGTCGCCAAGCATCTGACGATGCACGAGAAGCACGATTTCAATCCCGTCTTCAGCCCCAATGGCAAGTGGATCGCGTTCTCCTCCAACCGCCACGGCCAATACGACGTCTTCATCATTCCCGCCGAGGGAGGAAAGCCGCGACGCCTGACCTTCGACTCGGCCGACGATCATGTCACCGGCTGGTCGCCCGACAGCAAGCACGTGCTGTTCATGTCGGGGCGCTCGGTTGATCTTCCGTTCCGCATGGAACTCTTCACCGTCTCGATCGACGGCGGCCCGGTCAAGCAGATCAGCGCCTTCGAAGGACGAGACGGCGTGTACAACCCCACGGGCGATCTCATCGCCTATATTCGCGGGCCGGGCGTCTGGTATCGCAGGGGATACAAAGGCTCATCGAATGACGACATCTGGCTTTGCAATGCCGACGGCTCGAACAATCGCCGCGTCACGACGCACCAGGGACAGGACAGCTATCCGATGTGGTCGGCCGACGGCAAGCACCTTTACTATGTCAGCGATGTCGCCGGCGGATTGGCCAACATCGTCAAACAGGCGATCGATCCGCAGTCGCCCGCCGCCCAGGCCGTCGCCGTGACGCATCACGCAGACGAGTTTGTCCGCCGCGCTCGCATGTGCGCCAATGGTGAACTGATCGTTTATGAGTGCGGCCCCGATGTCTGGGTACATTCACTCAAGACCAACAAGAGCCGAAAGCTTCGTATCGAAGTGCGTGCCGACGACAAGACGAATCCGGAAGTCGTCAAGACGTTCACCACCGGCGCCACCGAGTTTGCCTGGTCGCCGAACGAAAAGCATGTCGCCTTCGTCGCACACGGCGAAATTTTCCTCATGAGCCGGGATGGAGGCAATGCGAAACGCCTCACCGATCATCCGGGTTTCGATCACGGCATTGCCTGGTCGCCCGATGGGCGACGCATGCTTTTTCTTTCGGATCGCAACGGCCACGAAGACATCTACGCGCTCGAATCCGACGACCCGGAGCATCCCGACATCGTCGGAGCACACCAATACAGGGTGAAGCAACTCACCAAGACGCCTGAAGCCGAATTCGGCATCAGGTTTTCGCCGGACGCTCAGCGCGTCCTCTTCATCCGTGCCGGCAAGCTCATGACGATGGACCCGGACGGCGGAAATCAGAAAGTGCTCGTCAACGAAGGCCAGATTTTCGATTACGAGTGGTCGCCCGATGGCCAGTGGATTTGCTACGCCCGCATGGACGGCTCGTTCGCCAGCGAGCTGTTCATCATCCCGTCGACCGGCGCCACCGCCCTGAACCCGGCCCGCAACATCACGCGCTTCGCCACCTACAACGGCGGCGTCACCTGGAGCCGCACGGGGAACAAACTCGCGTTCATCAGTGTTCGCAAAGGAAACACGCCGAGCTCCTATGTCCTGTCCTTGCAAAAGCCACTCTCCGCCGGCGCCTTCCTGAGCAAGGACATCGACTGGGACAACATCCATCTCCGCGTCAAGCAGCCGTACGGGATGAATATCTCCGAATGCGCCATCTCCAATGACGGATCGAAAATCGCCTTTCGTGGACAAATCGACGACGCCGAGGATCTCTGGATCGCCGACGCCAACGGCGGCTCGATCCTGCGCCTCACCAACGGCAACCTCAAACCCGCGCAGATCACCTGGTCGAAATTCTTCGCCGGGCAAATCTACTTTCGCGACAACAACGGCAACCTTCGCGGCATCATGATCGGCGGCCCCACCGTCGTCGGCCCCACCACGCTCAACTTTTCGGCCCGAATGGCGATTCGCCAGGACCAGCTCTTTCAAGAAATCTTCGACCAGAGTTGGCGCGCTCTGGACGAGAGCTTCTACGACAAGAACTTTCACGGCGCCGACTGGAAGACGATTCGCGCCAAATACCGACCGCTCGTTGCCCACTG
Source organism: Planctomycetota bacterium (assembly GCA_016872605.1). GTDB lineage: Bacteria > Planctomycetota > Planctomycetia > Gemmatales > Gemmataceae > SIAQ01. Next base: position 53,023 of record VGZI01000003.1, read on the forward strand.
CGGCATGAAAGAGGACCTGTACACCTTGATCAGCCTCATGCTCGGCGAACTCAACGCCTCGCACCTGGGCATCTCCGGCAACCTCGGCAAGGCCGAGCAAGAGACGGCCGATCTGGGCTTGATCTTCGACCGTTCGCATCCCGGGCCCGATCTGAGAGTCGGCGAGATTCTCAAGGGCGGCCCCGCAGATCGCCGCGGTCTTAACATCAAACCCGGCGATCGCATCGTCCGCATCGACGGCGTCGAACTGACCAACACGACCAACGTGTCGAAGCTGCTCAACGACAAGGTCGGCGAAGTCGTCACGCTGACCATCGCCAGCGCCGCCGACGCGAAGACCCGGCGCCGCGTCGAGATTCGCGCCGAGGGCCGAGCCAAGGTCAACGAACCAATGTATGAGCGCTGGCTCAAGCGCAACGCCGACCGCGTCACCGAGCTAAGCAAGGGCAAGCTCGGCTACATCCACATTCCGAACATGCAAGAGCCCGGCCTGGAACGCTTCGTCCGCTCGCTCTATTCGGACAACTTCGACAAAGAAGGAATTGTCCTCGACGTTCGCTACAACGGCGGCGGGTTCACGCACGATCAGGTCTTGGCCTACCTCACGGGCAAGGAGCACACCATCTTCAGCCATCGCGACGGGTCATCGGGCCTCGTGCTCCGTTCCTACGATCGCAAGTGGACCAAGCCGTTGACGCTGCTCATCAACAACCGCTCGTACAGCGATGCCGAGATCTTCCCGCACGGCTTCCGCACCTGGGGCCTGGGAAAGCTCGTCGGCCAGCCGACTGGCGGGTTCGTCATCGGCACGCGCAACATCACGCTTATCGACGGCTCCACCTTCCGCACACCGCGCATCGGTGTCCACACGGTCAAAGGAGTCAACATGGACAAGGCAGGCGTCCAGCCCGATATCCTCATCGAACCACACCCCGACGACCTGGCCCACGGCGTCGATCTGCAACTCGATCGAGCCGTGGAAGTGTTGCTTCAAGACGTGGCTAATTGGAAGAAGGCGCGTCCGCCCATGGTCGGCTCTGGCGGTCAGTGAGAGAAACAACCACAGATGAACATCGATAAACCTAGCGCGGCTGAGCCGCGACCATCAAGACCCAACCACGGATTACCTGATCGCACGGATACGCGATACGGAAACGGCCGTGACCAAGCGGGAACGTGGAGATACGGAACATTCCAACTCTCTTGTGCTTTCCGCACTTCCTTACTTGGACAGCGCCACGTTTTAGACTTGGTCAACACCCTGCAACGCATTTTTTGTACGTAACTCCTTTAGTAAAGAGCACGTGCGCGTATTCGTTGCACGCACACACTCACACCCCCCCCTTGCGAAATGCAACGAAACCGGGAACCAGGGTGAGCAACGCTCGTTCGCCGTACGCAGGCGTCGCAGGGCTTCAAAAGTGGCGCTGTCCAATTGATCTCTTTTCTGAATATCCGTGCCGTCAGTGTGTTCCGCGGTCTCAGATGATCTTGTTGTCACACGAAGAAATTGATTGATAGCAGTACGGGGGACTCGGAGAAATTCAGAGGACTCAACGGCCGAAGGCTACACGGACTACCGGTTTGCGTCCGCCATGGCAGTAATGCGTCTCTCGATATAACGTCATATCCCATTGTCCCCCATGCTCCCCGTGGTTCATGTAGTAGAGGGGCTGAAGTGCTGAGAGACGGTCAGATCGACCCGCGGCGAAGCTTGGCGGCTTTTTGTTCGTCCGCCTCGGCGGCCTTGTCGTTGCCGAGTTGGCGGTGCAACTCCGCGCGGAAATCGTAGATGCGCGGCTCGTCGGGACGCTGGCGGATGGCGGCGTCGAAGTCGGCCAGGGCCTTCTCCGGCAACTCTTTCTCGCTGTAGGCCAAGCCGCGCCACAAGAGGCCTTGCCAATTCCTCGGATCGAGCTTCAACCCAGCCTCGAGGTCTACCAGCGCCTTGTCTAGAATCTTCGGATCGTCCTTTTCCCAGTAATCGAAGATGTGCCACTGCCCGCGCAAGATCAAGGCGATCGGCTCTTGCGTATCGAGTGCGACAGCTTTGTCGATATCGCGTTTGATGGCCTGGAAGGACGGCTTGGTGGGATCAGCCCCTTTTCGACATTGGGCATTGGCGCGAAACAGATACCCGCGCGCCTCCTTCGGATCGAGGGCGATTGCCTTGGCCGCATCGGCGACGGCCTTCGCGAAATCGCCGCGCTCCGTGTGAGCGTTACTCCGCAACAGAAAAGCCTCGACCTCTTTGGGATCGTGCTGAATGACCTTGTCGCAGTCGGCAATCACGTCGAGATAATCGCGGTTGTTGGTGTTGATCAGCGCGCGAACGAGCCGGCAACTTTTGTCCTTGGGATCGAGCGTGATGGCCCTGGCCGCGTCTGCCAGCGCCTTGTGCGACTCCCCGCGCTGCATGTGCAGCATCGCCCGCGTTCCGTAAAGCCAGGGGTCGTTCGGATCGATGCGCAGCGCTCGGTCAAGGTCGGCAAAGGCGCGGTCGAGATCGTTGCGCTCGGAATAGGTGATCGCCCGGTTGCCCAAGACGCCGACATGCTTGGGATCGAGCTCGAGTGCCTTGGCGAAGTGGGCATACGCCTTGTCGTAGTCCTTCTTTTCGCCGAACGAGCTGCCCAGATTGAAGTGCGCCTCGGCGTTCTTGGGATCGAGCGCGAGCGCACTTCGGCAATCGGCAATGGCCTTGTCGAAGTCACGTTTGCCCCGGCGAAGGGCGCGAGCGCGGTGCACGTAGGCGCTGATCTCCTTCGAGTCGAGCGCGATCGCCTTGGTGCAGTCGGCGATGGCCTTATCGAAGTCCCCCTTCTTCTCATGCGCGAAGCCGCGATACGAATACGCTCGCGCGTCATTGGCGTTGGCGGCAATGACCTTGTCGAAGCACGCGATAGCTCGATCGAACTCCTTCCGCGCAAGCGCATCCTTGCCCTCGGTGAAATTCGTGCCGCCTCCGTGGGTCAGACCTGCGGCGATATGAATTGCAACCAACGAAATCGTGAACCGCATAATGGGACTCCTTTCCCAGGGCGTCGTGAGGCATCGTAACAAATCGTTGCTCCCGGCGTAAAGGCCGAGTCCCTGCACGCCGGGCGGTGAACGGACGTCTTCGTTCCACCGTCTTCATAAGATGATCATTCGCCCTTGGCGCAGGAGATGGAGGATTTCCATGAGTTTCTCTACTTGCAAACCGATTGCTTGCTTGATTTTGGCATTCGCCAGCGCCGGGCATGTGCAGGCCCAAGAAAAAACGATCCGCCTCGGCATGGCAAAGACGTTTGTCGCCGAAAGGCCAAAGGGATTCATCGACATCGCCACCGGTGAATTCAAAGACGTGCTCAAGAAAACGACGGGGCTGAACGGCAACCTCGATTCCAAGAACGATGCCATTGAGGTCGCCGACAAGCTCGCCAAAAAGCAGGTCGACTTCGGCATTTTTCACGCCCACGAGTTCGCCTGGGCGCAGAAGAAACACCCCGGCCTCGAAGCTTTGCTGCTCGCACCGGGGAAGTATCGTCTGGAACGCGCGTACCTCATCGTGCACAAAACCGACGCCGCCAAGGGAATCGGCGATTTGGCAGGCAAAAAGCTTGACGTCGCTGAAGGAACCAGCGAGCCGTGCCGACTTTTTCTGAACAAGTTGTGCCAGGACCAGGCCAAGAAGGCGCCGATGGCGTTTTTCGCCGCCGTCGCGAAGTCCGAGTCGCCGAAGGATGCACTCGATGAAGTGGCGCGCGGCAATGTGCAAGCCACGGTCGTTGATCGGACCGTGCTCGAATTTTACCGTGAGGTCCGGGGCCCGGTGTTCGACAAGAACCTGCGCATCCTCGCCGAGTCGCCGTCATTCCCCCCTGCCGTGATCGCTTGGCAGAAAGGCGGCGTCGACGATGCCACGCTGAGCCAATTCCGCGACGGCCTGCTCAAGGCTCACACCATAGCCGACGGTCGCGACATGATGAAGACGTGGAACATCGAGATGTTCGAGACTCCGGCCAAGGAGTACACAGGTCAACTGACGGAACTTCTCAAGGCGTTTCCATCGCCATGAGTGAGTGCGAATCTTCTAATTTGACAGCGCACTATCACGCGGAAACATTGGCGACGTTGGGCTCATAGCCGCGGAGCGGCGTAAGCCAGTAGCCAGGCTCGCAAGACCCTGGACCTGGCCGATCACGACACAAGCCGCGCAGCGGCGAAAGCCTTCCCAGGATCTCACGACCCTGGCTATTGGTTTCCGTCGCTCCGCGACTCTACCATGGTGCGCTGTCGAACGAATTCACCGCGCGGGCTGCCTGTCGGCGGCAGGCGCCTTGGCAAGCCGAACATTCTCGAAACTGACGTAAACTGCGATTTTTCCGGCGTCCGGTCCGACGCCGTAGCGGCATTGCACTTGGTGAATCGTCCCCGTGAATGCGATCGGCGCGCCAACCTTCGGCAATGAAGCACGGTCTTGGTCCACGCCAGCAACGGGCAGGCCGAAGCGGAAATCGGTCCGTCGGAGGACGAAAAGCGAGGTTTTGCGAGACAGCTCCACATGCTTGGGCATTCCGCCCGAAATGGCCAGTTCCACTTCAAGGTTGTCGAAGCCAAAGCCCTTTTGAACAGCGATCACTTTCGCGGGCCAGGAGATCACGCCTTTGAAGGTTTCGTTGAACCTGGCTTGAACCGTTCCATCCGGCGGTGCTTTGTCGATGAGGAATTGCCGGCCCTCCACGTTCACCATCTGATGTTCTCGCGATTTCAGTTCGGTCTCGGTTGGAATGGTCGAATGCGTGGCGAGTTGGACGGCGGTGTTTGCGAAGTCGTCCGAATCGGTTTGCCAGGCTTTGGGGCTTTTCATGAATGCCAGGATCTGATTGGCCATCTCCATTTCTTGATTGGCCAGCCAAAAGTTTTGATCAGCGCGCCAGGCCTTGCAACTCAGGTCCAGTGCATCGTGGCGGGCATCCAAGAAACGCATGAACAAGTTCCAGTCTGGAATCGCCGTCTGGAAGTCCCGAGGCACGCTCGAGTGCGTGTCGAACTGTTTTCGGACGGTTCGCCATGGTTCCAGGCACTCGCGCTCGATTCGTTCCGCGGCATCCGCCGGCGTCAACGCCTGGGCGTCGCGCTGCTCCTTGATGGAGTTGTACCTTTCGCGGATCCATTGCTCGGCGTCGGCCAAATGTAAGAAGGCGAGGCCGAAATCCGCATCCTCGCGCGACGAACTCGGCAAGCAAAGAACGGCGGCAGCGATCGCAAGACAGCCGACGAAAGCCACGCATGATGTTCGCGCGACCTGGCTAATTCGAGTCCATGGCCCCGCCCCAAGGCCGAGAATCACGCCGCACAGAAAGCCGGTTGCCAGACCTCCGAAATGGCAGGCATGATCGATGTTCGGAACGAACCAGGCGATGGCAAGATTGAGTAACAGAACACCGATGACGTCGGTTCGAATTCGGCGAAACACGGTCGCGCCGAGCGCGGCGCGTTGCAACCATGCCAGCGCCATCAACCCGCCGAAGACGCCAAAGATGGCGCCGGACGCGCCAAAGCCGCCACCATTCACCGCCGGTCGTGGGCGGACCGAAGTTCGCGCCCCACCGCACCATGTCAGTGAGCCACGGCGTGTGAAGGGAAACTCCACAGAAGAACATCACGTTGAAAACCGCGAACGTGATGAAAACCAGGAAGTGGGTCATCCCGGTTCGTGGATTGAGGGCCAGGACGTTTCGATAAAACTGCTCGATTCGGCCAATCGGTTCGTCATCCGGCGGCCCCGTCAGACCGAGGGCCCCGCGAAGCTCTTCGATCTGATCGACGCTGAAATTCTCCAAGAAAAAATGAGCACCGCAAGACTGGTGGTAATCCAACGGCGTCGTCGGATCGCCCACTTGCACCCGGTTTACATCGTGAAAAACAATACGCAGCCAGTGACCGTCGAAATCAACCCGCTTGACGTTTGATCGGCTCGTGAAAAGGCTCCACAATTTGCTGCCGCTCTCGAAGACGGTGAGCTGGTCGCCTGCAACCTCAAGGCACGCTGGGTAAAGCGCTCGGACGACCGCTCCCCACGCCATGAGGAGTCCCACCGGAATCAATAAAAACCGCCAGCTCGATTCCCATCCAGGCGGTGGAATCAAACTCAGCGTGCTCGTGAGGAGAACGATCAAGATGGCGTTGGCATAGTGCTCAACGACGGCTCCACGGACTTCCACGCGCGGGACCTCGTCCGGCGTTTTCACGTCGATCGCAAATTGGCTCATGGATGCGTCTCGCCATTACGGTAGCAGCGCCTACTCTTTTGCCGCACAATCGGTCATTACTTTCTACGTCATGCCTTAACAGGCTCCCAGCCACGTCAAAGAGAAAAAACGACCGAATCCGCCCGTCGTCACAGCCACGGCGTGTCATTTCCGCACATCGGCGGCCGGGTGCACGACATGGTCTGCGTGGCCTGGTGCGGGAGGGCGAGGCTCCTGCCGAGCCGGAAGCGACGGGATACTCGTCCGAAATCGAGTATTTCGCGGGCTCGCGGCTCGGCAGGAGCCTCGCCCTCCCGTGCCGTTTGCAAACCATGTCGTGCACCCTCGGCGGCCTTCGGTCCGTGCTTGGGATTGACTGAAAACGACGCAGATCCCACGACTCCTGGCGAATCGTGTTTGGTCCATTATTTGCGATTGTCACGCCGACGCGACGCACTGGGCTTCGCTCCGAGTTTTCTGTCTGAGGAAATGTCATGGCTACTGTCACTGACCGAACGACCGACACATCATTTTCCGATGAAGAATTGGACCATCTGCACTCCGATGATCTGCATGCCGCGAGCCTCGTCGTCGGCTTGATGACCGGCGTGTTCACGATCGGACTGCTCATGTATGCGGCTATCTGCGTGATTGCGATGATGTAGAGAGGCACAGCGAGGAGCGGCTAAACGACGAGCGGCTTGCTGGGCTTGCTGTAGCTATGAAAGAGATGGGGCACGTTGGAAACGTGCCCCACGAAACCGATAGCCCACTTAGCTATGCTTGGCGCGCGGCAGCCAGTAGATGCCTGCTAATGCAGCCTGTTCGGGCATCTCGCGCGTCGGCAGTACGAAGACTTTGGCGCCGTGGGTTGCGGCATGAATCGCCGCCAGGTTGGCCAAATCCTCGTCGCCGTTCGCGGCATGGGGATGAACGGTCACTTCGTTGCTGGCAGGATTCCATTCGCCCCAGGTCTCACGATCGCCGGCGACCATCAGGGCCTCGAGCCGGCCTTCGCATGCCGCTCGCACCGTTTCAACTGGCTCATGACAGGTGCGCCCGGTTCCCGCCAGCGCTACAAACTGGCCGCGCACCGCATGCAGCGGCTGCTCGAAGCGATCCGCAACGACCTTCCACGCTCGCTCATGCAGCTCGCGCATCGTCCAGCGCTCAGGATTGCCCGGAATCCCGTGGTCCATCAGATTCGGATAATGGTTCGCTTTGCGATAGATCGGCCAAAGGTACTCGACGCCCGCCAGAATCAACGGCGCTTTTTCGGGCAAATAGTCGCGCAGGCCTCGATCGATCCGCTGGAAATAAACCAAGAGATCGTCCTTGGCCGTATCGATGCCCACGCCCTGCCCGTGATAAATCGTGGCCCAGTGCCCACCGATGTTGTGGGAATGAAACTCCAGCGGTTCATCGCGATCGTGCAGCCGAAGCGCCTCGGCAAGGCTGGTCGGCATGGTCTTCAGCTCGACTTCCCGCAGTGCGCCGGCATCGCCTTCCCACAGGTGAATCCGCTTCGGGCTCAGACCGAGCACGAAAAACTTCGCTTCCCGGTCCAGCAGGCTCAACAGCGGCTTGACGAAAAACCGTTCCCCCACAATCACGCGCGGAGCAATCGGTTTGCGAAGCCGATACCAGCGCATCGCGCTCGGCGTCATGAAGACGGCCAAGCCTTCACTGGTGCCTCGCCAGAACTCGAGATCGTTGTACAAATGCTTGGCGGGCCGAAACATCTTCTTGACCCCGTCTTCGTTCAGCCCCTTCTTGACGACGATCTCTTCCGCCTCGGCAATCAGGTTCTTGAACTGAATCGGATCCTGCTCGGCGCCTCCCGGCCGCGTCGGCTGGTAAAGCGACACACACGGCCTTCCGGAGAGAGCCAATAGCAACTTGAGGTCTTTGGCGGTGAAGGTATTCATATGCAGCTCCTTTCCAGAGATCAGGCGTCAGGGGGCAGGGATCAGGAATCCGGTGTCACTGTCAGGGATGATTTAAGGGCCTGACTTCTGACTCCTGACTCCTGGTCCCTGACTCCTGACTCACAGCATCGCCGTCTCGGGCATCTCTTCCGCGGGCGTCATCGTGCTCACGTCCACGGCTGCTCGAACGGTGAGCACCGGGCACGGCGCTCGACGGAGAACCTCCTCGGCGAAGCTGCCCATCACAAAGCGCGTCAGTCCGGTTCGACCCGAGGTACCCATCACGACCAGGTCGGCGTTAGTTTCCTCCGCGGTCTCACTGATCACCGTGGATGGGTCGCCTTCGAGCAAGCGATACTCGATGGTCACACGCGGCGATGGCGAGCGGAGGGCCTGCAACCGCTTCATCGCTTCCCCTTTGTCCTCCTCCGGACCGACGTACGCGCCGGCTTCGCTGAACGCGACCGCCTGCGGCTCCACGACGTGCACCGCGATAATCCGTGCATGATAGTCTCGCGCAAGCGCGCCCGCGACTTCGAAGGCAACCTTCGACGCCGGCGAAAAATCCGTGGCGAACACAATCGTCTTGAATGGCAACATGGTTTGGCCCTCCATTAAGATTTCAACTTTTTCCAATCGCAAACATGATGCCAATCAGAATTGCCGATCGTTGTTGCAAATCACCGCCGTTTTGGAGTCGAAATTACCTAATCACGCCTCTGGCGCTGGGCGAGCAAGGCACACCCTTGTGCGGATCAGCCCGTTTTTCGCGCCGCCCCGACACGAATCTGCGTAATTTCTTCCGATTCTGAGGCACAAATGCTGGTAGGACAGGTGTGCGGATTACGCAGCTATCCAAGGTGCGAGGCAAGGTACGCCCGATACTCTGGAATACACCACGGCGCCGCCACCTCTGCGTTCCAATGGGTTAGCATGGACGGAGCTTCACATGGGCAACCGTTTGCTCATCGGCGCGGTCGTTCTCGCATTCGGCATGATAGCGTCGCGTGGATCGGCCGATCCGCCGAGCGACGGACCGTCCAACCGTGGCGTCCTGCTGCCGCCACAGGCGTTTGATGACACCGCCAAGCGGCCCAACTCGGAACGCGAACGGCACGGCGAGTGGTCCATCAACGGCGGGGTGTATCTCGTCACTCCGGTTTTCGGGACCAATCCCGCCTTCCTTGTAACCAGTGGGCAGGGCAATGTCTCGCGCCAGGTTGATTTCGATCAACATCTGCAGGTCGCGCCGTTTCTCGCGCTCGGCTATGTCAGCGAGCGCGGCTGGGGGCTGCGCGGCCGATGTTTTCAGTACGATCACGGCAACTCCATCGACCATGTCGCGGCGCCTGGCGAGACCGTCACCGGGATCTCCGCGTTCGCTCCGGGTCGTGCGGCGACGGCGGGCACAATTCTCGCTTCCAGCAATCTTGCCGTCAACGTGCTCGACATCGAAGCGACGTGCAGCATCGACTCGGCCAAGTGGTCACACCTTTTGGGCATCGGTGTGCGCTACGCTCATATGAGCCAGGACTATCGGGCCACGGTTTTCAACACCAAGACGTTCATCGATCTGACAAGCGGGCACAATCTGAACGGCGTCGGGCCGGCGTTTTCACTCGAGACCAAACGGCGCGTCGGGGAGTCGGGGTTTGCCATCTACGGTCAGCTTCACGGCGCCGTCCTGTTCGGTCGCGCCAAGGAGATGCAGGCCGCTGTGATCAATGGACTCCCGATGGAGTTCTCACGTCGTCATACCGATGTGCTACCGGTCGGTGAGCTTGAAGCGGGTCTTGAGTATGAGCGAAATGTCGGACGCGTAAAGGTGTTCGGACAGGCGGGATTTCAAGGGCAGGCCTGGTGGGGCGGCGGCAACGCCAGCAACCTCGATCCGGTCGGGTTCTCGTCGGCGGCCAACAACAATTTCGGTTTCGTTGGCGCCGCCCTGCGCGTCGGCGTGCGCTACTAACCGCGCTTGCGTTTAGCGTTCGCACGGGGCCATGCGAACGCTAAACGCAAGCTGTGAACTACTTCAATTCCTTAAATCGAATATTGCGGAACACGACCTCCATGGCCGGACCGCCGTGGATTTGAAACGCGATGATTCCTTCGTCGGGAAGTTCCTTGCGGTTCTTGCCTTCGGACGCCCACTTCTTGTCGAACTCTTGATCGACGGTGGTTTCGCCGTTGAGCTTGATGGTGACGTGTTTGCCGATGCATTTGATGTAGTAATCGTTGAATTCGCCTTCCTTGAGGACCTTTTTGACGAGCTTGCCGTCGGCCGCCTTCATCATGCCGCCGAAGTTTTCACCGTAGAGGCTGCCCCAGTAAGGTCCACCCATGTCGCATTGCGGGCCGGTGACGGCGAACTTGTCCTTGTTATGGATATGGCTGCGAATCTGGATGCCGCTGTTGCCCGACTTCGTTAGCCGAACCTCGAACTGCAACTCAAAGTCCTTGTATTTTTTCTTGCTGCACAGAAAGGTGTTGTAGTTGATTCCCTTGGGCGCGGTTGAACCGACGATGGCGCTTTCCTTGACCGACCAGAATTGGTCGAGCAAGCCTTCGAAGCCGGCCAGATCTTTGCCGTTGAAGAACGGCTTATCGTCGCCGGCGTGGGCGGATGAAACCGTGAGCATTGCGCCAATCGCAAGAGTCCAGACTGAATTCTTCATGATGAAATCCTCTGAAGGTAAATACGCGTAGTGCAGGCGGCTCGCCTGCACTACGGGGCAGGTTGATCCTCTTTTTTCGCCGGCTCGGCTTCACGGCGCAATCGATCGAGCACGCCGTTGATGAACGCCGACGAATCGGCCGTGCCGAAGCGCCGCGCCAGTTCGATCGCTTCATCGAAAGCGACGGCGGGCGGCGTATCCTTCATGAACAAAAGCTCAAACGCGCCGATACGCAGGATGTTGCGATCGACCGCCGGCATGCGCGACAGCTTCCAGTTCTCGGCCGCCGCGGATATTTTTGCATCGATCTCCTGCAAGTTGGCGACTATGCCGTCGAACAGGAGCCAGCAGAAGGTGCGGATGCCCGTTTCCTTGAGCCGATCAGACGCGAAATGCTCCAGGGCGGCGCGGTCGATCCTCGCGTTCTGCTCGCGCTGATAGAGCAGCTGCAATGCGACCTCACGTCCTCGCGATCGACGGCTCATGCGGAAGTACCAAGGAAACGAGTTCCGAACTCATGTTAGCGAAGAACGAGACCCCTGGCGAGCCGAGCTCCGTAAGGAGCCGGTTGATGAAATGCACGCATCACGCCAGCGTCTTGAGCAGATTGGCCATCTCGATGGCGGCGAGAGCGACGTCGGCCCCTTTGTTCCCAGCTTTGCCACCGGCGCGATCATGAGCTTGCTCGTCGGTATCGCAGGTCAGAACGCCGAACAGCACCGGAACGCCCGTCGTTAGCCCGGCTTGCAGGATGCCGTCGGCCGCGGCCTTGCAAACGTAATCATAATGATCGGTATCGCCGCGAATGACGGCGCCCAGGCAGATGACGGCCGCGTAGCGATTCGAGGCCGCCAAGCGCTGCGCAACGAGCGGAAGCTCGAACGCGCCGGGGACCCAGACGAGCGTGATCGCATCGTCCGGTATCCCTTTGCTACGGAGCGTTCCTTGTGCGCCGGCGACGAGTTTCTCGACGACCTCGTGATTAAACTTCGATGCGACGATCGCGAAACGACCCGTCGGGGGCCATTGCGATCCTTCGAAGGCGGGCATGTCACATCCTCGCTAAGAACTCTTCTACGGTCCATCCCGCTTGGCGGAGAATGGATCGAAGCGTCTTGGGCTTGAGATCTCGATTGTGATAGGGAACCGTGACCAAGTGAGGAGGGTCGGAATCGTCGACATGGGGCCGGTGTTTCGTTGACTGAGGCAAACGAAAACCGTTGCGCTCCAGGATGCGTATGACATCGGCCGGCTTCAAAGCCGGGAGCCGGGAGCCGCTCCTGCCTCCACTCCGATTCTCTCGCTGCGAACTTCCTCGGGAAACGGCAATTTCAATTCCTTTAGACACGCTAACGAATTCTCGATCGCGTCCTTCGCCATATCGTGAGCCTCGGCTAGCGTCTTGCCGTCTGTGGTGATCCCCAAAGCAGGAATGTGAGCGTAAAAGCCGCCGTCCTCGGCTTTTTCGTACATCACTGTGTAAACCGCGCGTTCCAAGATATTACCTCATGTTCTACCGCTTGCGGCGTACCAGCGGCTGCTACGCCGCAATCACCATCACGCCAGGTTCAGCGTCTTCAAGAATTCGCCGTTCGACTTGGTTCGCCCCATGCGGTTGATGAGAAGCTCCATTGCTTCCACCGGGTTCATGTCGCTCAACACCTTACGCAAGATGTAGGTCATGCGCAGTTCGTCAGGCGTCGCAAGCAGCTCTTCCTTTCGTGTGCCGGAGGCGTTGACGTCGATCGCTGGCCAGACGCGTTTGTCGACGAGTCGGCGATCGAGGTGCAGTTCCATGTTGCCGGTGCCCTTGAATTCTTCGAAGATCACTTCGTCCATACGGCTGCCGGTGTCGATGAGGGCGGTGGCGAGGATCGTCAAGCTGCCCCCTTCCTCGATGTTGCGAGCGGCGCCGAAGAAGCGCTTCGGCTTGTGCAGGGCGTTGGCGTCGATGCCGCCGGAGAGAATCTTGCCGGAATGCTGAGTCTCGTTGTTCCACGCGCGAGCCAAGCGCGTGATCGAATCGAGCAGGATGACGACATCATGGCCAAACTCGACCATGCGTTTAGCCTTCTCGATAACCATCTCGCTGACCTGCACATGTCGGCTCGACGGTTCATCGAATGTGGACGACACGACCTCGGAATGCTCGCTGCGGACGCTGCGCTCCATGTCGGTGACTTCTTCGGGCCGTTCGTCGATCAAGAGGACGATGACGTAACATTCGGGATGGTTGTGCAGGATGCTCTTGGCCATCTTCTGTAAAAGGACCGTCTTTCCGGTGCGAGGAGGCGCGACGATCAGGCCGCGCTGCCCTTTGCCGATCGGCGTGACCAGATCGACGATGCGCATGTTGATCTCGGCCGACTCGAGTTCGAGCTTGAGCCGTTCGTTCGGGTGCAGCGGCGTGAGATCGTCGAAAACGACTTTTTGCGTGAGCAACTCGGGGTTGTCGTAATTGATCGCCTCGACGCGCAAAAGCGCGAAGTAGCGTTCGTTTTCTTTCGGTGGCCGAATCTGCCCGGAGACGACGCTGCCGGTGCGCAGGCCGAAGCGGCGAATTTGGCTAGGCGAGATATAAATGTCGTCCGGGCAGGGCATGTAGTTGTAGTCGGGGCTGCGCAGGAAGCCGAAGCCGTCGGGCAGCGTTTCGAGCGTGCCTTCACCGAACATCAGGCCGTTCTGTTTGACACGTTCCTTGAGAATCTTGAAGATGAGGTCTTGCTTCTTAAGCCCCGAATACTCAACGAGATTCTCTTCTTTGGCGACCTTGAGCAGCTGCGCCATCGTCATCTGCTGCAGTTCCGAGATGTGCGTTTCGCCGCGCTTGATCTGCTCATAGCGGCTGTTGGTCTCGGCGTCGAAGCCGATGTGCTCTTGCTCATCGAGGTTGGTCGCGGTGGGGGGCGCCGCGTTGGCGGGCCTTTCCTCGTCCAATATGTCGTGGCCGAATGCGCTCGGCTCCTCCGGCTTGTTGGAACGGGGGCGCGGGCGCGTCGGTGCGCCTTCCTTTCGGCCTCGGAAATCCGGCATGACGATTCCTCCTCAATATGCTGGCACGAGATTGGAGGTTCTGTTCCTCACTCGCGAAGTGGCACGAGGTGTCGGGTGCGCTTCGCGAACACGCCAGCGGCAGGCTCAGGGGTGATGCAGCAGCGATTCTATCGGATCGTGGTTGCATGTCACGGCTTCGTGGCCGCGACTTTGGTTAGCGTGACGTGCGTCGCAAGACGGCGTCATCCTTCGGGCGAGGTTCTTCGGGGAGCGACACTCGGGGATAATGATTGTTTGATTGTATCAGATAACTTTCCAGCGCTCTAGGGCATCTTTGACCTGGGGCAATATTTTTTCCGGACCGGAGTCATTGAAAATCACGGCGTCGGCGCGAGCTTTCTTTTCGTTAAGAGACATCTGTGAGGACTCACGCCGGGCCAGCTCCGCGTCGTCCCAGCCGCGTTTTTCCTTGAGGCGTTCGAGCCGAACGTCGCGCGGCGCGTCGACGAATACGATCTTGTCGCAGCGCCGATGCCAGCCGGCTTCCAACATGATGGCAGCGTCGAGCACGACAAATCGCGTCCCCCTTCGCGATTGTGCCTGGTCGATCTCCGCCCCGATGCGTTCTTCGATAAAGGGAAACACGAGCGCTTCCAGCGCAGCCAGTTCCTCATGATTGGAGAATACGATCCGTGCAATCGTGCGACGATCGGGAAATCCCTGATCATTGAGGATGCGAGGGCCCCAGCGTTCGACGAGCTTGGCACGAATGTCCGGCTGTCGCAAGGCGTCGTGCCCGAATGCGTCAGCGGAAACGAGATGGCCGCCGAGCGATTGCATGGTCTGGGCGACCAGGCTCTTACCGCTGCCGATGCCTCCGATGATGCCGATGACGGGGAGCATGACTAACGCCAATGGTTGAGGACGATGAATTGGTCCGTGATCGGCACGTTGGCCGCGAGCAGGTTTCGAATGGCCCTTGCCACCCGCGCGGGCGGCATGTCGCGATTGGGATCGTTGTCCCGACAGACGACGAGAATTCCAACGTGGTGCCCGCCTAGATCGATCACGAGCCGATGCAAGTCCAGAAAATCGTCGTGATTGCCAGTGAGTATCGCGCGATTGTCCAATGTCGCATGTCGGGGGTGGACGGGATCGTCCTCCCCCGAAAGTCCAACGTCTGCTGGAATTTGAACGTCGTGCCCCTCATTTCGCAACAGGCGCGTCAACAGGGCCGACACACTATCGTCATCCAGACAGAGCCTCATGCGCGATGCATCCGTTTGATCTGCGCGATCTCCTGCGGCGACAGCCGACCGTTAGGACTCGCAGCGACGGCGTCCATCAAGGCCTTCTGCCGCGCGTAGTCGGCCAACAACTCCGGCGGATTTGACTGGCAATACTCGATCGATTCCAGCACCGCCTCTACGGGCACATTGTAGTCGAGGGCAGCTTCTTCCGGCGTCATCGGCTCGGAGTTAAAGCACAGCCCGTACAGGGTTCGAGCTCGAATGCGCGTGCCTCGGACGCAAAGCTGTTTGTACGACGAGGGCTTCGGGTCGGGAGCCAGATATTTCCAGACTTTCGGCGGATTTGTGCTCATACGTGTGTTTTACCACGCTCTGACCTTAGATGACAGTGCACTTGGCGCGCTCGGCGTTTTTTGCAGAGATAGGGGCGGATTCCAGTGCTTCGGGAGTTCAGAAGTGTTTACGCTTGGCGCTCGCATGGCGCCACGCGAGCGCAAATAGGCTGGTTCAGAACCTCGACGGGTCATCGCTGGTATGACGGGAATGGCGGAAACTCTCGGATGCGCCCCGGCCCCACAGGCGCGCCGGACAGACCGTAATTTGGGACTGCCCAGAACATGGGGGGATACTGCAAATACAAAGGCGGGGCGAAGGCATCACGTCCACGAACTCTGGAATACATCTTGTAAAACACTGCTCCAAAAATCTCATGACGGTCCACGCGGCATTCGAAGTTCATTTGCTTGCCGGGAAATCGATAACTCATCGTCTGCCAATGTGTGGGGCCGGGCAAGGTGCGCTGGCAAAAGAGGCACAGGCGGCCAGAATAAATCCAACCATCGCGGCTCCAATGAGAATCCGGTCTCGTTGGGGTCGTCATCGGCGGAATAACCGGCAAAGTTGAGTTTTCGACGGGCAAAAGCATGGTTCCGATGAAATCTAATCCCTCACCTCGGCCGTATCATGCCAATTCGGACCAACGCTCATGTCCACGCGCAACGGCACATCGAGCTTCCCCGACAGCGCACGCGTCATCTCCTCGTGCACCAAGCGAAGTGCCGTCGCCTTTTCCTCCGGCGGGAACTCGAACACCAGCTCGTCATGAATCTGCAGCAACATCCGCGTGCGACATCTCTCGCGCTCGAGTCGTCGATGAATGTTAAGCATCGCCACCTTGATCAGGTCGGCAGCCGAGCCCTGAATCTGCATGTTGATCGCTTCGCGCTCGGGCTGATTGCGATTCTTGAACGTCGTGCTGGCGCGAACGCCTTCGATACGACGGCGTCGGCCGAGGATCGTTGCGACGTAGCCGTTGTCCCGGCACGATGCCAAGAGCGACTGCTGGTAGTCTTGCACGCGCGGATACTTCGTGAAATAGGCATCGATGAATGCGGCGCCGTCCGCGTTCGTCAAGCCTAGACGATTGGCCAGCCCTCCCGCGCTGATGCCGTAGATGACGCCGAAGTTGACCGTCTTGGCCGTGCGGCGCATGGCTTCGGTGACGTGGTGAAGTTCGACGCCGAAGATTTGCGCCGCGACGAGGGCATGGATATCACGGTCGTCGGCGAACGCTTGCTGCAATGCCTTGTCGCCGCTGAAGTGAGCGAGCAGACGTAATTCGATCTGCGAGTAGTCGGCGGCGAGGAGGAGCCAATCCTTTTCGGGAAGAAACGCCCGGCGGATGTTGCCCCCCATCTCGGAGCGAATCGGAATGTTCTGCAGATTCGGATCGCTGGAGCTGAGTCGGCCGGTCGATGCCACGGTTTGGTTGAACGACGCGTGGATACGGCCCGTGCGCGCGTTGACGAGAGCGGGCAGTGCGTCGACGTAGGTCCCCTTGAGCTTGGCGATCTTGCGGTGCTCGAGCAGCTTGCGCGGGAACTCGACGTGCGGATGGTCCTGACGGGCGAGCAATTCCAGCGTTTCCTGGTCGGTGCTGGCGTCGCCGCCGATGTTCGTTTTCTTGAGCGACTTAAAGCCCAGGTGTGTGAAGAGGACTTCACGCAACTGCTGGACCGAGTTGATATTGAACTCGCGCCCCGCCGCGGCATAGATTTCGCGTTCCAGCGTCGCCAGCGATTTCTCCATCTCGGCGCTCATCAATTGCAGGAACGGGACATCGAGGCGAACGCCGGTGAACTCCATTTGACCGAGCACTTCGATAAGCGGAATTTCCAGGTCGTCATACAAGCACAAGTCAGAGCCTGAAGCGTCAGCGAAGAGGACCCGTACCTTCGCTGACGCTTCAGGCTCTGTTCGCTTCAATCCCAACGCCGCCAGTTCCGGTTCGAGCTTCTCACACAAGCGCCAGGCGACGTCGGCGTCCTCGCCGGCGTATTCAGCGACGCGGGCCGTCGGTACCTGGTCCATGCGCAGCTGGTTCTTGCCTTTGCCAATGAGTTCAGTGATCGAGATATTGCGGTGCTTGAGATGATCCATCGCCAGGGCATCGAGGTTGTGGTTGCGCGTGCCGGCGTGCAGGAGGTAATCGGCGACCATGGAATCGCCGACGACGCCCGCCATGCGAATGCCTTGGGCCAGCAGCACCTGCCAATCGTACTTGATATTCTGATTGATCTTGCCGACGGCCGGGTCTTCGAGGATCACCTTGAGTTGCGCAAGCGCAGCCCGTTCGTCGAGCACCGCTTCGCCAGCCGGACCGCGCACGGCCAGATACCACGCTTCGCCGGGCTGCCAACAGATGGCGATGCCGACAATCTCGGCAAGATGCGGTTCGAGCGACGTCGTCTCGAGATCGACGGCGAACCGCTTCTGCTGCTTGAGCCGGGCCAGAAAGGTCTTGAACTCGGCCGCACGATTAACGAGGTGATACGTGTGCGGCCAATCGCCGCCCGTGCTTGTCGCCGCGGCTGCTTCTTCGCCGCCGAAAAGCGAGCCTTGCACGACTTGGCTTTTTGTTTCCTCCGATGTCGTCGCGATCGTGCCGCGAACCTGCTCGGCGAATCCGCGAAAACCCCACTCGCGAAAATGCTGCAAGAGCGCCTGTCCATCCCAAGCTTGCACGCGCCATGCGTCCCAAGTCAGCGGCAGCGAGACGTTCGCGTTCAGCGTCACGAGCTTTCGGCTGCGCTCCAGGTCTGGCAGAAATGCTTGTAGGTTCTCCTTCTTCTTGCCCTTCAGGTCGCCGATATGGGCGATAAGGTTCTCGATCGTGCCATAGTCTTGCAGATATTTACTCGCCGTTTTGGGACCGACGCCTTCCACGCCGGGGACATTGTCGACCGAATCGCCGACGAGCGTTTGATAGTCAACGACCTGGTCGGGTCGTATTCCCCAGTCGGTTTGCAGCGCGGCGGCGTCGAAGTCGGCAAGCTTGCGAAGATTGAAGATCTTGACCTTGTCGCTCAACAGTTGCCGACAGTCCTTATCGCTGGAGCAAATGAAGACGTGCAATCCGCGCAGGGCGCCGGCCTTGGCGAGCGTGGCGATCAGGTCATCCGCTTCGTAGCCCGCGAGTCCAAGCACCGGAATGCGCATCGCGTGCAGCATTGTCTGAATCAGGGGAATCTGCAACTGCAAGTCGTCCGGCATCGGGGCGCGCTGGGCCTTGTACTCCGCATACAGCTTGTCGCGAAACGTCGGACCCGGCTCGTCGAAGCAGCAAATGAGATACGTCGGCTTGCGCTGGTTGCGAAGGTACAGCATGTCCTTCGTGAAGCCGAAGAGCGCATTGGTCGGCAACCCCGACGGACTTGTCATTTGCGGAATCGCGTGAAACACCTGAAAAATCAGCGAAAAAGCATCGACCAGATACAGGGTTTCCGCGGCAGGATCGGCCATCGCGTTCTCAAGAGATGTGACGAAGCTCAGGGTTGATCGCAGCGAAACTCGGGGATGACGCTGTCCATTTTAAGCTCCGTTTGAAACCAATTCAAGGGTCGGTTGTGGGGCACGTTTTCAACGTGCCGTTCGCGTCTTGGCACGTTGAAAATGTGCGCCACGAGGAGTCTTATGCAGCCGTCGACGTTGATATTCCTTCGCAAGGTCAAGGCCAAAGGCCGAGCCGTGTTCGCAAAAGCCGCCATCAAGAAGAGGACGATTATCGAGCGGGCACCGGTCATGCTCGTGCCGATCAGCGAACTCGCCGGCGGCATGGCGAACCCGGCCTTGCACAAGTACTTTTTCCAATGGAGCAAGACGCACGTGGCCATGATCCTGGGCTACGGCTCCTTGTACAACCACTCGTATCGCCCGAATGCCCGATATACTCACGGATCTCTTTCGATCACCTACCGCGCCTTGCGCGACATCGCCGCTGGAGAGGAGATCACGATCAATTACAACTTTGATCCGAAGGACAAGACGCCGCTGAAATTCAAAGTGGTATGACCCAGAGCCACGGGCGAGTGCTGTGAGTCCCTGGAATCATTCCGCCTCATCCACGCGCACCGATGCGCAGATCGCCCGAAACACCGGCTCGACGTCGTCCAGGTCCAGGTCGTTCGCCTGGCACATCAGCAAGATCGTTCCCGCCTCGCTGTAGAGCACGCGCGTGCGGCACGTATTGGTCAAATCGAGGCTGAAGAAGCGGATGTCGTGCCCGAGCGCCGGCTGTCCGGCAATCGACTCCAGTGCCGTTTCCGCCTCCAAACCGGGATACTCGGACCGCAGTGCCTCCAGGACCGTCTCCGCGACCTGCTCGACCTGCGGCATGTCGGTGTCGAGCGTCAACAGGAAGAAAGCGGTCGACGGACTCTGCACGGTCACGTTCCACCCGGATTCCGCTTCTTCACGGGTGAGCCGCCAGCTGGTCGGATACTGAAATCGAATTCCGTCGGCCTGAAACTGCATGCGTCACCATCGCAATCAAAGCCGCGCCCGAAGTAAGCGGGCTACGCCGTTCATTGTAGCATTGCTAAGATCATTACATTCGTCACGACCCGACGTTTCCATTGGCCATGCCCGCCGAAAAATGGAAAAAACGCCAGGACTCTTCGGCGTTTTTCGATAAAGTCGAATGGAGAATCCAGAGAACCTGTTGGAGTCTGCACCATGAGTCGACGTGGGAGCGTGCGCCATTTGTTCGCGCTGGGATTGGCCGGTTTGCTGGTCTGGCTCGCGCTGGGCGCCTCGGCGTCCGCCGGTGAACTGGAGGGCCGCTGGCGCAATGGGTATTGGACGGACGTCAACACCGGGCACAAGGACAACCTGCGCGGCCGATTCCGTCAGACAAGCGACGGGAATTACCGAGTCGTCTTCACGGGCAAGTTCGCCGTGATCATTCCGTTTCGTTTCGCCACGACGCTGAACGTTGTCGGTCGCGACGGCGACAAAGTCCTCATGCAAGGCGAATCGCGCCTGCCCGGCTTCGGCCGCTTCACGTACAACGCGACCGCTGACAGCAACAACTTCACGGCTCAATACGATTCACGCCGCTGGCGCGGCGAGTTCCGCTTGTGGAGATGATCCCGCGTTGGCCTCAGCACAAGCAAGGGCTGCCCAAACTTCATCGCTGTCGTTTTTCGATTCTTCATTGATTTCATGATAATAGACATGCGCCGGCGCGTAGGCGGAGCCAATGCTCCCGCCAAGTCCAGTTGATATCGGCGGCGGATCAGCCCAGATTCCCACCAACAGTGGAATCGCGCCACCCGGCGGAGCGGCGCCGACCGCAGTCAGAGATGCCAGCGCTCTCGGCGCTGGGTGCCAGCCGGGCACTTCCACCTTGACCCATCGCCCGCGTTGAGCCTCTGGTTTTTGTTCATTGCCAGGTATTGCAGTTTTTGGCGGCACTGGCAGGCTTTCGTCGGTTCGGCGAAGCAAAGAAAAACAAACATACACAACGACAAGCACGCCTACGCCAAGAACAATCGTCGTTCGCATGACCCACACCATTTCAGGTTGAAATCCGTTTGGAGGCTTAGTTCTAATGCTCTCCCGCAGGGGCTGCCTCAGTACATCGTGAACTTTCAGGAACTGGCTCCGCTTCCGGCTGCGTCGGCCCCGGTCGACACGGCGGATAGGATACGCAAGTCCCGCACTTCATTTGCTTGCGCTGCGTGCTCGTTTTTGCTTCATCCCACGATCACGCGTGGCCTCTTGGCCGGGTCAGGCTCCGCACGCACAATCAGCTCGCGCACCTTCCACGGGATGTTGCCCTCGCCGAACGCCAAGTAACTCCAGCTTGCGGAGAGGATATCCAATTCGGGCCAGCCGAAATGCAGTCCCGGCGGTTTGCTGTAGCGCGACATCTCCAGCGCGATGGCCGCGATGGCATGGGCGACCGACACGCAGTTGGTGACCTTGATCAGATAACGCTTGCCGACTTGTACTATTTCGATCATCAGCTTCTGAAAGAACTCGCTCGGATCGTCGACGCACACTTCCAAAAACACGATGTCCGCATCCGGCGCCAGATGATGCTCCTCGCGGATTTGTTTTTCCTTTTCGTCATAGTCTTGTCCGGGATGCAACGGAACCAGAATCGGGAAGTCGGCGGAGCGCAGGGCGTTCCACAAGAACTCCGCTTGCGTGTCCTTGAACTCGAAGCCGGTGGTGCGCAGTTCATCGGCGCGCCAGGCCCGCGAGGCGATCGACATGGCCAGGATGGTGACGATGAAACACAACGAAATCCAAAGCCCGCTGCCCGAACGCACGATGACGGCAAGCATCGTCGCCGCAAAGACGATCGCAACGATCGAGTGGATCGCGAGGTCGGCGTAGTAGAGAACCGACCAGCCGGACTCGGTGTCCTTCTGATATTCGCGTCGTTTGTCGACGACCGTGGCGACCGCCGCTCCGGTGATCAACACCAGGACGCCCGTCGCATACGCGCCGCGCTGATCCTCGACGTCGGCCTTGAAATAGACGGTCACCGCCATGTTGATCCCCGCGAACAGGATCAACAGAACGCCCCAGCGCTGCATCATCGGCACCTCCATGCCGAAACGCAACAAGAACATCGGCAGAAGCACCGCAAGCACGGTCATGACGCTCGTGCCCGCCAAGCACAACACAAGCACCGTGACGACGTCATACGCCGTGCCGAAAACGATTCCGCAGAAAGGCATTAGCGGCTCGCGATCGAGTACTTGTCGTCCTTTCTCGTCGAGGTGGCCGACCTCGCCTCCATGCGCGAGATAAGCCAGCGCGCGGTTGTTGGCGAGGCCGCCCGCCTGAAACTGTTGCTCCGGTATCAGCAGCGTCGTTACAAGCACGGAGCCGAGCAGGAAGACCGACATGACCACGGCCGCCGTGATCAGCACCTTGCGCGTATTCCAGACGCGCGTGGTCGGTGGTTCCTCGCCGGGTTCCCCTTCGACTTGAGGCATGAGGACCATGCTCAACTCGAAACCGCTCAGGCCCAGCGCCAGGTTGGGCAGAACCAGGAAGCTCAAGAACGCGATAAGCCCCCAACCCTCGGGATCGTTGGTATGAAGCGACAACTCCAGTCGGCCGAACCGCATGTGTTCAAGCCAGTTCTCGAAGACCTCAGGCCGGTCCACGAGGCGCCAAACTCCGCCGACGATCAGGACACCCGTCATCAGCAGGTAAAGGCCGATCAACGGGACGGCCAGTACGAGAACGTTTCGATTGAATCCATTGCGGAGAACGTACCAAAAGACGGTGCCGATGATGCCCAGCACGATGGTAACGACAAGTTGATCGTTGACGAAGGAGGCCGCGTATTCACCGGCCAAGTCGCGCGTGGTTTCGTGCAGCCAGCCGGCGGCGAGGCGAGCGTTCTCCTGCCTGCCGGCATCGTGCTGGTTCAGCACATGGACGGCGGCGTCGGCGAGCGACAAGGTCTTGAGCATGACGAAGTCGGTGGCCGCGAAGCCGAGCAAGACCAACACCAGCGTCTTGCCGTGCCAGCCGTGAATGAGCTTGTTGATCAGGCCGAGCGAGCCTTGTCCGCCGGTCGATCGGCCCGCGAGGTAGCAGTAGATGGGCAGAGCGCCGAAGAGGGTGAGCAGAACAACGGCGGTGGTCGCCAGGGGACCGAGCCGACCGGTCTCATGAAAAGTGATCGACGGTTGGTAAGCGAGCGTGCTGAAGTAATCGAGTCCCAGGATGCACAGGACCCAGAGCCAATAGAACTCGCCGTCGCCGGATTTCTTGCCCCCGGATGAAGAATCGGACATGCCTGGAATGGTCGGTTCGTCGGGCATTTTCTAATTCTATACTGCGTGGAGGCCGAAACGACCCGTTTAGCCGGCGTTCGAAGAATGCCGTGAATCCGGAGACGCCATGGCTCGATCGACGCGACGCCGATTCTTGCAAACCGCCGCGGTAGCCGCCGCGCTTCCCGTGGCCGACGCCCTTGCTGTGCAAGCGGGCGATCCGCCGAGCGCCGATCAATCGTTGTTGGCCATCGTTCGGCAGCGCTTTAAGTTCTTGACGGAGGATCAACTCAAGGCGGTGCAGCGCGGGCTGCAATCCGGCCTTGCGGTCGGCGGAATCCTAAATCGCACGCGGCTCGGCCCGCTCGATGAGCCGGCCACAGTCTTCGTCTCGGATGTTGCAGAGTAGACCAAGCCAAGGACCGCTCGGTGTGAACCGGTCAGCCGGCAAGGCGACGCGTGGTGTTATGTTGTGCATGACATGATGCGCTTCACTTGAGCTTGAAATTGACCGTCGCGTGGCCTGGAATATAAATAGCACCAGGATGGTACTATCAAGCTTGGGCAGGGTTCGGCTCGAGGCTCGTGATTGGGCGACACGACTTTGACCGGCCCTGCCCTTTTTTTGGAATCAATCTCTTCTGGAGTCAAACTTCTTTATTCGAGGGTACGCGTCTGTCTTTTGTTACCCGCTAACGGTGAACTGATCCGAAAGACGTCAAAAAAAACGGAAAGTTGTCCGTCACTGTCTCGAAAGAGATAGCCGTGGTCGATTACGTTCGAGCCTATTTGCCCGCAAATGAATCGGCACCGCGCCGCAATGGCAAAATGGCGTTCAGCTACGCGATTCGATCCAAAACCTAGCGCGGTGACGTAAGCCGCATCGCTGCCACGTCATCGAGGCGGCGCCCTCCTGGGAAGAATTGGAACCTCGCAAAACGTCAGTGCGGCGATGCCGTTTCGCCCAAGCAGCAGTTGATCCTGGCTCCACGAACGGCTGTCGAGATAGGAAATGTGCCGAGCGTTCGCCGCTCCCGTCAACTTCAACGTGACCACATTCCCGGACGCGGCGCCGGAGGCGACCTTGCCTTTGACACCGTCCAGGTAGACGTGATTTGCCACGGAGTCGTTCCACGCCATCGGTTGGTCAAATTCGAGGGCAATTTTATCCTGATTGTCGCTGGTGTAATGCGCGATCTTGAGGTCGGGAGGCGTGATCGCTGACTTGAGCACCTTGCCATAGTTGTCCCGCTCAACGAGTGGGCAAATCAGGCGTGCGAACTCCGCATAGCCGGCGGGCGGAAAATGGCAGCCGCCTGGCGGTTTGATGCCGAGCGTCGACATGATGTGCAGGTTGGAGAACTGCGTGGGGAGTTTTCGTTGTACCTCGCGCAGGTGATTATCGGAACCGTTAACGCCCATCGCGCAAGCTCGCGGCCAAATCTGAAAGACGTAGTAGTGCTGAATGTTCGGAAAATTCTGCTTCCAGGCCGCGGACAGTTCAATGAAATTCTGCTGGTAGGTTTCCCATCCATAACCCCCGGTCGGGCCATCGGCGCCCTGATCGTTTTCGCCTTGATGCCACAAGACGCCGCGGATGCCGTGCGTCAGCTTGGCCTGCTGAACGCGCCATAACGCACGGCCGTAAATGGTGGCAACGTCTTCGGGATTGTTTGGATTCCGCTGGTGCTGGTCGATCCGGCTGCCGCCGACGGCGCCATTGATGATGCAGATGGGAATCTTGTGGTTCTCCACGAGCCGTCTGGCCAGCTCCAGGCCCCAATAGCCGATCTGGGCTTTGCCGCCTTGGCGATCACGGCAGACCGCGTCGGCCCAGAGTTTCTGCCGAGCCCCTTGCGGCGAACCCGACGGTGAGCCGAAACTGCGAATCCATTCGCTGGTGTAGAGTGGGTCTTCCTTACCCACATCGGTTGCTTCCGCGTTGGACTGCCCTTGGATCAAGTAGGCATCGCCGCAAACGAGATTTCTTGCCGTATGGAGCACCGTCTCGCGATCACCTGTCTTGGACCCGAACTCGACCTTGTATTTGACGAGCCCTGGCTTCAGCTTGACGGCAAAGGCGTACGACTTGTCGGCCGCCAGTTTCTTGAGTTCGGTCTTATAGGGTTGATCGTTGGCGGTCACTCGCAAGAAGACGGCATCGGCGTTGTCTTGCAACCTACCGTTGTAGTGCATTATGCCTTCGTTCTTGTCATCGCGGGCATAAAACTGGTTGTCCACCGGCTTCTCGTCCTTGGCGGGAATTCGTTGCACCCAGGGATCGCGATTCAGTTCCTCGACTTCGATCGAGGTGGTGTTGGTGCTGGGTTCGCCGCCATTATCGACGCTGACCTCAACAGTTACCTTGCCACTGTTTTGCGCTCTCTTCAGGATGAGTTTTCCTGGCGCGATCTCCTTGATGGTCGCGAGACCGGAAACCTTCCAACGGTAATTGAGCGTGTCCGCTCCGCGTGCCTGCATTTCCTTGCTGTTGGAAATCTGCGGAACGACCTCGATCATCTCGCGGCCATCCCACCTGGACGGGGCCTTCAACGTGAAGATCGGTTCCGGAATGTTCTCCTTAATCGTGATCGCAATGTCCTTGGTCTTTACTTCGTTGGCGTAAATCGCTCTGAGTTGCAGCGTGAGCGACTTATCTCCCACGACTCTGCCCGCGTCGAACGTGAACGAAAATCGGTCCACGGCAACTACTGACGCCTCACCATCCCGTTTCAGTACCCAGTAGATCTTCTGAGCGCCGCCCGCCTCGGCCGTCACCGTAGCTTTCTGGCCTTCGAGGACGGTGAGCGCGGATTGCGATACTGCGAAGCGGTCGCCTGGTTGCACCAAAGGACCGACGAGCGTTTGCAGCGGCTTCTGGTTTTCGTACTGCAGCTTGATCCAGTCGGCGGAACGGACCACCTTGGAGATTCTCACTTCGTCAATGTCGCCAACGAAGTTGTAATTGTTGTACCAGCCGCCAATCCACATCTTGGCAGGGGTTGGAATGTTGAGCGGCGCATTCGGGGTCGTTGTGACGCCATCGAGTTTGCCGTTCAAATAGACTCTTGATTCGCCTTTCTTGTAGGTGTGAACCACATGGGCCCATTCCGACATCGGCAATCGACTGACGCCCGAGACATTCGCTCCTGAAAAGTAACACTCCATCTGAACATGCGGTGGACTGGCGACCTGCATTACAACCTTGCCCTGCCCTTT
Source organism: Planctomycetota bacterium (assembly GCA_016872605.1). Classification (GTDB taxonomy): domain Bacteria; phylum Planctomycetota; class Planctomycetia; order Gemmatales; family Gemmataceae; genus SIAQ01. The sequence continues at coordinate 79,409 of VGZI01000003.1, forward strand.
TTCGATGCCCCAGGCCAGGACACGCCCATTCGCCTTGGCAGCGCGAATCCATGCTTCGGAGGTGTGCGACTCGGCGCCCGACGGATAGGACGTGATATTCTCGCCGCAACGGATGCCTTTGCCGAGGTCAAAACGGCGGGCCAGGCCGATAATCCCCTTGAATGGGATGGTCCCCTGGTCGATGGAAGCCAGTGTGCCGACGTCATCTCTGGCAGGGTCGGTCATGTGCCAAACGCTGAGGTAGCCGTTCGATGCATTGAATACCGCCTTCCCGTTGGATTCACGGACCGCACCCGCATTACCCCAGTACAGTTTGATCGCTTGCCGCGTGTTGCCCGTGATCGTGGGAATGCGTACCCAGATGCTGGCCTCCCCGTTGGCTGCGTCCCATTCGTCGATCTGATAGTCAAGCGGCGTGCCGGTGCTCGTGGTGAAACGAAGATCGTCCCCATTGGCCTTCGCCTGGGCGAAGTTGAAAAAATCCTTGTGCAACCGCACCAGCAACGGAAAATCCTTCACTGATGCCGACGCTGGCAGGTTCGCGCCTTCGGGCGCCGTGAGCAGATAAAAAGTGCCGGAATGTTTCCATCCGGCATAAGGCGACTGAGCCGTGGCTTGCTGGCCGTGCCCAATACTCGTGAGCAAAAACACCAATGCGATCAGCAATCGAGGCAGGGACATTCGTATGCTTCTTTATTTCCGTTCAGTTCTTGTTTTTCTTCCCACGCTCCCGCGCATTGATCTCCATCGGGTCCGTAACGGGTATTCGTGGCTCCCAAAACACACCTTGGCTCTGGCCAAAACGCACGTGGTTCATGAACGTCTTTTCTGTCGGCTTGAATTGCGCGACGGCATTGCGCAGCCCCGTCGCGATCCGCGCCGCGCTCGCGTCCACAGACAAACTCGATACGACCTTGGCGGTGCGGCCGAACTGCTCCGGTTCGACGATCACCAGGCCGAACTCCTGCTTCTTCCCCTCTATGGTTGCCAGATCGACGGCGGTCCCACTGGCAAAGATAAACCGACCCACGAATTCGTCATTCCAGATCAGTGTGACCAGCTTGTCTTCCAGCGGCTTTCGCGCTGCTGCGTCCTTGCCAACGACGATCACCAGCAGTTGGTTGTCCGCGGCGGCCACGTTGACGCCAAGTTTGACCGTGGCGACCAGCGGCAGTGCCATGGGGCCTTCCTTCGCCTTACCCGGGTATTTGGCGGCGATCTTCTTCATCGCCTCGGCCATCTCCGCTGCGTCCGCGAAGACCTGCTTCGGGCCTCGGCCGGAGCGGATCAGTTTCTGCCGGCCATCGGGTGCCAGGATCCCGAACACACTGTTCTCCAATTCGCCGGATTTCGTCGACGTAAACGCCTTGAGGAAGACTGCCTCGGTTTCATCTTCATAAGTAGCGAGCCGAACACAGACGAAGCTCCGCGACGCGGCGATCACTTGCGGCTGGAACAGGAAACTCCTGTCCATATCTTGCTTGCCCGGTCACCAGATGCCGGATACGCCCGCGCAGTGCGGCGCCGCGGATACGAGCAGAATCGGTTTCCCAGTTCGCTGCGCTTCGGCCAGCCCCGCTTTCCAGGTCGCGAACCACTGGATGCCATTGGCCGGGGGAATCGCCTGGCCCACAGGCGGCCCCTTCGCCTTGGGTGGACCATCGTTAGGCAGACCTTTCTTGGGCCCCTTCAGCTCCTTCAGTCGCTCCACCTGTTCTGGAGTCAAGATTTTCAGCAACTTCGCGCGAACGTCTTTCTCCAGGTCAGTCAACGCTTTTTCCTGATCGCTCGTCAAGTCGAGGGATTCGCGTAAGAATGGCGGAAGAACCCTGCCCAGTTCAAACGACGGCGGGCCTTTCTTGTCTTTTTTCGCTCCCTTGTCTTTGCCGCCCGGAGGCTGAGACAGGCCAGGCGCAAAGGAAACGGCCAGTACACAAACTGCAAACACGGCAATGATGGGCATTCTCATTCGGGCACTCCGATGCGCGAAATGTCGACAAACAACGCGGGGATTTTATCAGGCAAAGCTTAAGAACGAATGAAGGAGAGGTCGGTTCTTTCTGTAATCCTCTCGTCGGTGCCGTGGCCTATTTTACAACATCCTTCGCTTCAGTCTTTCTTGACGGAGATAGACATCACGTCCACCGTCTCGCCGGGCCGTCCTGTTTCGGTGGGGGTCGAACCGTAGGGGTCGGATCGTCCCGCGAGACGTCGTCGAAGAGGACAGGGCCACTTCGTAGGTGCGGAACTTGCCATCCGGCACGACGGCAAATTTCACGCTCTGATCCGCCCGAAACCCCTGCTCGTCCGCAGTTTCCCAAAACAACTCGGCGGTCTTGTTTGTCGTTCGGAACGCCGCCCGAATGAAGATCGTAGGGCCGTCCTTGGCCTGCCAGCATCCTTAAGGCCCGATCATTTGCGGATCATCTTTCTCGACGTTCAACCGCCAAGAGTCCTGCAATGGAAATCCCGTGTCGGCGGCGTCCACGAGCCACCAGTTCTGGCAGTCGTCTACGAACCGCACGTGCCGATAGACGCCTCCTTCTTCTTTCCATTCACGAATCACTTCCGTCGACGAACCAACACTCTTATTCTTCAGATCACTTCACCGGGGTGAGCGTGAAGTCTTTGATGGCCAATCCGGATTGCGGTGGCCGATTCCGCCAGAAACGCAGCGTGTTTTCCCCTTCCTTGAGCGTAACCGTGACCGGCGTGGAGTTCTGCCACGTCCCAACCGTGAAGGGCATTTCCATCACGACCTCGGCATCGGCGTCGTTCACCGCGACAATGAGTCGCTGATCGGAATTCGTCGTAACGACGCGCGCAGCCAACGTGTATTTGCCCGCTCGCGGGGCGGCCACCTTGTATTCGAATCGCGATTTCGTGCCTTGCCTAGGCCCGGTCGGATCTACCTTCGGACTTTGGGAGTAGTAGCTGCGCGAATAGGTGTCCGAGACCCGCTCACAGACGTTGCCATACATGTCGTAAAGCCCCCATGGATTTGGCTTCTTCTGGCCGACGGGACGCGACTTGCCGCCCGAGTTGTCCTTGAACCAGGCATACTCACCAAGCAGCGAAGCGTCGTCGCCGAAGAACCACTTGGTGTTTCGGCCTGCGCGACTGGCATATTCCCACTCGGCTTCGGTGGGAAGCCGCACGTCAAGCCCGGTCATTTCCGCGATCTTTCCACAAAACGTCTTTGCGTCTGGCGCCCCAACATTGTCCACCGGGCAATCCGGCCGCTTGGTGGACTTGCTGGGGTTCGATCGCATGATTGCCTCGTACTGCGCCTGCGTCACTTCGTACTTGCCCAGATAGAAGCCTTTCGTGATCGTGACTTCGTGCAGGGGTTGCTCGACACACTCGAACCTGCCATCGGTCTTGCTTTCGCCTCCCATCGTGAACGTTCCGGGCTTGATATAGACCAACTCCATGGTCACGCCGTCACCCAGTTTGATCTTCAGTTCACGCGGTGTATCGGTGCCGGTCGGCGTCACCGCGACTCGGAGCCCCCAGTCCGCATATTGGCCATAGCCGCCACTGAGAAGACGCCTCCCCGATGTGCATTGGTTGGAGTCAAACTTCCATGTGCCGCCGCGCAAAATTGTCAGCCCCTCTGGGAAGAATCGCGGGAGAAAGATCTGTAGACCGCCGCCGAAGCTCTTCATCGCAAAGACGTCAGGCGTGTTCCCCGACGGCTTGCTGTAGGCCGCGGCCGGTATCGAGATGACACCGTCCTTGCCGTAGACGATCTTGCGATCCTCGGGCGTGACGGGCGAAGCGATGACTTTCTGTGCGATGGTTGGTTCGTTGGCTTCGCCAAGGTCCGTGCCGAGCGCTTCGAGCGTGACGGCCTTTGCCTCGGTAATGATCGCACGCTGAGTGCGAAGCGCGACGCCGTTCCAGAAGTCGTGTTTCCCCTCGAGTTCGCCGTACGTCCGCTTTTCTCCCAGAACATCGCCAACCCACTGTGCACGCTTAACCTTGAGGTATGCCTCTTTGTTGCTTCGTGCCTGCGTCGTGGCGAGGAAATCGAGATCCTTGTGGTATCGTGTGTGGGTCCAGCCGGAGCCCCAGCCTCCGCCGAGATTGACGACCCATCCCTGGGGCGTCCAATGTGCCAGGGCAGCATGACCCGTCGACGGACGAGCCGTGGTCGGGATGCCGAAGGCTCGCAGTATGAATCGCCCGAAGAACGCACGTCGGCCACAAACCCCGCCGTTCATGAGGATGTTCTGATAGTTCTGCAAACTCGGCCGATCGTATTTCACGTTTTCGGACCCGTACCTGACGTCCGAACCGACGATATTCACGTAGCGCCAGCCATAGTTCGAGTTGTAGATGTGGTCAGGCCGATAGATTCGGAGCATCTCGCGGCCCCAGGCCAGGGTTTCGTCCGGCTCATTTCCATTCACTACCATGCGGAGTTCCCAGGTGGTCAGACGGTCAAACGCCGCATCCAGTTCACGAGCCAGGTATGCCCTCTCGAAATGCAGGTAGCGTTTCACGGGGTCGATGTTTTGCGGCGCGTCGGTTCGGTCCTTGGGATTGTCCTGAGCAATGGGGACCGCGTGTTCAAGACTGATGGCGAGCGCCAACCGCTGCAGAACTCCGGTGGCTGCTTTCTTGCTTGCCTTCTGGATGTCGGCGTAAATCTTCAATGCCGGGCCATACTGTGCTGGGCCATAGCCGCGGCCGACTCGTGGGGCGTTGGCGCCGTCCGCCACCAACATCTGCTTCATGAAGTCTGGGTCCGCAAGCATCTTCTCGACCAGCGCCTTCTGCTCTGCTCCCTGTTGAGCGAACTCTGCCAGCCCCCGCGGTGTGGCTTCGAACAGAACGACAAATTTCACCAACTTGGCGTCCAGCGCGTCGCTGGCCAGGAAGGTCTTCAGCGAATCGGCTTTGGCCTCGTTCTGCGGAATCTTGGCAGTGAGTTCGGTGCGGAGTTGTTTGAGATCGTCGGCATACCGCGTCTCGAGTTTCTGACCAACTTCGGTGAGCGGCGTTGACGGTGCCGACTGTTGTGCCCAAACGGCCGAGGTCCAAATCACCAGTGCGATCATCGAGATCGTTCGCATCGCTTCGTGTCCTTTTCTTTGTCAAGAGCTTTCGTTTATTGGTGCGGCGGACCACAGGTCATCGTTTAACGCTCATCGCTACTTGTTCTTCAACAGCTTGCACAGGGACTGGTGGGCCTCGCTGCGCTCGACCCACCCTACGACATTGGCCACGGCTTACGTCGGGAAGTTATTCTTCCGAACGTTCCTTAACACCCAGCCATCACTTATTCTTCAACAGCTCGACCATGGCCTTGCCCATGGCTTCGCCGACATCCATGTAGACTTCGGCTTTACCGCCGTAGTGACCATTGCCGCTACCACCTTGGGCCATGGGATGCGTGTAAATGGTGGCGACGTTGCCCTTGAACTCGGGATACTTCCCGGCGGCGCCGTCCACGGCGAGATGGGCGTTGAGGATCTGGCCGCCGTTGCCGCCGCTGCCTTTGACGGATTCACCCATCGTGGCAAGCACGAACTTCGCGTTGGGAGCATTGAATTCCTTCCGCACCGTCTTGATGAAATGCACGAGGTTCTTTTCGTAACGAGCAGCGTGACCGGCATTGCCGGCGTCTCTCTCGCCTTGCCAAAAGAAAAAGCCGGCGACCTCATGGCCCTTGGCTCCCGGGTAGTGCTTTTCGAGATCGGCCAGAGCCTTTTTGGCGTCGCCGATGTCGTAGTCCCACTGCTTGCCGGCATACCAGTCGATCGGCTTGCCTTTCTTGTCCACCCAAGGTTTGGGTTCGGTCTTTAGGCCCTTGTCCGGGTCCATTTCCCAAAATTCGGGTTTGTCCTTGTAGCCGGCATAGACAAACTTCTTTTCCACGCCCGCCTTGTCCTTGGAGACAAACTCGAAGCGTTCACTCCCCGGCGGCAGAAGATCCCAGCCCAGAGCCCGGTTGCCGATGCAGCACTTGAGAATCATCACGGGCGCGTCGATCGCATTTCCCAGCGGATGGCCGATCCCGAATTCCGGGCCCAGCGTGTTGCCCTTCACGGTCAGAAATTCATTATTGAGCGGGCCTTTGCCGGACATGTACCTCACAAAGCGGACATCCTTCCGCTCCAGCCAGGCGCCGGCATCATCGACAAGATACTGATACTTCTTCTTCGTTTTGACCGCATGCTCGAGGGAAATGTCCCCTCCCTTGATCTTGCCGAGGCCGACCATGTTGGATTGGCCCAGCAGGATGAAGACCTGGACCGGCTTGGTCATGTCTGCAGGTTTGCCGTCGGGTTTGGGGAGTTGGGCAGGCGCCTCCCCGACTGCAACGAAGAAGGAAAACAGAAAAGTGATCCAACACGAGAACAAGAACCAAATCAATCGACTTCCAAAGCGCATTAACAAGACTCCTCATTGAAAAAAAGGCCGCAGCCACGCCTGGCGCATGGACTTTGGTTTAGTTTAATCCCTGTCATCATTGTATTCGAGAAAATCGATCACGTTTTCAGGAAAGGCACGGATGGAACAAAAGGCGCGTCGCGTGGCGCTGATGCTGGATCTCCAATGGCCTTACAAGCGTCATGCCGGCATCTTCGCCGGACCAGATCGTGCGTCTGGGCGAGAGCCAGCTGATCACTCAATCGGTCAACTTCAGCGTCACGCGTCGGAGATCGCCCTTGAACGCGAATGGCGCCTGATAGTCGGCGACCGCGGCGCCGAGGTCTTGCCCGACTTGTAGTCCTTCACCGGGAACAGCAGGCATCGCTCCTTTTCCCTTTCCTTCCGCGACCAGCTTGTCGTCCAACAACAATCGCAGGGTACCGTTCTTGTTGAGCAACGCTGTCACGCTGGCTTTCCCGGCGGCAAGCGGCGTCTTCGCCTCAATGGATGTCAATACTCCACTTTGGCGAACCGCAAAGGCGAGCCGGCCATCGCGAATGAACAGGGCATAGCCGTGATTGCGTCCGCCATGCGCGAGAATCACGCCATCGCCAAGCTTGGGCCCGATATCGGCATTGATCGATATCGACTTGCCGGCCACATCCGGGACGTTCTCGCCAGTCAAATTGTCGCCGGCCTGGAATTGAAACTCGGTCTTCGTGCTCGCCTTGGTCTTGGTTTGCTTCGGTTTTCCATAGGGACGCAACGGCAAGACATCGGCGCGCTCAGCCCACGCCTGCCACTTGGCAGCCAATTCCTTGACACGCTGGGGCTCCCTTGCGGCCAGGTCCGTTGTCTCGGCTCGATCTGCGTTGAGATCGTAAAGCTCCCACGGGCCGGGAAAGCGGGATACGAGCTTCGAGTTTTTCACCAGGATCGCCTTGTTCCCTTCGTGCTCCCAGTAAATGGCCTCCCGTTCGATTGGTTGATTGTTGAACGCGGGAACCAGGCTTTTGCCTTCCAAGGGCGTAATCTTGTTTCCTTGGTATTCCTTCGGATAGGCGGCGCCGGAAACGTCGATACACGTGGCCATGATATCTATGAGATGGCCCGATTGGCGGCGCAACTCGCCGCGCGATCTTTCGGGAATGCCCTCCGGCCAATGGACGACGAGCGGTGAAGAAACGCCGCCGCCGTGAACCCAGTGTTTGAAAAGACGCAGGATCGCGTTGGAAAGCCAGGCCCAGCCTTGACCGTAACTTGAATAGGAATCGGGCCCGCCCAGTTCGCCTCCCTTGCCGCGCTCGATGACTTCGGCACAGCCGCCGTTGTCGGCAAGGAAAAGAATCAACGTGTTGTCGAGCTGCCCGGTCTTCTTAAGCGCGGCGACGATCTTGCCGATGCCCTGGTCCATGCGATCGACCTGAGCAGCATAGATCGCCATGCGCAAATCGAGGTCGTCCCTCTCCTTTTCGGTCAGCTTGTCCCACGGCTTGGCGTCCGAAGGGGGGATCTTCCATTTCGGATCGACGATGCCGAGCTCTTTCATGCGCTCGTGACGTTTCTGTCGAAGCACGTCCCAGCCTTCGCGATACTTGCCGCGATAGCGTGCAATGTCGTCTTTGAGTGCATGCAGCGGCCAGTGCGGCGCCGTGTACGCGGTGTAAAGGAAAAACGGCTCCTCCTTGTGGTCCTTGAAATGGTCGTCGATGAACTGAACAGCGTTCTCGCTGAAGGCATCAGTCAGATAATACCCGTCCTTGGGGACTTCCAACGGTGTGTTGTCGCGCATCAAGCCGACGGGACGAAAGTAGTTCGCGGATCCCGGGATGAGGCCATAGAAGCGGTCGAAGCCCCGAGCGAGTGGCCAGGCATCCTTGGCTGTCGTGAAATTGTTGTTCCGCGTCAGGTGCCACTTGCCGATCATGTAACAACGGTAGCCGATCAGGCGCAGTACTTCGGCAATGGTGACACATTTGCGATTGAGCTGACCTTGGTAGCCAGGCTGATTGAGGTTCTCGACCATGAGGCCGACGCCGGCCTGATGCGAATAAAGTCCAGTCATCAAGGAGGCGCGTGACGGGCAACATCGGGCGGTGTTGTAGAAGTTGGTGAAGCGCAGACCATTTTTGGCAAGCTTATCCAGATTTGGCGTTTTGATTTCGCCGCCGTAGCAGCCGATATCGGAATATCCGAGATCGTCGGCCAAGATCACGATAATGTTGGGCTTTCGCTTGGCCTTCTCCTGAGCAAGCGTCGGCGTGGGAAGAAACCAGAAGCAGACCGCAAACGCGAAAACAAGCGCCAAGGCACGATTTCTTTTCATGACTGCTCCAAGGAATTCGACGCTTATCATTCGTGGCTATTTCGCCACCGGAATTTCGTTCACGGTGTAATACGCCTTGCGATGCAATAACTGATCGGTGTCTCGTGCCCGCAACGCCCCCAGATCAAAGTCATAAACATGTCCGCGAATCAACTCGTTCAGGACAATCGTTGCGGACATGCCGTCCTTGGAAATCCGGACGGAGTCAACGCGTGCCGTCGTTTGCTCGATCTCCGGGCCGCCATAGCCGGCATGGTAGGGGTGCGTGAAGGTGCTAATCTTGTAGCATTTCGGATCGCTGGCGGTCTTGGGGTTGACTGGCTTGGTGAACGCGATCTTGAAGCCGGTGGGTTCGATGGTGATTCGCTGGATTTCGAACGGCATCTTGCCATTCCATTCGATCCGTTCCAGGGCAAAGGGCTTGGCGCCGCGTACGGGCCAGCCGCGATTGGTGCCGCCGCACAACAAATTGCCTTCGGGAGTGAACACGACGTTCAGGATGCCGGTCGAAAGGCCTTCGCGGAATTGATAGCATGCGCCTTGCCAGACGCCATTGACGCGTTCGGTTGTCGCACGCATTATGATTGACTGCGTATAGTCGCCGACGAAAATCTGATCCTCGAACGGACCGAATTTCCCCTTGGTGCGGTTCACCGTGAAACCGGTGATCGAGCGTCCCATGCGAATGTAGGGAAAAACCACTGCCGACGGGACGAGCTGCTTGACCCGTTCCTTCTCGAGGATGATCCGCGACCCAGATTTCGGCGCGGGCGGGACCGGTCCCATTTCCGGAGCGTATTTGTACCAGTTGAAACTCGCTGGATGCCCCTGGAAGCTGCGCGGAGTGACGGCTTTCAAGCTGCACGAGCAGTTCCACGGCCCTTGACTTTCGACGTAGAACAGTTCGCCGGTTTCGTTTAAGCCGATTCCGCCGGGGCTGCGCAATCCGCTCGCCACGGCGGTCGTCTTGCCGTCCGGGGTTACCTTCAAAATGAAGCCGCGATAAAGGGCACGCGATTCATAGGAGAATGACAGTCCCAGAGCCACGAATTGATTTCCGTCGCGATCGAAGCGTGAACCGAAGGCGTATTCGTGGTAATTCGCATAGCCCCACGCGTCCGACAGAGTCTCGAACTTGTTGGCTTTGCCGGTCTTCTTGGTGTCGCTTACACGCGTCACCTCGCAGCTCTGCGTCACGTAAAAGGCATTGTCTTTGAATTCGAGACCAAAGATTTCATCGAGCCCGGTCGCGAACAGATGGTAGGACGGGGTAGGTCGCTTCGCATCGACCCCACCGATCAGGTAGATTTCGCCGTGGCGCGTGCCGACTGCGACTCGGCCATCGGGCAACACGCAGAAGGCGCCTGCCTCGATCACCAGACCTTTCGGGATCGAGATGTTGACAATGGGGTAGTATTCGCGTTCACGCTCCTCAGTGCCCCAGCGGGCGCCGACTTCCTCGGCCCGGGCGATCGAGGCGGTCAGCGCACAGACCGCAACGAGCAACAGGAATTTACTTGAGCAATTCATAGGTCACCGTCCGCGTCGATCGGCCCTTGGGTATGTCGAATCGCAGCAAAAGTTCGAGCGTATTCTTGTCGGCGGAATTCGCACGCAGCACCGCATGAACCGACGAGATGCTCAGGCGAATCTGGCCCGTCTTGAACTGCTCCTTGGATTCAGCTTCGATCTTCCCGGTGAGAGCGCGAAACCAAAGAGTCTGTTCCTTGGGCGAGTGAAACGTCAGGTGTCGACGCAGTCGATTGTCCTTGCCTGCGTCTGCCGGTACGGAGCGGTCTTCAATCTCGATGGTCCCACTGCGGTACAGGAAGGTCGGAATGGAAGCATCGTCAAGTTGGTATCCCTTGAATTGGTAGCCGCGATTTTTTGGATAAAGCGGATCGGGATTGACCGGCGCCTCCTTGGTCATCACCGGACGGAGCGGCCAGAGCGATTGCTCATTCGCGAGATCGAAGAACGACAGATCCTGAGCGAGTCCGACAAATTTGCTGGCCGGGTGGAATGCACCGGAACCCTGACCGCCGCGATCGACGTTGATGAAATCGCCTCGCCAAATGGCCGATACCGTCCCCGTCTCGGCGTTGAAGGCGTAACTCAGCTTCTCCGGAAAGCCGACCGCAATGCCACGGTAGCCGGCAACGCTGCTGCGGCCGCGATAGGTGTGCGTGGCGTCCGTCACGGCAATTTGTGTGGCGACATTCTGGATGCCCGGCGGATCGGCCGCGGAGGTTCCCAGCGACAGATAGTACCAGATGGCCTCGATCTGCCGGTCCGTCTTGCCGTCGAGAACCGTCTTCAGCATGGATTTGCCATCCGGCCAAGACGATGGCATGATCGTGCGCGGGCGAAAGGCGTTTGGATCTCGCAAGTAGTGATAAAACCAGCTCGGCTGCAGCCGCTGATAGGAGATCATCAAGTCGATCCCTTTGAAATTGCTCGCCTTCCCATTGAAGGTATGGCAGGCAATGCAATTGAACGCCCTGCTGCCCAGCATTTCGCGGCCGGCGGCACGCAGCTCTTTTTCGCGTTCGCGCTCCTTTTTGTTCGGACTCTCGACGTTCGGAATCGCAAGTTCGACTTTGGCCACTGCGTCAAGGCTGGCGAACAGCTTCGGCAGATGCTCCAGGTTCGACTCGCCGAATTGCGGCATGCGCGTCAACATGTAGGGTCGCACGCTGTCACCATCAAAGAGCATCTTCTTGAGGGCAACGGGCCGCAATTTGGCTCCGACCAGCGTTAGTGGTGGCGGAATGCGAGCCTCTTCGCCGAGATTGATTTCACTCGTCTTGAAAAGGGAATTGTGCTCCGCGGAAACGCCGCCGTAGTCGTCCCGGGCGTGACAGGCGATGCAGTTGAAGGCGGTCAATGCTGTCGCCAGCCGAGTCTTTTCGGGGACTGGCGTCGCCTTTTGCGTGATCGCTGCTCGAATTGCTTTGATTTGATCGTCGCTCAGGTTAAACAGCGGGCCTTTGCCCGGTTTCGTGGACAGGCACCCGCCGTTCGAGTTCGAGACGCTCAATATGGAAATCGGTGCGGAGCTAGCCATGTCACCAAGCTTGTGACAGGCGGCGCAGTTGAGACGTTGATAATGCTGCTTGCCGAGAGCAACCAGATTGGCCTGCGGGTCCAGCGGCTTGATCGGCGCGTCGACTTTGCCCAACAAGTAGCTGGCCAGGACCTTGGCTTCCAACTGGGTCAACTTCATGTCCGGCATTCGGCCCGATGGCCGCACACGTAGCGGGTCTTGAAGAAACTCAGCCAGGGAAACCAAGCTGTATTTCGCCGAAATGTGTGCGAGCCCGACGACTCCAACCTGAGTCGTTTCCTTGCCTCCATCATCGCGAGGCGAGTGGCAGGCGACGCAGCCAATCGTGTGAAAGAGTGTTTTACCCGCGCCAGTGTCTTGTTCATTGATCTTGTCACGTTGAAATCTGCGAGGGGATTGAGCGACCAAAAAATGAGTAATGGATTCGGCGATCTTGTCCCGCTGCTCCGTCGGTTCGGCCGCTAACAGATCGGGCATGGCCGTGCCCCCATGTGCGGCCGCTGGCGACGCAATGAACTTGCGCAGGAATTCCGGGGCGACACGCGCGCCGACCTCGGCCAAATTCGGCGCCGCCTTTTCGAGCGGCTGGATATCTTTCAGACCGTGACACGCGGCGCAGCGCATCTCGCCCAGAATCAATCGTCCCACTTCGGGTTGAGTTAGGGGATGTTTTTTTGCCAGTCCTGGAAGCTTCGGCGCCGCGGTGCCTGTCTGGGTGAACAACGGCGCGAACAGCAAGGCCACCAGCGAATAGCGTAACATTATCACGCAAAGACCTCCACAGATCAGGGACAAGAGTGTCACTGGCCAATTGTATTGGTAAGAATAGGGTGACGAACATCTTGTGGATCACCCATCCGCAAGCGAACACCGGTCTGGAAGCCGTGATCGATGGAAATCTGGCGGGAAAAAACATGAGTCGATTCGCACTTGCAGTGACCCTGACTTCGGCACTCACGTTTCCTCTCGCAGCGCAAGACGTGGAATCGCTTTCGGGAAAGCGGGTTGTCTTCCTCGGCGACAGCAACACGCAGGCCGGCGGGTACATTAACTTCACGACGTACTACCTCGAAAAGCTCTATCCGAAAAAGGACTTCGACATCCTCGGCCTCGGGCTGGCAAGCGAAACACTCTCGGGGCTGAGCGAGGACGGTCACGCCGGCGGAAAGTTCGCACGGCCGTGCTTGTTCGAGCGCCTTGACCGCGTGCTGGAGAAAGCAAAGCCAGAGGTCGTCTTCGCATGTTACGGGATGAACGATGGCATCTATCGGCCCCTCGACAAGAATCGCGCCGACGCATTCCAGAAGGGCGTCACGAAGCTGATCGAAAAATGTCGCAAGGCCGGCGCGAAGCAAATCTATCTCATCACTCCGCCGATCTACGATTTTGCGCCGAAGAAGGACCAGTTCAACTACGACACGGTGCTCACCGAGTTCGCCAGGTGGGAGATGGGCCTCAAAATGGACGGCGTAACCGTGATCGACCTGCATTCGGCGATGCGCAAGGCCCGCGCAGCCCGCACAACCCCCTTCTCTGGCGACAAGGTCCACCCCGGCGACGACGGGCACCTGCTCATGGCCCATACGGTACTGGCTGCGCTTGGCGTGAAGCCGCTGAACGAGAGTGTTGCGAAGATCAAGGCCGACCCGATGTTCAAGCTGGTCGAGCAGAAGCGTGCGCTACGCTCGGCCGCGTGGATGAAGCACATCGGTTACACACGTGAAAAAACGGTGGCCCCCGGGCCGCTCGGCACAATCGAGGCCGATGTCGCGAAAATCCAGGAGCGAATCGACTCGCTCCGCCGTATGCCCTGAGTTGCGTTCGTGCCGTTCCGTGGACGTTTGAGGTCACAACAATGGTTCTATTTCGGTACCTGTCGGTGTTCGGGTGCTTCCTTGTCGCGGCTTCGCTTAACGCGGCTGACAAGCCTGTCAAAGTTTTCGTTCTTGCTGGGCAGTCCAATATGCAGGGGACCGGGTTCGTGAACGCCGGCCCAAAACGCAACGGCGGCAAGGGGAGCCTTGAATACCTCGTCAAAGATCCCGCCACAGCCGGCAAGTTCAAACACCTCGTGGGCAAGGATGGCAAATGGGTCGCCCGCGATGATGTCTGGATCCACTACTTCGACCGTAAGGGCAAGCTCACCGTGGGCTTTGCCGGCAGTGGGGATCAAATCGGCCCGGAACTGGGCTTCGGCCACGTCGTCGGCGATGCGTTTGAAGAGCCGGTTCTGCTCATCAAGTTGGCCTGGGGCGGGAAGAGTTTGGCCAAGGACTTCCGGCCACCGAGTTCCGGAGGTGAAGTAGGGCCCTACTACAAGGAGATCGTACAGCGAACCAAGGATGTCCTGGCCAACCTTGACAAGGAGTTCCCGGAATTGAAGGGACGCGGCCACGAACTCACTGGTTTTGGCTGGCACCAGGGATGGAACGACCGCGTCAATCAAGCATTCAACGACGAATACGAAAAAAACATGGCCAACTTCATTCGCGACATCCGCAAGGACCTTGGCGCGAAGAACCTTCCCTTCGTGATCGCGGAGACTGGCATGACCGGCCCGGAGGAGAAACACCCCCGGGCCCTGTCCCTGATGAAGGCCCAGGCCGCGGTGGTTGATTACAAGGAATTCAAGGGGAATGTCGCGTTCGTCGGGACGAAGGCATTCTGGCGAGACAAAGATGTGTCGCCGACTGGACAAGGGTTTCACTGGAACAACAATGCCGAGACCTATTACCTCATCGGCGAGGCGATGGGAAAAGCCATGACGAAGTTGTGCGCGACGAAGGCGAAATCACCGGATCGCAACTTCAGCCCGGACCAGAGCAAGCTCCCCGCGCCGGCCCCGAAAAACGCAATCGTGCTCCTGGACACCACGGGGAACCACTCGTTCTTGAGCATGGCTGGCGAGAAAATCGATTGGCCGATCAAGGACGGCGTCGCGGTCCCGAAGCCCAAGGGGAACCGGAATCACATCGTCTCCAAACTTCACTTCCGCGACGCCGACATCCACGTCGAATTCATGCTGCCGGAAAAGGGCCCCGGCAATAGCGGCGTCTACATTCACGGGCACTACGAGGTGCAGATCTTCAACTCGTTTGGCAAGGCCGAAGTTACTCAGGAAGATGCCGGCGCTCTCTACGGCTTTCACAAGCCTCTCGTGAATGCGTGTCGGAAGCCGGGGGAGTGGCAGGCCTTCGACATCCGCTTCCGGGCGCCGCGGCGCGACGAGTCGGGTAAGATCGCCGAGAACGGAAAAGTCACGGTGTGGTTCAATGGGAGAAAAGTTCAGGACGGGGCCGAGTTTGGCGAGCCGAGGTCGGCATTCCATCCGTTTCGCTTCGGCACCACCCCGTACCTGGAAAAGATTCGGGATCGGCAGAAGAAAACAATGACTGGCCCGGTGTTCCTTCAGGACCACGGAAATCCCGTGCAGTTCCGCAACATTTGGGTCATTCCTGCGGACGATCTCGCCTTCGTCTACGAACCGACTGGTAAGTGACCTTGAGTTCGACGCCTCTTCACTATCAGGGTTCCAAGCCCACGCACTGCGAGCGCTGCTGCTGCCTCGAAAAAACTCGCAAAGTGCATCGCGACGTCCCATGGGCAGTGATTCACGTTCGTGATCCATAAAATCAGCGCAATGATTGGCACAATGAGTCCCAAATAGGTGGTCGAAACCGTCAACAGTTCGCGAATCCATCGAGGTGTTCCCAATGATCCGAATAGGCCTGGTTTCCGTTGGATTCATGGGCATGATTCACTTCCTGGCGGCGCGCAAGCTTCGCGACGCGCGCGTTACCGCGATCTGCAGCCGGGATGAGAAGAAGCTGGCCGGCGACTGGACTTCGATCCAGGGCAACTTCGGGCCGCGCGGGGAGATGATGGACCTTTCCGGCATCAAGAAATACCGCAACCTCGACGATCTGCTCGCCGACAAAGACATCGACATGATCGATGTCTGCAACCCGACGCATCTGCACCCGGACACCGCCATCAGGGCGCTGCAAGCGGGCAAGCATGTGCTGGTTGAGAAAGCGATTGCGCTGGAGCCCAAGGACGCCGATGCGATGTTGGCCGCCGCAAAAAAAGCGAACCGCTTGCTCATGGTCGCGCATGTGCTCCCGTTTTTTCCGGAGTTCGCCTATGCCGCTCAGGCGATACGAGGCGGGCAGTTCGGCAAGCTCCTGGGCGGGCATTTCAAGCGCATTATCTCCAAACCAGATTGGTCCGCCGAGATCGGTGACGCGTCCAAGACCGGCGGGCCGGCCGTCGATCTGCACATCCACGACACCCACTTTATCGGCCTGGTCTGCGGCGTGCCGGCAAGCGTCTTCTCCGTAGGCGTCGTCGGCTCGGGCGGTTCGGTCGATCATCTGACGACGTCGTACTTGTATCCTCCCGGTACCTCCGGGAGAGGATCCGGGGGTGAGGGGGGCGCTCCAGCCATCACCTGTTCGTCCGGCGCCTTGACCATGAAGGGCCGCCCGTTTGTGCACGGCTACGAACTGTACCTGGAGAAAGCCACGCTCGTCTACGAATCCGGCACGTGTCCGCTGACGGTGCTAAGAGCTGACGGCTCGAGCGAACAGCCCAAACTCCCCGGCGGCGACGATGCCACAACAGCGTTCACAATCGAAATCCAGGCCGCCGTCGACGGCATCAAGGCCAACCGCGAGCATGATTACCTAAGCGGCAAACTCGCCCGCGACGCCCTCGTCATGTGCTATCGAGAAATCGAGTCCGTCAAATCCGGCCGTGCCGTCGCGGTCGCATAGGCTTCACTTGCGCGGCGGCTGGTGATGCTGTCAATCGTCGTGCCCGTTTTCGTGAGCGTGATCGCGCACTCGAACTCGGCATGCTTGCCGCCCGAGCCGAAGGTAACGCGCCGTCTCGGCTGAATCGCCGGGAAGGATCAACGACGCGAGTACAACGAGAGGGATGATGGGATCCTCTATTTCCGTTTGCGCGGCTTCGCCTTCTTCGCATCCCGAGCCGCGAGCATCTTTTCAGCAGCCCGTATGCGCCGATCGAGCGCCGCCTGCTCGGCGGGATCGGTGATTTCAACCATCTCGTACTCCACAAGTGTTGGTTTGTAGGGTAATTTTCGAGGTTTGTTTTTCATGATATCCCTTCTGCCACCCGCGCGCTAAGCCGCAAGCGGCGAACGCTATCGCCCATGCCGCAGCACCCTTCCGGCAAGCACGTTGGTCGCGTTGCCGTCCTCGATCGCCAGCCGGCCGTTAACGTAGAGGTACTTCAAGCCCGTCGAATGCTGGTGCGGGCGTTCGTAGGTCGCTTTGTCGCGGAACGACTTTGGATCGAAGACGACGATGTCGGCGTAGTGACCCGCCTTGATGTAGCCGCGCTGGGGGACTTGCAGGATGTCGGCGGGTAGGCCGCTGGCGCTGCGGATCGCTTGCTCGAGCGTGATGACTTTGTCCTCGATGGCGTAACGGCCGATCTTGCGCGAGAAGGTTCCGTAGCTGCGCGGGTGCGGGACTTTGTCACTCGGCAGCATCGAAGCTCCGTCGCTGGCGGTCGCGACGTACGGCTCCATCATGAACAGGCGAATGTCGTCGTCCTGCATGCCGAAGTTGACGATCTGAGCGCCGCCGTTGCGCGTAATGTCGAGAGCGACGGCGAGCGGCGACTTTTTCTCCTGCTCGGCGATCGTGAACAGGTCTTTGCCCTGCCAACTCGTGTTCTTGGCATAGCCGGCGATCTTGATGCTCTTGCCGTTGAGATGGCCCTTAAGGCTCGCGTCGATTGCCTTCTTCATCTTCGCGCCGATGTCGGGATCATCGAGGCGTTTGATCATGTCCTCGGTCGAGCCTTCGCGAAAGCGGGCGGGGATGAGCGTTGCGGAGAGCGAGGTGCTGCTGGCGGTGTAGGGATACTGGTCGGCGGTGACGTCGATGCCGTCCTTGCGCGCCTTGCGGATGAGGGCGATCACGTCCGGCGCCTTGCCCCACGCATTGCGACCCGACACTTTGATGTGCGAGATATGCACGCGAATGCCGCAACGGCGAGCGATTTCCAGAATCTCTTCGATGGCGGCGAGCACCTCGGTATTCTCGTTGCGAATGTGGCTCGCGTAGAACCCCTTGTGCTTGGCCGCGACTTTGGCGAGCGCGACAAGTTCGTCGGTTTTCGAATAGGTTCCCGGGTTATAAATGAGCCCGGTGGCGAAGCCGAAGGCGCCGTCCTTCATGCCCTGATCGACGAGTTCCTCCATGCGCCTGAGCTCTTTCTCGGTCGGGGCGCGATTGACATTGCCCATGGCGGCTCGACGGACATCGTTGTGCGGGACTTGATGGATGACGTTGGTGCCGATGCC
Source organism: Planctomycetota bacterium (assembly GCA_016872605.1). Taxonomy (GTDB): domain Bacteria; phylum Planctomycetota; class Planctomycetia; order Gemmatales; family Gemmataceae; genus SIAQ01. Next base: position 97,523 of record VGZI01000003.1, read on the forward strand.
GATCTTTTCGAGGGCGGCGAAATACTTGGCGACATCGACGGGCCCGGCGCCGCAGTTCCCGGTGACGACGGTGGTGACGCCCTGGGTTTGATAGTTGAAGTTGGCGTTGGTCTTGGCGTTTTGCAGGGGATAGTCGCTGTGCGTGTGCAGGTCGATGAAGCCCGGCGCGAGGACGAGGCCGGTGCAGTCGAGGACGCGCGGATTACCTTTCACCACGAACTTGCCGACAGCGACGATGCGATCGCCTTTGATCGCGACATCGCCGACGACACCGGGCTTGCCTGACCCGTCGTGAATGACGGCGCCTTTCAGAATGACGTCCGCTTCGATGCCGGCATCGAACTGAGCGTCGACAGCGACCATCGGGGCAACCATCAACACGACAAGGAGCAGATAGCGAGTCATGAGGTATCCTCAGGGGGAGGTGCGAAGCGAGGCGTTCTTGATTGTTGTATGGGGTGCGGAGGGGAGAAGGTCGAGCGTGACTTGTGGAGGGCGTGGTTATGCGATACGCTAGATTATCGCCGTTGAGGCCGTCGGCGATGAACCGATCGCGAAAGGACAGTTCGCCTGCGGAAGTGGGGGAGGCATCGTGAACATCCGCACGTACCAGCCGGGCGATGAGTTCGCGCAGCTGAAAATCTACAACACGGCAGCTGCGTCGCAGACGAGGTTCAAACCGGCGACGATCGTCGATCTGCAGCGGCGCATTAGCGCCAAGGATTTCGAGCCGCTGACTCGGTTCTACGCCGTCACAGGGAACGCCGTCGTCGGCTATTGCACGTATTCGCTTAATGGCCGAGTCAGTTATCCATGGTGTTTGCCCGGGCACGAGGCCGCCGCCGAGCCGCTGTTTGCGCAGACACTGCAAGCGATGCAGCAGCGCGGCCTGGACAAGGCGTTCTGTGCTTACCGCGGCGATTGGCCGACGATCAACACTTTCTTCGAACAGCACGGCTTCGCGCGCGTGCGCGAGATGGTGAACTTCTTCCTGAAGTTCGAAAACATGCCGACGCCTTCGGCCAAGATCGGTTCGCTGATCACGCCGCTCGCCATCGACGACATTCCCACGATCTTCGAACTCGACCGATCCGTCTTTCGCGTCGACAGCGCGGAAGGGCTCAAGCAGACGATCTGGGAAAATCCCTACTTCTCAAGTGACGATGTGTTCGTCATGCGCAATCGCACGGACAATATGCCGATTGCCGCCGGCATCTTCATCACCAACCCGCAGTACGCCGACCCGCAGGCCGTCGATTCGTCGATGCCGTGCTTTCGCCTCGGAGCGTTCGGCGCGGAAGGGATGTCGGCCAAGCGCATCAGAGGGGTGTTCAGTTTCATCACTTCGCCGGATCGGAACGTGTTCAGCACCGGCATGGACATGCTCAGATACGCCACCTACCAGCTTGCCGACAACGATGACATCGCCGCCTTCGCCGCTCAGGTTGCCACCGACGCGAAGGCCCTATTCACTTTTTACGAACGGATCTTTGAACGCCAGGGGAGCTTCCCGGTGTATGAGCGGCATCTGGCGTGAACGCTCAGAGCCTGAAGCGTAAGCGAAGGAACGGTCGTCCTTCGCTTACGCCTCAGGCTCTGATGGAGAATCGTCATTTCACCTTCGTCTTCGCCGGCGACGCAAATGCCGAATAGAGCGCTCGCGCCTGGTCGGCCGTCATTTCGCCGGGTTGTAGCCAGAGGCGATAGTTAACGACGAGCGGATTCTCCGGCGTGATTTCGCGCTGGAAGTAGCCGCCGAATCGGCCGTAGTCGCGTTCGCTGAAGCGGGTCTCTTTGGGGTTGCTGGGGTGATTGAGGTAGACGGTGGAGTAGCGTTTCTCGCCGAGGACGAAGGACATGGCGTACCAGGGGAGATCGACCATCGATTTGTCACCGGGCCAGTTGCGTTCTTTGCCCATGTCGCCCTTTGTGCCGTCGGGATGCAGATAGTAGGTTTGGTTTTTGGTTTTGGCGGCGACGTCGTTGTGGGCGCGGAACTGGAAGCCGGCGTGCTGCGGATCGCCGTCGACGCGAATCTTGCCGTCGGCCGTTTTGAGGCGCGACGCGAACTCGACGAGCGTGCCCGCCTTGGAGTGATACACCGTCAACTCGCGTTCTTCGAGCGCAAACGGCTTGTCGCCCGCGCCGTACCAGCCGAGCAAGACGCGATGTCGGCCGAGGACGGGGCCGGTGTCCTCGCTGAGCGTCTTCTCGTGATTGACATGTGCCGTCGGCCCTTTCTTCTTGGCGTCGCCAGGTGGACAATGCCAGGTGTCGGCTTGCGTCTTGAGGTCGGGGCCGATCATGCACTTGTTGAACCCGTACATGATGCCGCGATGATGCGGATAAAGCAATTTCTTCGGATCGCCCGTGGTGTCGTCGGCGAACCCGCCATTGGTGACGAACCGCTTGCCCTGAGGATCGTAGAGGTGATGAAAAACCTTGTACGACTTGTTGCGTGCATCGGGTGACGACGTATCGTAGGCGCGGTTCATGTAGCGCAATATAGGTATGGCTCGGCCCGAGTAGGTGAGCAACAGCTCCTGATATTCGCCCTTCTTCTCAGTCCAGGCGAAGCGCGGGATTGCTGGAATCGTCGGTTTGAAGTAAACGATCAACTCGGCGTCGTCTTCGCTTGGCATCACGACGTGGAGATCACGGCGGACCAATCCCTCTTTGGCAGGCTTGATTGTTTCGGTCACAACACCTGGCGATGTGAGCTGACCCGTAATGATCGGCATGTCGACGCCCTTGCCGAGGTCGACATGCACCGCGACCTCGTCGAACTTGGCCCACGCCTTCGGCACGCTCAAGGGAACCGTGATCGGCATATCGGCCTTGACGCCCTTGACGGCAACCCTCACAACATTGTCTTGACCGAGGCCGACATTTGCCAGGACCAGGCTCACAAGCACAACAACAGCGCTGCGATTCATTGAAATACCTCCCGCGATAGGATCATCGACGGTCATTGTAGCCGGCCGCCATTGACCTGCGATGGTTTTTCGGGGAACTGTCGGCGAGCCGAGCCCCGTCAGGGGCGGGTTGAATCGGCGTCGCGCATTATCAACCGGCCGTTTACGCGGCTTGGCTCGCCGGTCTCCTGCTGTCCATGGTTTTTCCTAATCTGTTGACAATGCGGCCTGGTAGCGAGGATAATGGCCCGGTGAGATTGCTTGTGGAGGCTCGTGGCTATGCTTGTCGACGTGGTTTGCATTGTAACGTTTCTGCATACGGGTACATCTGGCGAAGAGGAAGCCAAGATGATTCGCTCGATCGTGCAAGAGATCGATCGGTCGCCGTCGCTGTACCGGCGCTTTGAGCTTCCGACCGACGTGGTGGCGGCGCCCAAGAGCGTACTGGCGAAGTTGATGGCGGTAGCGGTCGACGAGCGCGAGTCGTTCGACAAGGAACGGGTGCGCCGCAACGCGGGCAAGGAGAAATATGATGCGGCCCATTCGGTGCGCGCCGCCGTGTTTGCCGCCGTGGAGGCGTCGCAGGAAACGCAACGGCGCACACTGCGCCTGGAGCTTTCCGCCGTGCCCATCACGCCCAAGCTCAAGGCCGACATTGCGAAGGATCAAGCCGACATCGCGGCAGCGATCTTCCACCTGGAACAAGTGCTCGACGAAATGATCGACGCCGAGAAGGGGATCGACAAAGAGCCGCGCAAGCATTGGCAGGCGCAATACCATTGGGCTCGGAGCCAGCTTCAAGCCGACATGATTTTTCTGATGGAGTACAACTTCGCGCTCGGCGCCATTCGGGCGGACCGCTTGCCCGAACTCGATAAGGGCGATGTCGGCTGGAAGATCATGTTCGTACTGCGACCCCGAGCGCCGGAGGCGAAAGTGAAATCGCTGGCCAAGGACCGCGCCAAACGGTTGAGCCTGTTGGAAAAAAACTACGCCGACACGCCATGGGCCCACTTCGCCGCCCGTGAAGGCGAACGCTGGATCGGCATGGAATGGATGACGCGAAAGAAGTGAGAGAAAGGAAGGGGTCGGGAGCCGAGTTGATAAGAGCTTGTTCGCAACGCGGCATTACTCAATGAAGATCGACTCGACTTCTCTTTTCGGTTCTCTGGGCTTTGAGATTCAACGCCATTGGCGCTGTCGCGGAGGCGCCACGTTGCCGGTAATGATGGTACAGTCTTCATTTCTTGTTCCATTTTCCTGAACGTCACGTCTATGCGCTTAGCACGGCTGTGAGTCTACATCCGCGCCATCTGGCGATTCGCAACCGATGCTTCGTGTGTCCTATCCTTTTTCTTCTCAGGAGTGCACCATGAAGACGCGCGTAGGGAACATCTTGGCGGCGATCGGAATCTGTCTGGTCGCAGTCGGCCTGCTTCAGGCCGGCGGGGACTCGGCGGCGACAACGAAGGCGGCGCGGTTAATCCAGAAGGAGCAAAAGCTCATCGCTTTCTTTGCTCATCCAACGGGAAAGCTGCAAACGTTGCAGTTAGTCGAAACCAAGAACATTGATGGTGGCTTCATCCTCACCTATCAGTTCAATTACAAGCACCCGTTCGGCGATTTCTATTCCAAGATCGACTTCCGATTCGACGGCGACGGTAACTATCGAACAGCCAGCCCGCGCGCTAGCAGCGGACTCACCGACGCCTTTGACTCGGCGAACGTCGTCATCAGCTGGGCGAAAGAGGAGCTGCTGAAGAATCCCGAATTCCGTGACAACAAGGTCGTGCGCGACCTGATCGAACGTGCCGACGCGAAGGGATTGCTCGGCTTCATGCTCAAGAAATCGGCGTCAAGCCTGTAAGCGTCCGTTACCGGTTGCTTCGCCCAGCAACCGGGTGCCAATTCGCAAAGCGCCAGGCATGTCGTTCGGTTGCGATTTCACGGCACGCCCGCACCGCCGGCGCGCAACTCGTCGATCTGTTTCTTCTGCTCGTAGAGCCATTCGCGCAAACTGTCGTGCGTTGGAAATCGCAGGATCATGAGCGAAACGGCGATCACGATGACGGCGACGGCGTACCATTTTGCCTCGACGAGAAAGGCGATGCAGCCCATGAAAGCGGGGGCATCCAGGAGCGCCAGGCCCATGATGAAGACGGCTTGTTCGGCGCCCAGGAGTTTGACGATGTCGCTTTCGTAGTCTTTTCGGGTCGATGCCCTGTGGAGGTGCCAGATGCCCGTGGCGATTTGCCGCGCCGCGTTTTGCCGAAAATACCAAAGCACGAGGAACGAAATGCCACCGCAGCCGCCCAGCATGATGAACGCGACGATCGTCAGCATCGGCAATGGCGCGGGGCCGGGCGGGTCGACATGGTTCAGCGCAAGATAGGTCGCGATGCCGAAGAAGATCAACACGCCTGCGATCAGCGCGCTGGCGATGATTTGCATGCCGCGCACGCGATTCTCGATGGCTTGTTCTTCCGCTTCGGTCATGGCGAGTTCCTCTCAACGCCCGATCAACCGGCGGCTCACTCCGCTCGGCTCACCGAACTTAGAGTCCAGGGCGCAAGACGTGCCGTGGGCGCGGTTGGAGCGTAGTGCGGACGATGTACTCGCCCAGGGTGCGGCCCACTTTTAGGCCTTCGGTGTTGTCGAACTGCCAATGGATGCCGCCGTAGATTCGGCTCATGCCAGCTTCCTCGGCGGCGGACCAGAGACTGGTGAATTTGCGCGTCACATTCGGCAATCCATCCGAGGTGGTCGCGAACGAGAGTTTGTCGGTTCCAAACGCTTGGGCCAACACCGCGGCGCCGGCGGAGCTAAAGGTGCTGTGCCCGGAGACGTAAGCGGGGAACGGCGGCGTGTCCAGGAGCGGCGTCCAGTCGGCGCTACGGTCCATTTCGCGAATCGCTGTCACCGGTCGCCAGAACTCAAACGTAAACTTGATCACCCAGCACAAAATGCCTGCGTCAGCCAGGGCGATGTTCAAGTGGGCGAATAGCCTGGCATTTTCGGCAAGCGTATTGGCGCGGTCGACCGCGATCGACTGGGCGATCTGATTCCAGTGTCCCGGAGGCGTGACGGTTCCGGCATTGTCGGCCCAGAAATGAGCGATGTCGGTTTGCTCTAGGGTTCGAAGGCTGCTCGTTTTGGCCCCGAGTTGCTTGACCTCATGCAGGGCTTGAACGTACGCGGCACTCGACAGTGTAGGCGGATCGGCGGGACGATACTGCGTGCCCTTGGTGATCGCGAACGGCTTGACGTAGCCCCAATCGGGCAGAAGGGCGTCCTGAAGCCGCGGCGGCGTCGGCTGCCAAAAGCCCGGCTGCTTCCTGTACGTGTATTTTCCGATGCGGTCGGAGCCGTCGGCCTTCCGCGTTTCGAGCATGCGGTCGGCGCAGAAGCGGCCCAGTTCGGCGCCGGCATCCCGGTTGGGTGATGCGGGAACGTCGGTCCAGGCGAGACGGAGCATCGCGTCGAAAACCTCGCGCTGTTTCGGATAGAGGTGCACAAGGGCTCGGTGCGCTGCTGCCGCGACCGCCGCTTCCGTCGAGGCGCCGGGGATGGCGGTCGCATCTGTCAGGTACGGTTGATGGGTGCGCTGGATCGACATGACGCCATCGTAAATCGACAGATGAACAATCGCCAGGTTACGAGCGGCGACGGGGGGCGGCGTGTGATCGAGTCGAATCGCTGTCAACGCGACTTCGTTCCAGCGCAGCACCATGTCGCGGCCGGGCCGCTCGACGTGAACACCGATCCGTGGTGGAGTGTCTTGAGCCTGAGTCAAGGCGGCGATCAAAATCAGCAGCGATCCGCTCATGCGATTCTCCCGGTGCAAAGGACCTCGGAGTAATCGTACGGCATTCGCGCAGGCTCGCCAAATTCATTCTGGGCGGAGTGGTGGGGCGGGGAATTCCGATTTGGAGGACTTTGCCGATTGTAGGGGTTGTAGCGAATGTGCGAGCGCGCGAAACCGCCGACCTAGCGCGGCTACGCGTGGTCGGCGATGAGGCGAAGGCACGCGGGATGGAGCGGGCCGTTGGTGGCGAGCAGGCCGTGCTTCTGCCAGGCGCCGGGGAGCCCGTAGCGCAATACTTCACCGGCGGCGCCGGTGACCATGCCCCCTGCCTCGGTGACAAGGATTTGGCCGGCGCAAATGTCCCAGTCGTGGAATGCTTCGTAGGTGTTGAGATAGATGTCCGCCTCGCCGCGCGCGACGAGCGCCAGCTTGATGCCGGCTGAGTACGACTCGACGACGCGAGCCGGACGCAGGGAATCGACCCAGCGTGAACGTCTGCCGGGCGTGCGCGATCGGCTCTGCGTCAATGTCGCTTGCGTCGTTTGAACAACAGCCGTCACCCGGCAGCGCGCCGGTTCGCGCGCGGCGCCGTCGATGCGCCAACAGCCCTGGCCGAGCGCCGCGTAGGTCAAGCGTTGTACGGCCGGCTGCGCCACGACGCCGACGGCGATTGCGCCTTTCTCGACGAACGCGATCATGACGGAAAATTCGCCGTTCTTGCGTGCGAACCCGCGTGTGCCGTCGATCGGGTCGACGATCCAGAGCCGATCGCCCGTTTGAAGGGCGTCGCGCAAAGTCGGCGTCGCTTCCTCGGCGCACAGGGCATCATTGGGAAATGCGCGGCGGATCGCTCGCAATATGATTTCTTGCGATTGGCGGTCGGCTTCGGTGCTGATCTCGGCGGGCGCGTCGGGCACCACCTCGAACCGTTCATACGCGCCGGTCAAGTGATCGCGCGCTTGAGCGGCCGCGTCTAGGGCGACCGCAAGTTCGCGTTCGTGCATGGGGATTCCTTCCGGGCTTTGCCGCTAACGGCAACGTCAGTCTCCGTTTTTTTGGGCGGCGACCGGGGCGACCTGGCTGGCGAACTCGTTGAACTCCAAATACTGCAAGTGCCGGTACAATTCGCTCTCATTAAGCAATTCACGATGATCGCCATAGGCGGCGACGCGGCCTTCGTGCAGAACGACTAGTTTATCGCAGCTACGAATCGTGGAAAGCCGGTGCGGAAGAAAGATGACGGTTCGGCCCGGCAAAAACCGCTGATACGTGTCGTCGATCATCGCTTTGGTGTCGTCGTCGAGCAGCGCATGCGGCTCCTCGACGATGAGGATCGTCGGATCGCGCAGGATCGCGCGAGCCAGCGCGATGCGAAACATCTCGCCCGGCGTCAGCACATGGCCTTGATCGCCGATCACCGTTTCGTAACCCTGCGGCAGCTTGGCGATGAACTGATGAGCGTGTGCGAGCTTGGCGGCGTCGGTTATACGCTGGAGATTGAAGGCCGGATCGCCGCAACCGATGTTGTTCGCCACCGTGTCGTTGAAGACGAAGTTCCCGTCGAAAACCACCGCGATCTGGATGCGCAGCGAATCGAGGGTGACCCAGCGCAAATCCTTGCCGTCGAAGAGGACCTTGCCTGACGTCGGATCGAGCAAGCGGGGCAAGAGCGAGACGAGCACGTGCTTTTCAGTTTCGTTGAGCCCGACGATGCCGATCCTTGAGCCGACTTCAATGGTCAGATTGATATTGGCCAGCAGCTTTTCGTCCTTGCCGGGTTGGTGAACGGTTACTTTCTCAAAGCGGATCTCGCCGGAGAGCGTGGGAACGAGCTCGGCTTCGATGGGCTGGCCGATGCCTCCGGTGCGATCCAGGAAATCGAAGACCACCTGCGCCGATTCGCTTCCCCGGCCCACGATGCGGCGGGCTTCGATGATCGCTAGCAGCGGCCAATAGAGGCTAATGATCGCTGCCGCCAGCACCAGGCAACTGGTAACGCCGAATTGGCCCCACAGGATAATCTGTCCGGCGACCAGAAGCAGTCCCATGGCGGAAAGGAGCCCGAGCAGAAGGACCAGCGGCTGATAATACGCCTCGCCACGGTAGCGCTGCATCTGAGCATCGTTGTAATCGCTCAATTGCCGTTCGACGCGCTCGAGATTAAATGCGTCCATCAGGTACACTTTGACGAGGCGCGACAGCATCAGGCTCTCTTGCACCAGAACCACCTGGTCGGCGGATTGGGCTTCCGCCGCTCGGCTCTGCTCCTGATGATGGTCGACGAGCTGGCCTCCAATCAGCCAGACGAGCGCTGCGATCCCCAAAAACGCCACGCCGAGCCAGAAATTGACTACGAGCATGAACGCGATCAAGAGCCCGATCTTCACCGGCTCGCGGAAAAAGACGGTAAGCCATTGGAACAGGGCCTCGTGAACACCTTCGAGATGCCGCGTCGAGATGCCGGCGGCATCGCTGGGGCCGAGCGTCTTGAACGCCAGCAGCCCGAGCCGGTTGGTGTGCTGATACACCGACCGTCGCAAGCGGGTCATTGCATCGAGCACGGCGATGGCGCCGTAGTAGCTCGACAAGAACAGCATGGCCAGGCGCAGCAGCGCGACTCCGACCGCGACAATGACCAGGCCATAGAGGAAGTTCGTATTGCCGTAGGCCCACGTCCACGAGTTCCATTCGGCCAAGAACCCGATGATACGGCCTTTGTAAGAATGGCGTGTGCGAATCACCAGGCTCAATAGGCCGCCCTGCTCGATCGGCAAGTAAAGGCCGGCGTCGTTTACGTGTGAGCGCAGGTCATCCCGAATCTTCTGAGCGGCGGCCTCACACACACGATCGGCAAACAGCTCCGGCAGCTTGGCCCACCACAGCAACGCCTTCTCCTGCGCCGGCAGTTTCTCGAAAGGCTCCCCCTTTTCCCACATTTGCAGCGCCGATGCGTCAACGTTGTGCGCCTGCAGCTCCGCCTTGATCGCCGCCACCACCTCTTCGCGCTTCCCGTTGGCCGCGGCGGCTTGAAGCGACTGAGCAAAACTCTGCCGCTCCGCCGCCGTCAATGCGTGATAGCTCGGAATATCCCCGCGTTCGACGAGGAGATCGATGAACAAGCCCAGCAGAATGATCAGCGCAACGTAAAGAACCGCCGAGACGAGGGACGAAAAAATGGACACCCACTCCGCGATCGGGTGGTACGTCAAGAACTTCTGGCAGCGAGCGAAGGCGCTGTCCGTCATGGAAATGACTCAATTTGGGTCGGCCTCGTTCAGTCCCGGGCAGGCTGCGTGAAACGCACCTTTCCGCCTACGGCCGAGCTAAACTCCGTTCCATTCTACCAGACAGACGATTTTCTTGGGAAACCCAGTTTGTCGCGAAATGCACAACAAAACGAAATCATCGATCCCGACAAAAGCACGTCGTATCGATTGGGCAGACTTTACGCGACATCGCGATCTTCGAATAGGATCAAGCCGCCGAGCAGAGCGATGCTGGTGTAGATCGTCGCGTAGATGAAGACGTTGAATGTGTAGAGAGCATAGCGCTCCGGATCGAGCGGCACGTCGCGCACGATGGCCGAACTGACATCGAAGTTCGCCAGGCCAGGCAGCAGAAATTCGAAAAGCTGCGCGATGAACTGCACGAGCCGAAGGTCCTGGCTGACTGCCGTCAGAATCGGCGCCAGATGGCCGAGGAAGTAGATGAACATGCACATCGTGAGATTGACGACCATGGGCAAGCGCGTTGCCAAGGCCACGCTGACGGCAATCAAGGTCATGACCTGTCCGAATCCGATGATGAGCCCGGGCAGCGCCTCGCCGAGGTCGCGGAACCACAATCCCGTGCCGCGCAGCAAGTCGCCGGCGACCGTGGGGCCGTACGTCTCTTCAACCATGCGATTGACCCAGGCCGGGTCGGGCGGCAGCTGCGTGATGCCCGGTTGAAAATCGTAATTAAACTTCGCCAGCACGACCCAGATCAGCACCCAGCCCATCAGCATGGTCATGAAGGCGCCGGCCAGCGTCAACCCCGCGAACTTGCCGAAGAGAAAATCCCGCCGCGAGATCGGCTTGCTCAAAAGCGTGACTGCCGTTCGGCCTTCGATCTCTTCACTTACCGAAATGCTTGCTGAGATTACGCCGAAGATGGCGGGGAAGATCATCGTCAAGGCATAAGTGATTTCCTTGACCATCTTGAGGTCTTCGCCGAAAGTGAAATAGGGGATGACGATCGATACGACCATCGCCAGGCCGCCCAGGAAGGTGAGCAGCCAGAACATGGGCTGGCGAATCCCTTCATAAAACGCGGCCAAGGCAACCGCGCCTCCCTTGGGCCAAAAGGTGAGCATGCAGTAATACGCAAGTACAAAGAAGTCGAGGCCGATCTGCAAGGTCAGCAGGGAAGCGTTGAATCGGCCGAGCAAGTTGATGGCGCCGGGTTCGCTGCTGGTCTGCAGGAAAAACGCCAGCGCGATGCCGATGACGGCGGCAACCCCCGCCCCTTTCGCGAGTGCTGCCAGGTCTTTCGTCAGCGAGATCCCCCAGAGCGCAACCAGCCACGGAACGGCAGCGATGAATTGCACAATCGACAACAACATGCACAGCGGCGCTAGTTGCAAGAACGTCGTGGACATGGCCGATTTCATTCTCCGATTCGCCGAGACGGGAATTATTTTATGACGCCGACTCGCACGACAAGGGCCGCGCACGAAAGAGGCGGCCAATCCGAGGCAAAAGCCGCTTGCCTGGTGTCGCTGCGTAGCAGCGTGCAGTGTTTACTACGTGGGCGGCGGCTCTGGTGATCGGCATTTCGACAAGATTTTTTGGCGCGATTCTTTACCGATCGTCATCATCGTCATCGCGGCGTCGGCTTGACGGTCGTCCCGCCTGCGTCAATTCGGCGATGCCTTCTGCCACTTTCAGGCTCCCCAGGATCATGAAAATGAACGTACAACGATCGAGTGCGTCAGTGTCAGGCCAAAGCAGCATGGGTTCAGTGTGTCACTGAGTAGCCGCATTCAGAGCAGAGCAGACCAGACGCTGCTCCGTCCACAGCAGCCCAAGCAGGCAAAGCGGGGCGA